>NZ_BACU01000538.1 GCF_000333275.1 Azospirillum sp. B4 | reverse complement strand
CGTACATGTTGACAAGGGCGAAGTCCTGGTAGCCCGTCGTGGCGCCCTGGACGGGCGTGGAATCGATGCTGTTGTCGCGATATTCCATCGCCACGCGCGTCGTCAGGCTGGGCGTGATTTTCACCAGGTCCTGCAACTGGACCACGGTGGTGCCGGTGGTGCTGGCGTAGGTACCTGGCGCACCGTTGTTGACATAGTGCAGCGTGAAATCGAGATGGTTGTTGTAAGCTGTGGCCTCGATCAGGCCCCAGTCAGTGTCGGCCTTGACCGTGCCCTTGAAGGAACGAACTTGGTAGATGCCCTGGTGCGGTTCCTGCAGCGCACCCACCTCGAACAGGTCGGCGCGGGCCCAGGTACCTTCAAATCCGGCCTGCACCGTGGGGCTGATCTGGGCCAGGCTGTCCAGCGAAGCCGTGCGGCGCAGGGATTGGTTGTCCCGCAGATGGCGGACCAGCACATCTGAGGATGTCCCATATTCGTCCATGTTCCAGCCACCGGCGGACAGTCGCACGCCCACCTTGTCGCCCAGCTTCACGCTCTTGACGACGCTGACCTCCTTCTGTCCCTGCGTGCCCACCGTCACCTGGGCCGTGCCGACATTGTCATACAGGGGGTTGTAGGTGATGATGTTGACGACGCCGGACACGGCGTTAAAGCCGAACAAGGCCGCCTGGGGCCCCTTGACCACTTCGATCTGGCGGATTTCAGCCAGCTGGACAGGAATGGCGGACCAGATGGTGACGCCATAATGGTCCAGGTAGACCTGCCGGCCGTTCACCAGCACCAGCAGGCGTGGATTGTTACCCTGGTTGTAGCCATCCACACCCACATCAGCGCCAGCGACACCCCACGTCTCCACGTCCACGCCAGCCACCCGGTTCAGGACGCTGGGAATGTCGCGCGCACCGGACCGGGCGATCTCCTCGGCGGAGATGATGGTCATGGGCGCCGGCGCCTCGCTGGCGCGCTGCGGCTTGCCTGTGGCGGATGTCGTCACCGCCTCGCCGAACAGATCTTCCAGCGAACCGTAATTCATGGACTGCGCCTGGGCGGCAGACGCCCCCGACAGAGCGCAGGCCAAAGCCAGGACAACGCGGGACGGGATATTTGACAGGATACGCTTCGAGGCTCTGTTGCTTTTCATTTTTTCAACTCACTCACCGAAGGATAGAATGAACGATCCCTCGAACAACTGGACAATCGATAGAAGTCTGCAACCTATTCGGCCGTATACATTCCATTAATATGCTATTTTGTATTTATGGTTAACGCGTGGTTATCCATAATAACTGTAAAATTTCAATGAATGTGTGATTATTATTTACACAACCCTCGGGATATAAAACAGGCAGTGGCACGCGCCCGCCGCCCGCTTTCGCGGCAATCACTTTTCCATGACCATCATCTTGCGGCATTGGGCCTTCCGGCCTGCCCCGGTTCTTGGCAGAAAAGCGGGGTATGACTAAGCCTTGGCAGAGGTGCTGCCGTGCAGCGGGATTCTCCGGAATCCGGCATCGGAAACGCGTCCGCAAAAGGATCCGCTATGCCTGGTCATCCCGCCCCGACCCCATCGGCGATCCCCTCGCCAGGCGGTGGCGCCCCCTATCTGGAGGTCGGCACCGCCGCCTACCGCCGGGTAACCGCGATCCTGTTCGTCGCGGGATTTTCCACCTTCGCCACGCTTTATTGCGTGCAGCCGCTGTTGCCGGACTTCGTGCGCAGCTACGCCATCACGCCGCCAGGGGCCAGCCTGTCGCTGTCGGTGACCACGGCGGCGCTGGCCGTGGCCCTGCTGGTGGCCGGCGCCCTTTCCGACCGGTCGGGGCGCAAGGGCATCATGGTCGCCTCGCTGGCGCTGTCGGGCGGCCTGGGCCTGGCCAGCGCGCTGGCGCCCAGCTGGCCCCTGTTCCTGGTCTTGCGGGCCCTGGCCGGGCTGGCGTTGGGCGGGCTGCCGGCCGTGGCCATGGCCTATGTGGCGGAGGAGGTGAATCCGAAGTCCGCCGGCCTGACCATGGGGCTGTACATCGGCGGCACCGCCATGGGCGGCATGGGCGGGCGGGTGCTGACCGTGCTGATCACCGACATATCCAGCTGGCGGGTGGCCGTGGGCCTGGTGGGCGCCGCCGGCATCGCCGCCGCCGTCACCGTGGCCCTGGCCCTGCCGCCGTCCCGCCATTTCCACCAGCGGGAGGGCGGCTTCTGGAGCGGCCTGACGGCCGCCTGGCGCCTGCACCTGTCCGATGGCGGCCTGGTCGCCCTGTTCGCCACCGGCTTCCTGGCCATGGGCGCCTTCGTCACCGTCTTCAATTATGTGGGTTTCCGCCTGCAGGCCCCGCCGCTGAACCTGCCCCCCGCCACCGTGGCCGTGCTGTTCCTGGTCTATATCTTCGGCATCGTCAGTTCCCCCCTGTTCGGCGGGCTGTCCAGCCGTTTCGGCCCCGGCCGGGTGCTGGTGGCGTCCAGCCTGTTGATGGCCATTGGCTTGGGCGTCATGGCGTTCACCCGCCTTGACACGCTGGCCGTTGGACTGGGGCTGTTCACCTTCGCCTTCTTCGGCGTGCATTCGGTGGCGTCGGGCTGGATCGGCCTGCGCGCCAAGCAGCACCGGGGCCAGGCGTCATCGCTGTATCTGTTCGCCTATTACATGGGCTCCACCCTGGCCGGCACGGCCGGCGGCTTTTTTTGGCACGGGTGGGAATGGACGGGCGTCACCCTGTTCGTCGGCGGGCTGTTGGCGTTGCTGATCCTGAACGCCGTGGGTCTGATGGCGCGACGCGCCAAATAATACATTTTTTATGTGTTATAAATAGCGTATTACACATTGACTCGCGTATATGCGTGATCCCATAATGGCGTCCAACACGGATTTCCTGTGGTTTTGAGAGGACGCCATGGCCGCCAGCCCCATCCCCACCGACGACGACAGCTTCTTCGTGCCGGCCGACGTGCCCCCGGCGCTGGCGGAGCTGTTGCGGGAGATGGGGCCGCCGCGCTTCCAGGACGTGGCGCTGGACAGCCTGCGCGCCGCCTATGTGGAAAGCCGCCGCCCCCTGGCGCCGGAACCGCCGGCCCTGGCCTCGGTCATGGACCAGATCATCGGCGGTCCCGCCGGGCCGCTGCGGGTGCGGCTGTATCGTGCCAATTTCGGCTGGCGGCCGGTGCCGGCGCTGCTGTTCCTGCACGGCGGCGGCTGGACCATCGGCAACCTGGAAAGCCACGACATCCTATGCCGCCAGCTGGCGGCGGCGTCCGGCCACACCGTGGTAGCGGTGGACTACCGCCTGGCGCCGGAACACCCCTTCCCCGCCGCCCTGGACGATGCCTGGGCCGC
Source organism: Azospirillum sp. B4 (assembly GCF_000333275.1). Lineage (GTDB taxonomy): Bacteria > Pseudomonadota > Alphaproteobacteria > Azospirillales > Azospirillaceae > Nitrospirillum. The sequence goes on along the minus strand of NZ_BACU01000538.1, from coordinate 11,181 downwards.
CCTGAAATGGCTGGCCGGCAGCGCGGAGCGCCTGGCAATCGACCCGCTGGCCATCGGCGTGGCGGGCGACAGCGCCGGCGGCAACCTGGCGGCCGTGCTGGCCCTGAAGGCCCGGGACGAGGGGGGGCCCCACCTGAAGACCCAGGTGCTGATCTACCCCTGCACCGACCTGAACGCCGACCGCCCGTCCCACCATCGCCGCGCCCAGGGTTACCTGATGAGCCGGGAGCAGTACCTGTGGTACGTGGGCAACTACGCCGGTGCCGCCGACCGCAGCGACTGGCGTCTGTCGCCCCTGCTGGCCGACACCCTGGGCGGCCTGCCCCCTGCCGTCATCCTCACCGCCGGGCTGGACGTGCTGCAAGATGAGGGGCGGGAGTACGCCGCCCGCCTGGCCGGGGCTGGCGTGCCGGTGCTGCACACCGTCTATCCGGACATGGTGCACGGCTTCATCACCTTGGGGCGTCGCCTGCCCCAGGCGCAGAAGGCCGTGGCCGACATCGCCAAGGGCCTGGCATCCTTCGACATTTACAATTTCAACGACGGCGCCGGCATCTGATAGGGTTGCCCCCGCCATAGAGGGGGAGCGTTGAACGACGATGGCGACCAAGGGAACACCGGCGGTGCGCGCGGTGGAGGCGGCGGGCGTGGCCTACCGCCTGCTGGAATATGACTACGACCCCAACGCCGCCGCCATCGGCCTGGCGGCGGCGGAGGCCCTGGGGCTGGATCCCGCCCTGGTCTACAAGACCCTGATCTGCCAGCTGGAAGGCGGGCCGGGGGGGCTTGCCTGCGCCATCATCCCCGCCGGCGCGCGCCTGGACCTGAAGGCCTTGGCCGCCGCCGCCAAGGCCAAGAAATCGGACCTGGCGCCGCAAGCGGTGGCGGAGCGCAGCAGCGGCTATGTCGTGGGCGGCATCAGCCCCCTGGGCCAGCGGCGCGCCCTGCCCACCTTCCTCGACCAATCGGCGGAAGTGCTGGCGGAGATCATCGTCAATGGCGGCCGGCGGGGCCTGCAACTGGCCCTGGCGCCAGCCGACCTGGTGAGGGCGTCCGGCGCCCGCTGGGCCGCCATCACCGCCTGAACCTGCCCGCCGGCCCATCGCCCCCGCGTCCACCCCGCGCGATCCACCAGGTGGTCACCCACCCCACCGTGACCCGCGCGGCCGGTCGGGCCATGATTGAATCCCTCCCCTGCATGTCAGGCGCGGGGAAACGGGAATGGGCGGCATCAGGGGATTGGTCTGGGCCGCGGCCCTGGCGACGACGGTGTCACTGACGGCCGCGCGGGCGGCCACCGATGGCGCCGGCGCGGAGGCCATCCATGTGGATGCCGATGGGACCATCCACGTCGACGGCCTGGCCGTGCCCGTGTCCGATTTCCTGAGCGCGCCGGCACGCGTGCAGCAGAGCGCCCGGCTGGTCCGGCCACCGGCCCCGGTGGTGACGGAGGCGGGGGTGAAGGACGCCCGCGCCGGCACCGACGCCTTTCAACAGTCGGTCGCCGACCGCTGGCGGGCCGTTTACCCCGCCCGGATCGAGCCTGCGATGATGAACGGCGTGAGGACGGAGGTGATAACCCCGGAGACCGGCATCGCCCCGGAGAACCAGAACCGCATACTGATCAACCTGCACGGCGGGGGCTTTTTCGCGGGTGGCGGCGGGGCCGGTGGGCGGGCGGAATCCCTGCCCGTCGCCGGGCGGGGCCGCATCAAGGTAGTGGCGGTTGACTATCGCCTGGCGCCGGAAAACCGCTTCCCGGCGGCCAGCGAGGATGTGGAACAGGTCTACCGCGCCCTGCTGGCCCATTATAAGCCGGAGCAGATCGGCATCTACGGCTGCTCGGCCGGTGGCACCCTGGTGGCGCAGTCCGTCGCCTGGTTTCAGAAGCGCCGCCTGCCCCCGCCCGGGGCCATCGGCATCTTCTGCTCCGGCGCCATGCCGACCTTCTGGTACGGCGGCGATTCCTTCGCCGTCACGCAGATGATGAACGCGCGCCTGCAGGCGACGCCGGAACAGATGCGGGATGGCGCCGGCACCCTGTACCTCGCCGGGGTGGACGGCAACGACCCGCTGGTCACACCCGGCCTGTTTCCCGAGGTCTTGGCCAAGTTCCCGCCCACCCTGATCATCACCGGCACTCGCGACAGCGCCATGAGCAACGCCATCGTCACCAACGCCCGCCTGCTGGCGGCTGGCGCCGAAACGCAACTGTTCGTGCAGGAAGGCCTGGGCCATGGGGAGTTCGCCACCCTGGTCGGCAGCGCGGAAGCGGTCCAGGCCTATGATGTCGTCTGGCGCTTCTTCGACCGGCACCTGGCCAGGTAGGGGGCCCGACTCACCCGCCCCAGGCGGCCAGCGCCGCCGCCAACCGATCGAACGCGGCCGCGTCCGGCGGCAGGCCCACGCGCAACCAGCCGGGGCAACCAACATGTTCCGGGAAGGGGCGGGTCCATAGGCCGGCAGCCGCCAGGTGGCGCCACAACACGGCGGCGTCACCCGCATCGACCAGGCGGTAGAGCGCGGTACCGCCGATGACGCGCAAACCACCCGCCCGCAGCACGCCGTCCAGCGCGTCCGCCGCCGCCGTCAGCCGCCGCCGCGCGGCCACCTGCCAAGCCCCATCCGCCAGCGCCTCGGCCCCCACCCGCAGGGCGGGGCCGCTGACCGCCCAGGAGCCGAGGCCGGCGCGCACGGCATCCAGCAGCGGCACCGGCGCCAACAGGAAGCCGAGACGCAGCCCGCCCAAGCCGAAGAACTTGCCGAAGGACCGCAGGATGACCAAACCCGGCGTCCCAGCATGGGGGCACACGCTGCGCGCGGGGTCGAGGTCGGCGTAGGCCTCGTCCACCACCAGCCAGCCACCGCGCGCCGCCAGGACCGCCGCCCAGTCCAGCAGTGCCGCGGGCGCCCAGGCGCGGCCGTCCGGATTGTTGGGGTTACATAGCACCACCACGTCGGCCGAGCCGATGGCGTCCTCCGGCGCCGTCACCGAGCGCACCCGGTGGCCGGCCTGTCCCCAGGCGCGGGCATGGTCGCCATAGGTGGGGCCGACGATGGCCACGTCACCAACCGCACGCAGGCGGGGCAAGGTCTGGATCAGCAGCTCGGACCCGGGGGCCGCCACCAGGCTGTCCGGTCCTGGCGCGCCATAGGCGCCGGCCGCCGCCGCCATGAGGGCATCCAGGGCGCCGCGCGTGGGCAGGGCCGTCCAGGCGGCGTCCGGGATGGGCGGCAGGGGATAGGGCCAGGGGTTGATGCCGGTGCTGAGGTCGATCCAGGGCCCCGGCGCGACCGGGAACAGGGCGGCCGCCTGGGTCAGGTCACCGCCGTGGCGGATACCCTCACGGTCCTGCGGCGCATCGTGATCGTTCATGCTAAACCCCTGGCCCATGACGCTCTTTCCCGCCCTCTACCCCGCATTGCCCTGGCTGGTCCTGGTGACCCTGGCGCTGGAGGCCCTGCTGGGCTACCCCGACGCGCTGTACGCCCGCATCCGCCACCCGGTGGTGTGGATCGGCGCCCTGATCGGCCGGCTGGACCGCGCCTGGAACCGCGCCGACCGGCCGGCGGCAGCGCGCAAGGCGGCCGGTGTGGCGGCGGAATGCGTGCTGGTCGGCACAGCGCTGGCCGCGGGCATCCTGATCCAAGGCCTGCTGGCCCGCCTGGGCGACGCCTGGGGCACGCTGGCCACGGCCGTGCTGGCCAGCAGCCTGCTGGCCCAGCGCAGCCTGCACCGCTTCGTCGCCGCCGTGCCGCGCGCCCTGCGCCAGCGTGGGCTGGACGGCGGACGGGAGGCGGTATCCCACATCGTCGGCCGCAACCCGGCCAGCCTGGATGAGGCCGGCGTGGCCCGCGCCGCCATCGAGAGCCTGGCGGAGAACTTTTCCGATGGCATCGTGGCGCCGGCCTTCTGGCTGGCGGTCGGCGGACTGCCGGGACTGCTGGCCTACAAGGCCATCAATACCGCCGACAGCATGGTGGGCCACCGCACACCCCGGCACGAAGCCTATGGCTGGGCGGCGGCGCGGCTGGACGATCTGGTGAACCTGCCGGCATCGCGCCTGACCGCCCTGCTGCTGATCCTGGCGGCATGGACGCGGGGCGGTGATCGGGCCAAAGCCGCCTGGACGGCCGTGCGCCGCGACGCCGGCCGCCACCGCAGCCCCAACGCCGGCTGGCCGGAGGCCGCCATGGCGGGTGCCCTGGGCCTGCGCCTGGCGGGGCCGCGCACCTATGGCGCCGTGCGGGTGGAGGACCACTGGATGGGCGATGGCCGTGCCGACGCCACCGCCGCCGACATCGAGGCCGGGCTCGACCTCTATCGCCGCAGCCTGGTGCTGCTGTGGGGCCTGGCGCTGCTGCTGGCCTGGGTGCTTTAACCCCCTCATCTCTCCAACAAAACCTCTGACAGGGGGCGCCGGTGTTCCCAGTGGGCGCGTTCCAGTTCGGGAACGTCATCGGGTTCCGCCGGATAGCCGATGCAGAGGTAGCCGACCAGGCGCCAGTCAGCCGGCACGTCCAGCAGGCCGTTCATCACCGCCGGCCGCAGGATGGAGACCCAACCCAGGCCGATGCCCTCCGCCCGCGCCGCCAGCCACAGGGTCTGGATGGCCGCCACCGCCGAATAGGCCAGGGTCTCCGGCATGGTGCGGCGGCCCAGGCCCGCCCCCTGGGCCGGATCGGGATCGACGAACACCGCCAGGTGGCACGGCGCCTCACGCAAGCCCGCCAGCTTCAGGCTGGCGTACAGGCCGGCGCGCTCCAGGGACTGTGCGGCCAAGGCCTCGGCGTTGCAGTGCTCGAACTCCGCCCGCACGGACTCCCGGCGGACGGGGTCGTCCACCCGCACGAAGCGCCAGGGCTGGCTGAGACCCACGGAGGGCGCCAGGCAGGCCAGGTCCAGCAGCCGTTCCAGCAGGCCATCCGGCAGCTTATCGGTACGAAAGCGGCGCACGTCGCGCCGCCAGACCAGCAGGTCGCGAAAGTGCTGGCGGAAGTCGGCGTCGAAGCCGGGGCTGTTGCTCAACGGCTGATGGCCCATAGCGCGTCCAGGTCCAGATGGCGTTCGGCGGCCTCCGCCAGTTCATCCAGCGCCGCCTCCACCGTGCCATCATAACTGCCCAGGCCCGGGGCGGCGTTCCACCGCGCCAGCCAGGCGGCGCGCTGGGCGTCATGGCCGAACAGGCCATGGACGTAGGTGCCGGCCACCCGCCCGTCCAGGCTGACCGCGCCCTCCCCCGCTTGGCCCCCCGCCGCCTGGCCAGCCCCCTGGCCGTCCACGCCGTCCAGGAACAGCAGGGGCCGGGCACGATCCGGCCCCCGGGTCACGCCCAGGTGCATCTCATAGCCCGTCAGGGCGGCGCCCGTGGCGGCATCACGGCCGGTCACCGCCCGCAGGGTCTTGGCCGGGGCCAATACCGTTTCCACGTCCAGATAGCCCAGGCCGGCGGCGGTGCCGGGCGGGCCCTCGATGCCATCGGGGTCGGCCACCGACCGGCCCAGCATCTGGTAGCCGCCGCACAGGCCCAGCACCCAGCCGCCCCGGCGCACGTGGCCGGCCAGGTCGATGTCCCAGCCCTGGGCGCGGAAGAAGGCCAAGTCGGCCAGGGTGGCCTTGGACCCCGGCAGGATGACGCCGTGGGCGTCGCCCGGCAACGGCCGGCCGGGCGGCACCATCTCCACCGTCACGCCCGGCTCCAGGCGCAGGGGGTCCAGATCATCGAAATTGGCGATGCGCGACAGCATGGGCACGGCGATGCGCACCGCCCCGCCCGGCATGCGACGCGCCCCCTCTTGGCGGGTCCACCGCGCCAGGTCCATGCCATCCTCCGCCGGCAGGCGGGCCGCCGCCGCCTGGTGGGGCAGCACGCCGAAGCAGGGCCAGCGGGTGCGGGCCTCGATCTCCTCCACCCCCTTGTCGAACAGGCGGACGTCGCCCCGGAACTTGTTGATCAGGAAGCCCCGGATCTGGGCGCGGTCGTCGGCGTCCAGCACGCGGTGGGTCCCCACCAGGCTGGCGATGACCCCGCCCCGGTCGATGTCACCGGCCAGCACCACCGGCACACCGGCGGCGCGGGCGAAGCCCATGTTGGCGATGTCGCCGGCCCGCAGGTTGGTTTCGGCGGGGCTGCCCGCCCCCTCCACCACCACCAGGTCGCAGTCGGCCCGCAGGCGGTGGAAGCTTTCCAGCACGGCGGGCAGCAGCTCCCCCTTGCGGCGCTGATAGCTGGCGGCCCCGGCGTTGCCCAGCACCCGGCCGCGCAGCACCAGTTGCGCACCCAGATCCGTCTGCGGCTTCAGCAGCACCGGGTTCATATCGACCGATGGGGCCACGCCGCAGGCGCGGGCCTGAAGCGCCTGGGCACGCCCGATCTCCCCCCCATCCGGGGTGACGGCGGCGTTGTTGGACATGTTCTGCGGCTTGAAGGGCCGCACGCGCAGGCCGCGCCGGGTATAGGCCCGGGCCAGCGCCGCCACGATCAGCGACTTTCCCACGTCCGAGCCGGTGCCCTGGATCATCAAGGCGCGGGCGCCTTGGGGGATCATCAAGGCGCGGGCGCCTTGGGGGATCATGATGGCGCGCGCGCCACCGCCGGTGCCGTCCACCATCAGAAGTCGATCCCGCGCTGCGCCTTGATGCCGGCCTGGAAGGGGTGTTTCACCGCCTGGAATTCCGTCACCAGGTCGGCCGCCTCGATGATCTCCGCCTTGGCGTTGCGGCCGGTGAGCAGGACATGGGTGTCGGGCAGCCGGGCATCCAGCCCGGCCAGCACATCCGCCACGTCGAGATAACCATAGCGCAGCACGATGTTGATCTCATCCAGCACCACGAGATGGTACTGGGGGTCGGCCAGCATGCGCCGCCCCAGCTCCCACGCGCGGACGGCGGCGGCGATGTCACGCTGCTTGTCCTGGGTGTCCCAGGTGAAGCCTTCGCCCATCACGTGATGATCGATCAAGTCGGCAAAGCGCTTCAGCGCCGGCTGCTCCCCCGTCGCCCAGTTGCCCTTCACGAACTGGATGAAGCCGACGCGCAGGCCATAGCCGGCCGTGCGCAACATCATGCCCAGCGCCGCCGTGGTCTTGCCCTTGCCGGGCCCGGTATGGACCATCAGCAGGCCCTTCTCCCGCGTCGCCTGGGCGACGCGGGCGTCCTGCACCGCCTTGCGTTTCCGCATCTTCTCGCGATGGTGGGCGGCATCATCATCCGGCGTTTCGGTATCGGCCACGGTGCGTTCTCCTCTCCGTCCCTTATTTCACCTTCAGGGGCAGGCCCGCCACCGTCAGGAACACCTGGGTCGCCATGGCCGCCAGGCGCTGGTGCATGCGGCCGGCGTGGTCACGGAACCGGCGGGCCAGCGCGTTCTCCGGCACGATGCCCATGCCCACCTCGTTACCCACCAGGACGACGGGACCGGCACAGGCGGCCAGGGCGTCCTCCAGCGCCGCGACGGCCTCCTCCACCGCCCGCTCGGCCAGCATGACGTTGGTCAGCCACAGGGTCAGGCAGTCCACCAGCACCGGCCCGTGGCCATGGGCGGCCAGCGCCGGGGCCAGGTCCAGCGGGGCCTCCACCGTCGTCCAGCCGGGCACCCGCTGGGCCCGGTGCTGGTGGATGCGGTCGCGCATCTCATCATCCCAGGCCTGGGCGGTGGCGATATAGGTCCAGGGGCCGGGCAGGGCGGTGATCAGCCCCTCGGCGAAACGGCTCTTGCCGGAACGGGCGCCGCCCAACACCAGGATCACGCCCGGTACGGCCTTGTGGTCCTGCGTCATGTACCGTTACCCCCTTCCAAGACGTGCCCGGTCGACGACGGCGGATCGACGACACCGGGGACCGCATCCATAAGGTCGGGGACAAGGCGCGGACGCGCGCGGCGGACGGGATCGTTCGGGGAGCGTCACCCCCACAAGCGCCGGCACCGCTCACCCGAAGCGCCGGCGCAAGCACGGCCAGAACCGTTCCGCCGGGACACCCCGCCCTGCGGTTGCGCGACGCATTCCCGGCGGCAGGTCTCCTGGCTCACGGGTCATGGCGACCGCCCGGCCTTCCCAGTTTCCCAGTGGCCATCAGCGGGCGGCGCTCACCGTTCACAGTTGCGGGGACAGCCGTGGAGTCGGGCCAGACGGCCCCCACCACGTTCCCTTTTCATCCGGGGGCCTTTTCATCCGAGATGAAGGCCCCCGGAACCGGCGGTGGGGCAGCCTTACGGCAATCATGCTTACCGGGCAAGTGCGGCATTGCGGCGCATTCTTTCATAAAAATGCAAGTGATAGGGCTTTCGGCTTGAAAAGCGGCGCGACGGTGGTAGGTGTAGACCATAGCGCCTATTACCTATGAGATAGGTCCCGTCGCCACCATGGTGCGCCTGCCCCTTCCCGCCTTCCGGATGCCGAAGCGCCCCCTCGCCCGACCGCTGGCCATTGGCCTGGCCCTCTGGGCCACCGCCCTGGTGGCGATTGAGGCCCAGGTGATTAGTGGACGGTTCGTTTCGGAATTCCACATCTATGCCGAGGCCACCTGGGCCTGGTGGCGGGGGGCCGAGATCTACGAAGACGGCATCAACGGCTTCCTTTACCTGCCGTCCAGCGCCGCGCTGTTCACACCCTGGGCCTATCTGCCGCCCCTGCTGGGTGACGCCCTATGGCGCCTGAGCCTGCTGGCCGTGTGCTGGTGGGGGGGGTTCCGACTGTGCCGCCTGGGGGCGCCCGGCGATGAACAGCGGGTGTTCGGCGTGGCCCTGCTGGCGGCGCTGCCCATCGGCGTGGTGGATCTGCGCGGCGCCCAGACCGAATTCCTGATGCTGGGCCTGATGCTGGCGGGCCTGGCCGACGTGGCGGAGGGCCGCTGGCGCCGCGCCGCCTTTCTGCTGGTCCTGGCCGGCGCCTTCAAGCCCCAGGCTCTGGCCCTGGTCACGCTGGCCTTTGCCCTGTGGCCGCCCTTGCGCCTGCATCTGGCCCTGTGGCTGGCGGCCGCCTTGGCCCTGCCGCTGCTGCATTGGAACCCATCCTACGCGCTGGCCGAATACGGCCAGCTGGTGCGCAAGACCATGAGCAGCGCCAACCCCGGCGGCGGCGTCTGGCACGACTTCGCCAATGGCCTGGCCACCCTGGGCCTGCCGCTGGACCTGGCCGTGCAGACCGTCATCCGGGCGCTGGCCGGTGTCGCCGTGCTGATACTGGCACGCGGCACCGTCAGCCGCCTGCCCGCCCCCAGGGCGGCCGCGACGGTGGCCGCGCTGATGGTGACATATCTGCTGCTGTTCAATCCGCGCACCGTGCTGGGCCATTTCGGCGACATGGCCCTGGTGGCCGGGGCGTTGGCGGGATGGGAATTCCACGTCCGCCGCAACCGCATCCTGGGCTGGGTGCTGGTCCTGCTGTGCTTCGCGCTGACCACCCACGTCTGGACGCGGGGGCTGCACCTGGCCACCACGACGTGGTTCAAACCCCTGCTGGCCTGCGGATTTGGTCTGTACGTGGTGATCCGCTGGGTTCCGGCCCTGCCATCCAGCCGCCCATCCGGAATGGGGAAAGCGGCCTTGGACACGCAGGAGGAGGCCTTGATAATCCGGGGGTGATCGGAGCTCACCGCCACTACACCACCGCCACCGCCGGCGCAGTGACGACCGCCACTGATTTGCCCGTTGGCGGCGATTGGTCGCGGCATGCCTAAATTCGAACCGTTGCGTATCGAAGTAGGTTCCCCTGAACCGTCAAGCGCGTTAATTATTTCGGGCTGTGCCGGGCGGGGGGCGACCCCGGCCGCTGGGCGTGGCGTTGCATTTTTCCGCATCGCATTGCCGGAGCCCCGTCCCCATGTGGATTGTCGCCTACGCCCTCAGGCGCCCCTATAGCTTCGCCGTGCTGGCGGGCCTGATCACGCTGCTGGGCGTCCTCAGCCTGTTCAAGATGCCCACCGACATCTTCCCCGAGGTGGAGATCCCCACGGTCACCGTGGTGTGGAGCTATTCCGGCCTGGACGCGCAGGAGATGACGGGCAAGATCACCGCCTTCGGCGAGCTGGCCATCATCAACACCGCCGACAACGTGGCGGAGGTTGAGTCGGAGACGTCCACCGGCGTGGGCATCATCCGCACGACCTTCCAGCCGGGCGTGAACATCGACCTGGCCATCTCGCAGATCTCGGCCATCTGCCAGACCATCCTGAAGCGTATGCCCACCGGCACGCAGCCACCACTGATCGTCCAATACAGCCGGTCCAGCGTGCCCATCCTGCAGCTGGCGCTGTCGTCCGACACCATGTCCGAAGCGCAGCTGTACGACTATGGCCGCATCACCATCCGCTCGCAGATCAGCGACATCCCCGGCCTGCGCCTGCCCCTGCCCTATGGCGGCAACGCGCGCCAGATCATGGTGGACATCGACCCGGACAAGCTGCGCGCCTATGGCCTGACGCCCAACGACGTCAACAAGGCCATCGCCGCCCAGAACCTGAACCTGCCCTCGGGCACGGCCAAGATCGGTGACACGGAATACCAGGTGGGCCTGAACAGCTCGCCCATCGCGGTCGACACCTTCAACGACATCCCGCTACGCGACGTCAACGGCCGCACCATCTTCATGCGCGACGTGGCCAATGTGCGCGACGGCGCCGCCGTGCAGACCAACGTGGTGCACGCCGACGGCCAGCCGGCCGTGCTGCTGACCATCATGAAGCTGGGCGGCGCCAGCACGCTGGCGGTGGTGGACGAGGTCATGCGGCGCCTGCCGGAAATCCGCAAGGCGGCCCCGGCCGGCATGCGCATCGAGCCGCTGTTCGACCAGACCACCTTCATCAAGCACGCCATGGAGGGCATCCAGCACGAAGGCCTGATCGTCGGCGCCCTGGTGGCGGTCCTGATCCTGCTGTTCCTGGGTGGCTGGCGCAGCACGGCCATCGTGCTGACCTCCATCCCGCTGTCCATCCTGACGGCCGTGGGCGTGCTGTCGGCCGCCGGCCACACCCTGAACGTGATGACCCTGGGCGGCCTGGCGCTGGCCATCGGCATCCTGGTGGACGACGGCACCGTGGCCATCGAGAACATCCACCGCCACATCGCCATGGGCAAGCCGCTGCGCCAGGCCATCCTGGAAGGTTCGGACGAGGTGGCCTTCCCGGCCCTGGTCTCCACCTTGTGCATCTGCATCGTGTTCGTACCCATCTTCTTCCTGCAC
>NZ_BACU01000539.1 GCF_000333275.1 Azospirillum sp. B4 | reverse complement strand
ACGGGACCGCCGCCATGACAGCGACCGCCAAAATCCTGCTGCTGGGCTCGGGCGAGCTGGGCCGGAAATTCGTCATCTCCGCCAAGCGCTACGGCGCCCATGTGGTGGCCTGCGACGCNTACGCCGGCGCGCCGGCCATGCAGGTGGCCGATGAGTTCGAGGTCTTCTCCATGCTGGACGGGGAGGCGCTGAAGGCCGCCATCCTGCGCCACAAGCCGGATTACATCGTTCCGGAGGTGGAGGCCATCCGCACCGAGGTGCTGCAGGAGATGGAGGCCGCCGGCCACACCGTGGTGCCGTCGGCGCGCGCCACCTACATGACCATGAACCGCGACCGCATCCGTGAGGTGGCGGCCACGGAGCTGGGCCTGCGCACCTCGCGCTACCGCTACGCCGAAAGCCTGGACGAGGTGAAGGCGGGGGCGGCGCACACCGGCCTGCCCTGCGTGATCAAGCCGGTCATGTCCTCTTCCGGCAAGGGCCAGAGCACGGTGCGCACCACCGAGGACCTGGAGGCCGCGTGGAACTACGCCGTCGCCAACATGCGCGGCGACCGGCGCAAGGTGATCGTCGAGGAGTTCATCGCCTTCGACTATGAGATCACCCTGCTGACGGTGCGCACCCGCGAAGGCGTGGTGTTCTGCGAGCCCATCGGCCACCGGCAGGAGCGCGGCGACTACCAGGAATCCTGGCAGCCGGTGCCCATGGACCAGGCCGCCCTGGATGCCGCGCGGGACATGGCCAGAAAGGTGGTGGACAACCTGGGCGGCTATGGCCTGTTCGGGGTGGAGTTCTTCGTGGCCGGCGACGACGTGGTGTTCAGCGAGCTGTCGCCCCGTCCGCACGATACCGGCATGGTGACGCTGATGTCGCAGAACCTGTCGGAATTCGACCTGCACGCCCGCGCCATCCTGGGCCTGCCCATCCCCCGCATCACCCTGCGCGGCCCCACCGCCAGCGCCGTCATCCTGGCCAGCCAGGACTCGGCCCACTTCGGCGTGGAAGGCCTGGCCGATGCCCTGGCCCTGGGGACCGCCGACCATGATGTCGAGGTGCGCATCTTCAACAAGCCGACCACCCGGCCCTACCGCCGCATGGGCGTGGCCCTGGCCGAGGGTGCGACCGCCGACGAGGCCCGCGCGCTGGCCAAGCGGGTGGCCGACGCGGTGTGGCTGAGCTACCGCGACTGACGCCCATGGACGCCACCCCGGCCGGGACCGCCGCGTTCGACCTGTTCCTGCGCGGCGGCGTGGTCAGCCTGCTGGCCCTGCTGGCCGGGCGGCTGCTGGCCGATCACGGCCGGGTGACCGCCGCCCGGCTGGGCGCCCTGTTCGCCGTGGGCAGCGCCGCCTATACCCTGTGTTCCCTGCCAGGCCTGCACGACCGGGCGGGAGGGTGGGCCGGGCCGCTGATGGCGCTGGCCACGGCCAACAGCTTCGTCTTCTGGCTGTTCGCGTGCAGCCTGTTCGACGACGCCTTCCGCCCCCGCGCCTGGCACGGGCTGGCCTGGCTGGCCCTGGCCGCCCTGGGCGTCACCCAACGCCTGGTACTGGTGCCCGGCCACCACCCGGCCGCCCGCGTCCTGGGCCTGTGCCTGGATCTGCAACCCCTGGCCTGGGCGGGACTGGCCGCCTGGCAGGCCCTGGCCACGGCGGCGGCGGATCTGGTGGAACCCCGCCGCCGCCTGCGCCTGTTCATCGTGGCCGCCGCCGCCCTGCATTCCATCGTCACGGCGCTGGCCACCCTGGCGGGACCGGGACCGGCCACCGGCGCCGCCGGCGGCAACACCCTGCTGGACGCCATGGGCCTGCTGGCCATCGCCAGCGTCATCGCGGGCTCGCTGCTGCGCGTCCGTGGCGGCCAGGCCCTGTTCGCCGACGCCTGCGCGCCAGCCCCGGCCGTGGAAGCGGCACCGGAGGTGGCACCCATCGATCCCACCTGGACCACCGCCCTGGAACGGGCCATGCGGATGGACCGCGCGTATCGCCGCGACGGGCTGACCATCGGCCAGCTGGCGGTGGAATTGGGCCTGCCGGAATACCGCCTGCGCCGCCTGATCAACCAGGGCCTGGGGCACCGCAACTTCAACGCCTTCCTGAACCATTACCGCCTGGCCGACGCCAAGGCCGCGCTGGGCGACCGGGCGCAGGTGGAAGTGCCCATCCTGACCATCGCGCTGGACGCCGGCTTCGGCTCGCTGGGGCCCTTCAACCGCGCCTTCAAGGCGGACACCGGCCTGACGCCCGGCGACTATCGCCGCCAGGCCCTGGCCGAACCGTCCAAAACAGCGAACCCATCGCTTTCGGCTAGCCGGATTTCAAATCCGGCGTGATCCGCGCCCGGCCGAGGGACGACGCTGGCGGTCTCCACCCCAGCCGTGAGATCCGCCCATGCCGCCCGCGTCCCTGCGCCTGCTGCCCGCCCTGCTGTCCATCCTGGCCCTGACCGGGTGCGACGGCGCGCGCCATGCCGTCGCCGTGCCCGCCCATTTCACCAGTCACCAGCTGTGCTCCGCCGTGTTCGTGGGCCACCTGGACGCCGACACCTTCTTCGCGCAGGGCATCGCCCCGCAGATGCGGCCGGGCGACCGGTTCATGCGCTATAGCATCGACAGGGCCACCGGATCGGTCACCGCCCGCTTTGCCGGGCTGGTGGAGAGCACCGCCGTCCATGAGGGGCCGGCGGGCTGCCGTGTGCTGACGGCGGGGGACCCGCCGGCCGCGCCCCGCGTCACCCTGCCTGCGGCGGCCCCGCCCCTGCTGCCGCCCATCGCCGGGCCGGACGTGGTGACGCCGACCGATCCCGCCCTGGCGGCGGCCCTGGACCGCGCCTTCGCCGAGCCGGCGCAAGGCCCCCACCGCTGGACCAAGGCGGTGGTCATCCTGCACGACGGCCGGGTGGTGGCGGAGCGCTACGCCCCCGGCATCGGCGTGGACACACCCCTGATCGGCTGGTCCATGACCAAGTCGGTCACCAACGCGCTGATCGGCATCCTGGTGCGGCAGGGCCGGCTGACGGTGGACCAGCGGCTGGACGTGCCGGCTTGGGACCATGACGCGCGCCGGGCCATCACCGTGGACAGCCTGCTGCGCATGACCAGCGGCCTGGACTTCGGCCAGTCGCTGACCGCCGACTGGACCAGCATGTGGGACCCCACCACGCAGATGGTCTACGCCCGGGCCGACATGGCGGGAATGGCCGAGGCCGCCCGGCCGCTGGCCGCCCCGGGCCAGGTCTGGATCTACAGCAACGGCAACACCCTGCTGCTGTCCCGCCTGATCAAGCAACGGACGGGCGGAAGCGGGGCCGACGTCCTGGCTTTCGCCCACCGTGAGCTGTTCGATCCGCTGGGCATGGAGCATGCCACGCTGGAACTGGACGCCACCGGCACCCCCATCGGTTCCAGCCATATGTGGGCCACGGCGCGGGACTGGGCGCGCTTCGGCCAACTGTTCGTGGACGATGGCGTGGTGGGCGGCCAGCGCCTGCTGCCCGAGGGCTGGGTCGACTATTCCGCCCGCCTGACGCCGGGGTCGGAGGAGTACGGCTACGGCGCCGGCTTCTGGACCAACCGGGCCACGGCCGGTGCCGGTGCCCGCCGCGTGCGGGCCGGCATGCCGGCCGACAGCTTCATGGCCCGCGGCAACCAGGGCCAGTCCATTGTCATCATCCCCAGCGCCCGCCTGGTGATCGTCCGCCTGGGCATGTCCTACAGGCCGGAGGGCGACATCCTGGCGCTGGAGCGGCTGGTGGCCGATGCGGTGGTCGCCTTCAAATGAGTGGCACTTGTGCCATATGGCAGTTGGTCATATATTGACTGCCATATGGCATGAAGGAGTTCGCCATGGCCCAGGCCCTGCCCGCCAGCACGCCCGATACGGCCGTCCCCGGCGCCGTCACCCAGGCGGAGGGGGCAGCCATGCTGCGCGCCGCCTTCACCCTGTTCCGGCTCTGGGGCATGGACGACAGCCAGGCGCGCGTCCTCCTGGGCCAGCCCAGCCCGTCGACCTTCTATCGCTGGAAGCGGGGCGATGTCGGCACCCTGCCGTGCGACCTGCTGTGGCGCCTGGGCGACCTGATGGGGATTCACAAGGCCCTGCGTTATCTGTTCATGGAACCGGAACGCGCCTACGCCTGGGTGTCCAAACCCAACGCGGCCTTCAATGGCCAGTCGGCCCTGTCCCGCATGCTGGCCGGCGCCCCGTCCGACCTGACCGCCGTGCGCAACTACCTGGATGCGGAGCGCGGCGGGTGGTGACGCCGCCCACCGCGCCGGTGGATTGGCGCCCGGCCTACCGCATCATCCGCACGATTTACCCGCCCATCTGGCTGTTCGAGGACATCGCCGACCCTGCGGACTGGGACCTGATCGCCAGCGCGGAGGCCAAGACCAATCCCCGTGTGCGGGATGAGGTGGGCGACCTGTCGCTGGTGCCACGCGACCGCCGGCTGGCCGGCCCTGGCGCCAGCCTGGCCATGGGCGCCTTCACCCATGCCTCCCCCGACCGACCCAGCCGCTTTTCCGACGGCCGCTTCGGCGTGTGGTATTGCGGCGACCGGTTCGAGGTGGCGCTGATGGAGACGGTGCACCACCACGCCCGCTTCATGGGCATGACCGGTGAACCGGCGGCGGATGCGCAGTTCCGGGAACTGACCGCCCAGGTCACGGGCGCGCTGCATGACATTCGGGGCGACGGCTTTGGCGACTGCCTGGCACCGGACGACTGGACGGCCGGCCAGGCGCTGGGCAAAAGGCTGAAGGCGGGGGGAAGCGACGGCGTGCTGTATCCCAGCGTGCGCTGGCCCCAGGGCATGGCCGCCGCCGTTTTCTATCCCGATCTGATCACCCCGCCCATCCTGCAGGCCCGCACGCTGCGCTACCACTGGGATGGCCAGGCGGTCACCCGCTACATCGTCATCGGGGAGGATGACTGGCGTCCCTTGCCTGATCCCGGAAATTGAAACGGCCACGCCCCTGGGGGACGCGGCCGTTTCGACATGTCGACGGATGCCGAGATCAGCGCTCCACGAAGGCCTTCTCGATGACGTAGTGGCCGGGCTCGTTGGAGCTGCCTTCCTTCATGCCGGCCTCTTCGCACAGGTCCTGCAGATCCTTCAGCACGCCGGGGCCGCCGCAGATCATGACGCGGTCCTGGGCCGGGTCGAACGGCTTCTCGCCGATGTCGGCGAAGAACTTGCCGTTGCGGATCAGGTCGGTCAGGCGGCCTTCGGTGCGGAAGGGCTCCCGCGTCACGGTGGGATAGTAGACCAGCTTGTCGCGCAGCATCTCACCGATGAACTCGTCGTTCGGCAGGTGCTTGGTGATATCGTCGTAGTAGGCCAGCTCGGCCACGCGGCGGACGGTGTGGGTGACCACCACCTTCTCGAACCGCTCGTACACGTCCGGGTCCTTCATCAGGCTCATGAACGGGGCGAGGCCGGTGCCGGAACCCAGCATGTACAGGGTGCGGCCGGGCAGCAAATTGTCCAGCAGCAGCGTGCCGGTGGCCTTGCGGCCGTACAGCACCTCATCCCCCTCCTGGATATGCTGCAGGCGCGACGTCAGCGGACCGTTCGGCACCTTGATGCTGAAGAATTCCAGGTGCTCTTCATAGTTGGTGCTGGCCATGGAGTAGGCGCGCATCAGCGGACGGCCATCCACCTGCAGGCCCACCATGGTGAACTCACCGTTGCGGAAGCGGAAGGACGGGTCGCGGGTCAGCCGGAAGCTGAACAGGTTATCAGTCCAATGGTGGACATGGGTGACCTTGCCGGACAGAAACGCGCTCATCCTTGCTATACCTTTCGCCTGACGCACTGAAAACCTGACTTTAAGCCTGGGAGAATGGCGGTTCGCCGCCATTCCGCAAATGCGAAAATACACTGCCCAGGATCGCTGCGACTGCATATCTGGTCGAATATGGCGGTATTACAATCTCAATCTGGAAAAAAATTCCCTTTCCCACCGCATCGTGCGCCCAACCAAAGGATGAGGGCACAACGCCGGTCGCCATCCTATCCTATCAGGCGACCCCTTCAGGACAGGTCGGGGTCTTGTTTGCGGTTTCTTTACAAAGATGGGCCCAAGAACGCCTATCCGGACCCAGGGAGAGGACATGGCCGTGGATACCCACCATACCGCCGCCCACCATACCGCGGCGCTGCGGGCCGACGCCGGCCCCCTGATCGCCGACATCGCGGCCGAGATGGGACGGCTGAGCGTCGACATCGCCGACGTGGTCGGCAGCATCCATCAGGTCGACACCGCCATCGACAGCCAGGCGGCCCAACTGGCCGCCATTCAGGCCGCCACCCGTGACATCGTGGCCAGTAACCGCGACATCGCGGGCATGGCCCAGGCGACCCAGGGCGTGGCCGCCGGCGCGCGACGGGATATCGACGCCTCGGCCGGTGAAATCCGCCAGTCGCTGGCCGCCATCGGCGATCTGGTGACGGCCGTGAACGCCAGCGGCGACGAGCTGGCGGGGCTGGAGGCCGCCATGGGCCGCGTGGCCCGCGTGTCCAGCGACATCAACCGCATCGCGGCCCAGACCAACCTGCTGGCCCTGAACGCCACCATCGAGGCCGCCCGGGCGGGAGAGGCCGGCAGAGGCTTCGCCGTCGTGGCGACCGAGGTGAAGGCCCTGGCCCGCCAGACGGCCGACGCCACCGCCCTGATCGACACCACCCTGAAGGCCCTGACCGACCAGGTGCGCCGCCTGGCCGCCCGCATGGCCGAGGGCTCGGAACAGGCGGAACGGGTGGGACGCAGCACCGCGACCATCGGCCAGGCGGTGGAAACGGTGGGCACCGCCGTGGCCCAGGTGGAGGAGAACGCCACCGCCATCGCCGGCGCCACCGGCGATATCGCCCAACGCTGCAATGGCTTCCAGGGCACGGTTGACGCCCTGCACCAGGACGCGGCCCTGTCCGGCGGCGCCCTGAAAGCCGCCACCACCCACCTGGACCGCACGCTGGAGCGGGCAGAGGCCATCATGATGCTGACCGCCACCTCCGGCTACGCAACGGAGGACACACCCTTCATCGACAAGGCGCGGGAGGTCGCGGCCCGGATTTCCGACCGGCTGGAACAGGCGGTGGGCGCCGGCGAGCTGACGATGGATGACCTGTTCGACGCCGACCTGAAACCCATCGCCGGCAGCAACCCGCCGCAGTACATGACGCGCTACATCCCCTTCCTGGACGCGGCCGTCACCCCCCTGCACGACCCCGTGCTGGCCATGGACGCCCGCGTGGTGTTCTGCGCCCCCACCGACCACAACCGCCTGATCCCCTGCCATAATCCGCAGTTCCGCAAGCCCCACGGAAAGGACCCGGTGTGGAACGCGGCCAACGGGCGCAACCGCCGCGTCTACGCCGACAAGACCGCCACCGCCGTCAGCCGCAGCACCGCCCCCTTCCTGCTGCAAACCTATCGCCGCGACATGGGCGGCGGTGTCTACGCCCTGATGAAGGACGCCTCCGCCCCCATCTGGGTGCGGGGCCGCCTGTGGGGGGGCCTGCGCGTCTGCTACCGCGCCTAAAGTCTGAACCTGTTCCGCGCCCTTTTCGCCAGCCTGCAACACCACCGTCACAAGACTGGCATACGGTGGAATTAGCATGCGGTTAAATACGGGCGTCCGGGGGTGGATGGCCCGCGCCGTGGTTCTGACCCTGGGCATGGGGGCTCATGGCGCCAGGACCCCGGGACATGGGGGAATGAAGCGAATGGCGAAAGTCTACCGGGTCCTGTTCCTGTGCCAGTTCAATTCCGCCCGCAGCATCATGGCCGAGGCCCTGATGCGCCACTGGGGCCACGGCCGGTTCGAGGTGTTCAGCGCCGGGTCGGACCCGCTGCCGGCATGCAACCCCATCGCCCTTGACCTGCTGACGCAGGCGCGCATTCCCACGGACGGGCTGCACCCGAAATCCTGGACCCAGTTCGCCGGCCCGGACGCGGCGCCCATGGACTTCATCTTCCACACCTGTGACGTGAGCGCCCAGGCCGAGGCGCCCGCCTGGCCCGGCCACCCCATGATCGCCCACTGGGGCTTCCCCGACCCGCAGGGGTTCAAGGGATCGGACGTGGAGCAAAGAGCCTTGTTCAACCTGCTGTTCGGCATGATCGAACGGCGGGTGCGCATCTTCTGCTCCCTGCCGGAGCAGCGCCTGGCCCGGCTGACCTCCGAGGCCTTGGCCGCCATGCACAGCGACGAGGGTTGGGCGGCCGCCAGCTGACGGCCGCCCAACCAGTCCCTTCCAGGAACCGGACGGACCCGATGATGCCGCCTGATAGCCGCCTGCCCGATGACATGATCCCACACCAGCCGCCGCGTGGCGCCCTGGAACGGCGGCTCGGCGTGCTGTTCGTGGGGCGTGTCAACGCCGGGCGCAGCCTGATGGCGGAGGCGCTGCTGCGCCACCACGCCAGCCACCGGTTCGACGCCCACAGCGCGGGCCTGGCGCCGGCCGCCGCCCCCAACCCCCATGTGATGGAGCGGCTGGCGATGGAGGGCATCGCCACGGCCGGCTTGGCGCCAAAGCCGCTGAACCATTTCATGGCGCCGGGCGCGCCGCCGGTGGACATCGTCATCACCGTCAGCGAACTGGCCGCCACCGGCATGGCCGGCGCCTGGCCGGGCCAGCCGGTCACCGCCCACTGGGCCTTGCCGAATCCCGACCCCGCGCTTTACCCTGACGCCTCGGTCGATGGCCGCACCCTGGTGGACGCGATCTTCCAGGACCTGCAGCGGCGGATCGACGTGCTGGCGGTGCTGCCCGCCCGCTGCCTGGTGGCCCTGAGCCAGTGGGACGACGACGATGACGCGGGCCTGCGCACCGTGGGCTGAGGCGCGCCGGGCGTCGCTTGCGACGCGATCATTCGCAAATCCGATCCAATACCCGTGTTTTTTCCGGAATTTGCGAAAAGCGAGTGTCCGGATGTGACCCTGCTCACTGGCAGTGGGGGCCGGGCTGACCATAGTCGCCTGCAATAATGACGGCCCATGGGATCGGAAGGATCGGGTGCGGGGGCATCGGATCGCCGGGGACATCTAAGGCCATCGTTTAGGAAACCGCACCGCTGCCGGTCACGGCCGCCGCGCCCCGATGGGCGAGGCGGCGGGGAAGGGTTTGTCCGTCCCGTCCGGTGGTTGCCATCGTCCGGCCCGGGCCCGCCCCGGATCAGCCGCCGTGACGACGCGCCGCCGTTGCGCGTGCGATTTCGCGACCGACACCATTGCCCAACCGGTGGGAACCGTCCCGCCGGTAGCCGGGCCCTTTGCGCCGAGCGAGACCGAGACCATGGAATCCCATTCGACAGTGACCACCGTGCCGAAGCCAGGTGCGCCGCTGACGGGGCGATCGCACACCGACCCGCGGGGCCAGGCCGGCCGCCCGCGGCCACCCCGCGTCGCCCTGTATATGACCCTGACCGTCATCGTGCTGCTGATCATCGGCGGGCTGTTCGTGGCCTTCGACAAGATCGTCCGCCCGGCCATGATCGGCAAGTTCCTGGCCAGCATGATGCCGCCGGCCACCGCCGTGGCCACCGTGGTGGCGCAGTCTGAGGACGTGCCCCAGCTGCTGCCCGCCGTGGGCAGCCTGCAGGCGGTGCACCAGGTGACGGTGACGCCCGAAGTGGGCGGCTCCATCACCAAGATCCTGTTCCAGTCCGGCGCCACCGTGACGGCCGGCACGCCGCTGTTGCAGCTGAACGACAAGCCGCAGCAGGGTGACTTGGCCAACTACAGGGCCCAGGCCAAGGTGGCGGAGCTGGACCTGGCCCGCTACCGCGCCCTGGTGGCCAAGCAGGCGACCTCGCAGCAGACGGTGGACCAGCAACAGGCGGCGCTGGACCAGGCCAATGCGGGCATTGCCAAGACCAACGCCCTGATCGCCCAGCTGCTGGTGCGCGCGCCCTTCGATGGCGTCCTGGGCGTGCGCCAGGTGGACGTGGGCCAGTACATCAAGGCGGGCGACCCGGTCGTCACCCTGACCGACCTGGACGAGTTGTACGCCAACTTCACCCTGGCGGAAGGGGAACGCGGCCGCGTGGCCGTCGGCCAGGCCGTGCGCCTGACCGTCGACGCCTATCCCGGCCGGGTGTTCGAAGGCACCATCACCGCCATCGACCCGCAGGTCAGCAGCGATACGCGCACGGTGAAGCTGCAGGCCACGATTCCCAACAAGGACCATGTCCTGCAGCCCGGCATGTTCAGCAACGTGACCGTCGTGCTGCCGGCCATGCCCAACCAGGTGACCCTGCCGGAGACGGCGGTGGACTACTCGCTGTATGGCGACAGCGTCTACATCGTGCGTGACGGCGCCGGCCCCGACGGCAAGCCGGTGCTGCACGCCGAGCGCGCCTTCGTGAAAACGGGCAGCCGGTCCGAGGGCAAGGTGGTGGTGCTGTCGGGCGTGAAGCCGGGCGACCGGGTGGTGGCCGCCGGGCAGAACAAGCTGCAGAACGGCGCGCCCGTGACCCTGTCGGACCAGGGCGCCCCACCGGCCCCGGCCCAGACCCCGCGCCCGTGATCCGGACCGCCTAGGGAACGCCCGTCATGAAATTCACCGATCTTTTCATCAAGCGGCCGGTACTGGCGCTGGTGGTCAGCCTGCTGATCCTGCTGGTGGGCCTGAGGTCTCTGTCGACCTTGCCCATCCGGCAGTATCCCAAGCTGTCGTCCACCACCATCAGCATCAGCACGGTCTACCCCGGCGCCACCGCCGACCTGATGCAGGGGTTCATCACCACCCCGATCGAGCAGGCCGTGGCCAGCGCCGACGGCATCGACTACATGACCAGCTCCTCCATCCAGGGGCAGAGCACGGTCACGGTCTACGTCAAGCTGAACTATGACCCCAGCCAGGCCATGACCGACGTCATGGCCAAGGTGCAGCAGGTCAAGTACCTGATCCCCAAAGAGGCGAACGACCCGGTCATCACCAAGTCCACCGGCGACACCACGGCGGTGATGTACCTGAGCTTCGCGTCCAGGGAGCTGCAGGGCTCCGCCATCTCCGACTACATCACCCGCGTGGTGCAGCCGCAGATCGCCACCGTGGACGGCGTCGCCTCGGCCGACATCCTGGGCGGCCAGACCTTCGCCATGCGCCTGTGGCTGGACCCCGCGCGCATGGCCGCCCGCGGCGTTTCCGCCGACGATGTGGCCAACGCCCTGCGCAACAACAACGTGCAGTCGGCCCCGGGCCAGGTGAAAGGCCTGTTCACCGTCTTCAACGTCACCGCCGATACCGACCTGACCAACGTGCAGGACTTCCGCCGCATGGTGGTCAAGGCCTCCAACGGGGCGGTGGTGCGGCTGGAGGACATCGCCTCGGTGTCGCTGGGCGCCCAGAACACCAACAGCGCCGTCATGTTCAGCGGCCTGAACGCCGTGTTCATCGGCATCCAGGTGACGCCCACGGGCAACCCGCTGCAGATGGTGCAGGACGTCCGCAACAAGATCCTGCCGGAAATCCAGCGCAACCTGCCGCCGGCCATCGAGATGAAGGTGGCTTATGACGCCACCAACTTCATCAACGCCTCGATCAGCGAGGTGGAGCACACGCTGATCGAGGCCATCGGCATCGTCATCGTCGTCATCTTCCTGTTCTTAGGCTCGCTGCGGTCCGTGCTGATCCCGGTGATCACCATCCCGCTGTCGCTGATCGGCGCCTTCAGCCTGATGCTGGCGGCGGGGTTCAGCCTGAACCTGCTGACCCTGCTGGCCATGGTGCTGGCCATTGGCCTGGTGGTCGACGACGCCATCGTGGTGGTGGAGAACGTCCACCGCCACCTGGAGGAGGGCAAGACCCCTGTGCAGGCGGCCCTGGTGGGCGCGCGGGAGATCGCCGGCCCCGTCATCGCCATGACCATCACCCTGGCGGCGGTCTACGCCCCCATCGGCCTGCTGGGCGGCGTCACCGGCGCCCTGTTCCGTGAATTCGCCTTCACCCTGGCCGGCGCGGTCGTCATCTCCGGCGTGGTGGCCCTGACCCTGTCGCCCATGATGGCGTCGGTGCTGCTGCCCAAGGGCGGTGACCACAGCCGCTTCGCCCGCGTTGTCGACCGCGTCTTCACCGGCCTGGCCAACTTCTATGAACGCCGCCTGGTCCGGGCGCTGGACTATCGCCCCGTCATCCTGGTGTTCGCGGCGGTGGTGTTGATCAGCATCCCCTACCTCTACACCCACGGCCGGACGGAACTGGCCCCGGAAGAGGACCAGGGCATCCTGTTCAGCATGTTCAAGGGCCCGCAGTACGCCAACATCGACTACACCCGGCATTATGCCGAGCAGTTGGACGCCGCCGGCGGCACCCTGCCCGAGGGGCGGGAGCGCTTCCTGATCAGCGGCACCAGCGGCACCAACCAGGGCATCGCCGGCGTGTTGCTGAAGCCATGGGGCGAGCGTGACCGGCCCATCCAGCAGTCGCTGGCGGCCCTGCAGGGTGAGTTCGGCAAGGTGCCCGGGGTGAAGGCCATGGTGTTCAACCTGCCGCCCCTGCCCGGCAGCACCGGCGGCATGCCGGTGCAAATGGTGCTGAACTCCACCGCCGGCTTCCCCGCCATCTATGAGGCGATGGAGAAGATCAAGGCCGCCGCCTTCGCCAGCCACAAGTTCCTGATGGTGGACAGCGACCTGGACTACAACACCCCCGTCGTGCGGGTGCACATCGACCGGGCCAAGGCCAACGAGATGGGCGTGACCATGGCGGCCATCGGCGACACGCTGGCCCTGATGGTGGGTGAGAACTACGTCAACCGCTTCAACCTGCAGGGCCGCTCGTACGAGGTCATCCCCCAGGTGCCGCGCATCGACCGCCTGACGCCGGACAAGCTGACACGGTTCTACGTCACCTCCGTCACCGGCGACCAGGTGCCCCTGTCCACCTTCCTGCGGCTGGAGAACGGCACCGACCCCAACGCGCTGACCCACTACAACCAGATGAATTCCGCCACCTTCCAGGCCGTGCCCATGCCGGGCGTGTCCATGGGCGAGGCGGTGGCCTTCCTGGAAGACCAGGTGAAGCAGCTGCCGGCCGGCTACAGCCACAGCTACCTCAGCCAGACCAGGCAGTTCGTGCAGGAGGGCAACCAGCTGGCGGTGACCTTCGGCTTCGCCCTGATCGTCATCTTCCTGGTGCTGGCGGCCCAGTTCGAAAGCCTGCGCGACCCGCTGGTGATCATGGTCAGCGTGCCCATGTCCATCTGCGGCGCGCTGATCCCGCTGTTCATCGGCATCACCAGCATCAACATCTACACCCAGGTCGGCCTGG
Source organism: Azospirillum sp. B4 (assembly GCF_000333275.1). Lineage (GTDB taxonomy): Bacteria > Pseudomonadota > Alphaproteobacteria > Azospirillales > Azospirillaceae > Nitrospirillum. The sequence continues at coordinate 8,688 of NZ_BACU01000539.1, read as the reverse complement.
TGACGCTGATCGGCCTGATTTCCAAGCACGGCATCCTGTTGGTGGAGTTCGCCAACGAGATGCAGGTGAAGGAGGGACTGGACCGGCGGGCCGCGATCCTGCACGCCGCCCGCGTGCGCCTGCGTCCCATCCTGATGACCACCGCCGCCATGGTGGTGGGCCTGCTGCCACTGCTGGTCGCGTCCGGCGCCGGTGCCGCCAGCCGCTTCTCCATCGGCCTGGTGGTGGTAACCGGCATGTCCATCGGCACACTGTTCACCCTGTTCGTGCTGCCGGCGGTCTACACCCTGATCGCCAAGGACCACAAGGCGGCGGCCGGTTCCCGCCGCCTGAAGGAGATCGCCGAGGTCGCGTAAGTCACCACGCGCAATTCACCGCGCGGAAGCGGCCGGGGACCAGTTCCCCGGCTGCTTTTTTGTGCACGCGGAACACCCTACTTCCGACCGGCCGCACCACCGATCACCACCGTGGGTGTCCAGCCGCGGGCGCGGCTGGCGCCTTCACGCAGGCGCACAGCCGGCACACTATCCCCGGCGCGATCCAAATCGACAATTTCTCGCAATCTGCGAGCCAAAATGGGATCGCCGGCGGCGTCCAGCTCATTGGCCGCGCGCTCCAGTTTGCGGCGGATTTCCTCGGCATCGTAGTAGGTAATGTCATCCATGGCGGCACCTGTGGGTCCTATACACATGCCATTAACGCAAACTTCGTGCCGCGCGCGGCCTATCCCAAGGGTGCGGCCTCAAGCGACAGTCGCGCTTCGCATCGCGACGTGGTAGGCAGGGCGCGGGGGAGCGCCCCGGGGAGCGCAACGCTTCCAAGACCTAGGCATAGGAATTCCCGCCACGATGTCCCCCGTCCTGGTCACCGGCAGCGCCGGGTTCATCGGCAACCACGTGGCGCAGGCCCTGTTGCGGCGGGGCGTGCCGGTGGTGGGGCTGGACAACCTGACCCCCTATTACGACGTGGCCTTGAAGGAGGCGCGGCTGGCGCGGCTGCGGCCTTTCCCCACATTCACCGAGGCGCGGGTCGACCTGGCCGACCGCGACGCGGTGGCGGCGCTGTTCGCCGCGCACGGCTTCACCCGGGTGGTGCACCTGGCCGCCCAGGCCGGCGTGCGCTATAGCCTGGAGGCGCCGGCCGCCTACATCGACAGCAACCTGGTGGGCTTCGCCAACCTGCTGGAAGGCTGTCGCGCGGCGGCCACGGCGCACCTGGTGTATGCCTCGACCAGCTCGGTCTACGGCGCCAGCACGGCCATGCCCTTCAGCCCGCACGGCGGCGCCGATCATCCCCTGACGCTGTATGCCGCCACCAAACGGGCCAATGAGCTGATGGCCCATTCCTACAGCCACCTGTTCCGCATCCCCGTGACGGGCCTGCGCCTGTTCACCGTCTATGGCCCCTGGGGCCGGCCGGACATGGCGCTGTACAAGTTCGCCCAGGCCATCGTTGAGGGCCGGCCCATCGAGGTTTATGGCGAGGGGCGCATGCGGCGCGACTTCACCTATATCGACGACGTGGTGACCGCCATCCTGGACCTGCTGGACCGGCCGCCGGCCCCGGATGCCGCCTGGGATGCCGCCCGGCCCGACCCCGCCAGCAGCGGCGCCGCCCCCTACCGCCTGTACAATGTCGGCAGCGATCGGCCGGTGGAGCTGATGCGCTACGTCCGCCTGCTGGAGGAGAAGCTGGGCATGACGGCGGACATCCGCCTGCTGCCCATCCAGCCGGGCGACGTGCCGGCCACCTGGGCCGACATCGACGACCTGGCCCGCGACATCGGCTACGCCCCGGCGACACCGGTGGAGGTGGGGGTGGAGCGTTTCGTCGCGTGGTTCCGGGAGTATCACGCCAGCCGGCAGCCGGCGGCGTGACCCCCATACCCCGCGCGACCGATCAGGTGATGTCGACCGCGTCCAGCACCATGGCCGTACGGTCGGCCAGGTCACCGATCTTGGAGACGTAGTTCAGGAAGTGCGGGGTCTGGCGGTGCGCCGCGACGGCGGCGTTGTCCACGTACAGCTCATCCAGCACGAAGCGGTCAGGGTTGGCCTGGTCCTGCCAGATGTCCCAGCGCAGGTTGCCCGCCTCCGCCCGGCAGGGGTCGAGCATGCCGCCCAGCAGGGCCCTCAGCTCATCACGCTTGCCCGGCTTCGCGACAAGGATGGCGGTGATCTTCACAGGGGTGGACATGGGTTCCCTTCCTTTCTTGTGATGGGTCTTCCGATGGGCATGCGGGGCCGGGGAGGCCCCGCCCGTCGCCGCTCAAGCCGCGATCGCGCTGTCCAGGGCCTTGACCAGGGCCGCGGCGACCGGGTGGTCGGAGCGCGGGTTCTGACCGGTGATGAGTTCACGGTCGACGACCACGTGGGGCTCGAAGTCCACCGGGGTGGTGACGAGCGTGCCGCCGGCCGTCCGCAAGGCGTCGACCATGTTGAAGTACAGCTTGGCGTGCAGGATGTGATCCTCGACGACCTTCTCCTCGGTGTTGGAGAAGACGGTCATCTTGTACCCGGCATACTGCCAGCCTTCAGCCCATTTCTTCGCCGTATCCGCATCGCCGGCGATCAGGGCGGAGCGGAACTCCCGGGCGTGCGGCATCGCGGCGGCCACGGCGATGGGCCCGTGGCACAGCAGGGCGGTGGGCTTGGCGCGCTCATGGAAATGACGCAGGATGGCGCCCAGGTCGCGATCCTGCATCAGGTCCACCACCGGCGCCTGGCCGCCGGGAACGAACACGCCGGCGTAAGCGTCCAGCCCCTCCTCGATCACTGAGCGCAGGGTGCGCACCTGGTTCATCGACGGATCGTTGGCGTAGAACGACTTGGCGCGCTGGTAGGCGACCTCGTCCCCCTCGAAATGCTGAACCGCGTCCGAGACCGGGTCGATGGTCGGCTTGGTCCCGTCGGGCGTGGCCAGGACGACGTCATAGCCGGCCTCGATCACCGCCAGGGTGGGCACCACGGTCTCGTTCAGGTACTGGCCGGTGGCCCCCCAGCCGCCGCCCTGGACCTCGATCCGGGTGGCGTTGGAGCCGATCACAAGCACTTTGCCCTTGCTCATTTTATCCTCCGTCAGACTGGGTTTCGCGTCGTTCGCGATGGCCCAACCATGCGCCGGGATGACATATTCCAGAACTTTATTTCTGTTATTTTAGATATTCACATGAGATTATAACTCATGCGCTACGACCTGAACCTGCTGCCGGTCTTCGTCACCTTGATGGAGGAACGCAACGTCACCCGGGCGGCGGAACGCCTGGGCATCACCCAGCCGGCGCTGTCCAACGCGCTGGCCCGGCTGCGCACCACCCTGCGCGACCCCTTGTTCATCCGCGAACGCTACGGCATCCAGCCCACCGCCGTCGCCCTGGACCTGGCGCCGGTGATCACGGAAGCGCTGGCCAGGATCGACGACGCCATCCTGGGCCAGCAGGATTTCGACCCGGCGGCGGCGGAACGCCTGCTGACCATCGCGCCCAACAGCTATGTCGAGTACGCGCTGATGCCGGCCGTGGTCGCCCGGCTGCGCGAGGTGGCGCCGGGCATCAAGCTGCGCCTGACGCCCTACGGCAACGACCTGACCGAAACGGGTGTCATCTCCGGCACCACCGCCATGGCGCTGGGCCGCATCGCCGACCCACCGGACAGCCTGGTCGTCCAGCACCTGATGGATGAGGGCCTGGACTGCGTGGTGCGGGCCGACCATCCGCAGGTGCGCGACGCCATCACCCGGGACCAGTACGAGGGCCTGAAGCACGTGAACGTGCTGCCGCCCGGCCGCATGCGGGCCGGCCTGTTCCAGGCGCTGCATCGCCAGGGCCTGAAGCGCGAGGTCGCGGTGTCGGTCACCCACTTCCTGGCGGTGCCGGAGATGGTGGCGGTGACGGACTATTGCGCGACGCTGCCGCGCCTGATCTGCCGCCGTCTGGCCCATGACCCCCGCCTGAGGATCCTGCCGGCGCCGGTGGATTTGGGCACCTTCCCGGTCGACATGGCGTGGCACGTGCGCTACCGCCACGATCCGGCCCACCGTTGGCTGCGAACGCTGATCGGCGAGGTGGTGCGGGAGATCGCGGCCCCTCAGCCGGCGTGAGCCGCCTTCCACGACAGGTATGACAGCACCGTCCACAACCGGCCGGCATGGTCGTGACGGCCGGACAGGTGATCGCGCCACAGCGCCGCCGCCACCGGCGCCTGGATCAGGCCGTCGCCCGGCGCCTGGTCCAGCAGGCCGGCCGCCCAGTCGCGCAGGGGGCCGCGCAGCCACGCGCCCAGCGGGGCGCCGAACCCGGTCTTGGGCGCCCCCACCACCCCGGCCGGGATATGGTCGGCCAGCAGGGTGCGCAGCATCCACTTGCCCCGCCCGTCGCGCAGGCGCTGGTTCAGCGGCAGGCGCAAGCCCCATTCCACCACGCGCGGGTCCAGCAGGGGCGCCCGCGCCTCCAGCCCCGCGGCCATGCTGGCGCGGTCCACCTTCACCAGCACGCCGTCCGGCAGATAGCGGGAAAGATCGCGCAGCTGCAGGCGCAAGGCGGGATCCCCTCCCATGGGCAACGCCACCGGCGCCGCCGTCCCGTACGCCAGGTCGGGGCGCAGGATGGCGTCCGCCTTCATGCCCAGCATGGCGACATAGGCCTGGTCCTCGTCCGTCGCCGCGACCGCGCCCAGGAACTTGCCGACCTTGTCGGACGGCTGGCGCAACCGCGGCTTCAGCAAATGGGCGGCGCCGTCGACCCACGGATCGGGCACCGCCGCGTCCAGGGAGGCCAGGCCATGGCGCAGCCAGCGTGGCTTCCGCCGCCAGCGCTCCACGGCGCCGGCCCACAGGTGCCGGGAATACCCGGCGAATGCCTCATCCCCCCCATCGCCGGACAAGGCGACGGTCACCTGGCCCTGTCGCCGCGCCAGCCGGCAGAGCAGCGCCGTGGGGATGGCGGAGATGTCGGCGAAGGGCTCGTCATACATGCCCGCCAGATGGGGCACCAGAGCGGCGGCGTCGGCCGCGGTGACGCGCAGGGTGGTGTGGTCGGTGCCCAGCGCCCTGGCCGTGGTTTCGGCCGCCGCGGACTCGTCGAATTCGGCCTCTTCGAAACCGATGGTGAAGCTGCGGACGGGCGCGGCGCTTTGCGCCTGCATCAGGGCCGCCACCAGGGCGCTGTCGACGCCGCCGGACAGGAACACCCCCAGCGGCACGTCGGAGACCATGCGCCGGCGCACGGCGTCGGCCAGCAGGTCGCGGGTCAGGCGCAGAACCTCCGGATCCTCGAGCGTCAGGGGGGCGGCCAGGGCGCGGCGGGCGGCGTCCGCCACCGACCAGTAGGCCCGGATCTCGGCACCGCCGTCGGCCGCCACCGTCATGCAGGTGCCGGGCGGCAGCTGGTGGATGCCGGTGAAGGCGGTGCGCGGCGCCGGAATGAAGCCATGGCGGAAATAGTCGGCCAGCGCCGCCTCGTCCGGCACGGCGCGATAGCCCAGCTCGGCCCGGATGGCCTTCAGTTCGGAGGCGAACAGCAGCATGCCGTTGTGCAGCGCCCAATAGAGCGGCTTTTCCCCCAGCCGGTCGCGCACCAGCAGCAGCCGGCGCTCCTCCGCCAGCCAGACGGCCAGGCCGAACATGCCGTTGCAGGCGGCCAGGGCCCGGTCCGCCCCCCAGCGGGCGATGGCCTCCACCAGCACCTCGGTGTCGGAATGGCCGCGGAAGACCACGCCCTCGCCCGTCAGCTGCTGGCGCAGGTCCTGGTAATTGTAGATCTCGCCGTTGAAGGCGATGGTGACCCGGCCATCGGCGGAGGTCATGGGCTGGTGGCCCAAGGGCGACAGGTCGATGATGGCCAGGCGGCGGTTGGCCAGGGCCACGCCGGCGGCGTCATCCTGCCAGACGCCGCGATCATCCGGCCCGCGATGGGCCAGGCGGTCGATCATCACGCCCGCCTGGTGCGCCAGCCGCGTGCCATCCGCGCCGCCGAATACCCAAAGCCCCGCAATGCCGCACATGGTTCCGCCCTGTAATCCCGGGTTCGTCCAGGAATACAGGGCGGTACCGGTCATCCGCCAGTGAATTGCGCGACAGTGGGGTGACCAGCCACGGCCATCACGCAGCGCGCAAGGAGGCGATGGCGCGTGACACGCTGGCGCTCAGCGCCGTCGTCTCCGCTCCCAGCACCTGGGAGGAGGACAGCACCTCGTCGCTGGAACGGTGGGTGCTGTCGGCGATGGCCTGCAACCCCGCCACATTCTCCGCCACCACCGCCGTGCCCTGGGAGGCCATCTGGACGTTGCGGGCGATCTCCCGCGTCGCCGCCTCCTGCTCTTCCACCGCCGCCGCGATGGCGGCGGAGATGGTGGTGATCTGGTTCACGGTCTGCTGGATGGCCACGATGGCGGCGACGGCCTCCCGCGTGGCGCCCTGCATGCTGGTGATCTGGCCGCTGATTTCCTCCGTCGCCTTGGCCGTCTGCGTCGCCAGGGTCTTGACCTCGCTGGCCACCACGGCGAAGCCCTTGCCCGCCTCCCCCGCCCGCGCCGCCTCGATGGTGGCGTTCAGGGCCAGCAGGTTGGTCTGGCTCGCGATCTCGCTGATCAGGCGGACGACGGAGCCAATGCGGTCGCCCTGGCTTTGCAGCCGTTCCATCTGCTGATTGCTTTCCTGGACCCGGAGGCGCGCGTCACTGGCCATGGCGGCGGCACGGGTCACCTGGCCGCTGATCTCCCCGAAGGAGACGGACAATTCCTCCGCGGCGCTGGCCACGGCCTGCACGTTGCCGTTGGCTTCGTTGACGGCGCGGTCCACCACGCTGGTGCGCTCCTGCCCCACCTGCGCCTGGTTGGCCAGGCCACGGGCGTTGCCGTCCAGTTGCCGCACGGCGGCGTTCAAGCGCTCAACCAAGCTATGAACCGAGGTCTCGAGGTTGTCGGCGATGCGACGGGAGTCTGCGCGCTTTTCCGCCACCGCCCGCTTCTCGGCCTCCGCCTGTTCCACCGCCAGCCGGTCACGGTCGGCAAGGTTGGCCCGAAACACGGCCAACGCGCTGACGATGGCGCCCAATTCGTCCTTCCGGGCCAAAGCCTCGATGTCGACGGTGGTATTGCCGGCGGCCAGCGTCTCTGTGGCCGTAGAGATGCGATCGATGGATCCTTTCAATGCCCGCACGATGATGAAGGTGATCGCCGCCACGCCCAACACCACCAGCAGCACGATGACGGTGGACATGGTCTGGGTGGAGGCGGCGCTGGCGTCCATGGCCTTGATGGCATCGGCGGCGGTGGTGCGCTCGCGCGACGCGGCGGCGTTCAGGCGATCCTGCACGCCCTGCAGGCTGGTCCGCAGCGGCTCCAGGAAGGACACGGCGGACTGGGCGTCGATGCCCAGCATGTCCTTCACGAAGCCCACCGGCTGGCCCAGCTTGTCGATATCCTGGCCGACGGAGCCCAATTCCGTCTTGGTATTGCCATCGGGCAGGCGGTCCTTGGCGCGTTCCACCGCGTCCTTAGCCTTGCCCATGCGCTGGACCACGCCGTCCAGCATGGCGACGGAGGCCTTGGCGTCACCGCCGGCAGTGGCGGCCGCCAGCGCATAGTACAGGTCCTTGGTGGCGCCGTTCAACTCGCTGGATGCGCTCAGCAGCTCAGCGGTGGCCACGAAGCGCACCTCGCCCACCTCCCGGGCCGTGGTGGTGATGCCGCCCACCACCTGGTGGGAGGCGACCGCCATCACCACCAGCGCCGCCAGCCCGATGGCGGGGGCCGCGAACAGCTTCAACGCCATGGGAAGATCATCGAACCGCATCACCCTCATCCTTCCACCAGTCATCCACAGGGCTGGGCCGCCACCCCGGCGGAGCCCTGTCGTGATTTTCCAATTGGACGCGGCGGTCCCCGGGATGCGGCGGGATCGACGGCCCAACCCTTCCGCCCACCCATCACTGGGACCGCCTGTCCGGGCTTACTTTTCCGTGACCATCATCTTGAAGTTCGGGTCGAACTCGACGCCGGCGGCGCTTGCCGCCGCCTTGCTGACGTAGATGGTCACCTTGGGCGTCGTCTCCACGGCGATGACGCAGCCGCCGGCATCGACGCAGGCGACCTCGTTGCCGACGGTGACGGTGCCCTTCGCCAGCGCCTTCTTGCCCTCGGCGGCGGAGGATACGAACACGGCGTAGGCGCCGGGCGCGGCATCGCCGGCGGCCACGGCGGCACCGGGCAGGGCCGCCTGCACCGCCGCCACCGGGGCGGCGCCCGCTGTCACCACCACCTTGGCGCCGGCGGGCGCCTTGGCGGTCAGGAAGCCCAGCGCCTTGGCAGCGATGGTCACCTGCTTGGCGTCCATCTCCGCTGCGCCCACCAGGCCGGACACCGACAGGGCGGCGGCCAGCACGGCGGTCTTAAAGATCATGCTGTTCATTGGACTTTCCCCCTTAGAACTTGTACGTGGCGGTGCCCCAGACGCGCCGTTCCGCCTTGGGCGCCACGGATAGCTGGGTCTGGTCCTGCAGCAAGTTGCTGCCCGCCAGGGTCAGGGAGAAATCGTCGCTCACCTTGTAGGAAACGGCGGCCTGGGCCGTCAGGCCCGGGCTGACGCTGTAGAGCGCCGCCGCACCAGTGGCATAAAAGGCCTGGTAGTCGGACTTCCACACGAGGAACAGATCGGTGGTCCACCGGCCAAAGTGATAGCCGATGTTGCCCT
>NZ_BACU01000540.1 GCF_000333275.1 Azospirillum sp. B4 | reverse complement strand
CATGGGCGTTGCCGAACACCTCGCCCGCATCCATGAACACCCGCTGCATGTCGATGACCACCAGCGCGGTGCGGGCGGGATCCAGGGCCTGGACGTCGTTCAGCGCCCGGCCCCGTTCATGCGCCCATGCCGGCAAATCGATGCTATGCGCCATGATGCTCCCCCATCGCCTCTTCCACCCTTGAGGCTAAGACCTGGCGCCAACCCGCGTCTTGGCGGCGCGCGCATGGGCTGTTGGCCCGGGGACTGTCGGAAACGAAACGAGCCCGGCGAGGGGTTGGTCCCGCCGGGCTCGTCTGGGGGGCCGGGCTACCGCCGGCCTGATGGGGAAAATCCCAAGGCTTGGAGGGGTCCTTAGAATTCCTTGGTCAGGCCGACATAGAAGCCCCGGCGCGGGCCATATTGCGGGGCGCCCACGCCCACCCCCGTTCCGTCGCGGATCTCATACTTCTCATCGAAGACGTTGATGACGTCGAAGCGCACGTCCATCACGCCCACCGTCGGCAGGTCCAGGGTCTGGACGGCGCCGAAGTTGACCTGGACATACCCCGGCAGGGCGGCGCCATTGGGCGTGGCGCCATCAGCGCGCAGGCCGGAACCGTAGATCAGGTCGGTGGTCAGCAGCGTGCGGTCGATGCGGTAGCTGGCCCCGGCCGAGGCGGTGAAGCGCTGGTCGTGGTCCACCGGGATGTAGTGGGTGGCGATGTAATCCAGGTCGTCCTGGCTGAAGCTGAACTGGCTGGAGACGATCTTCTTGCCCTCGGCCTTCGACACCGCGAAGTTGGCGTAGGACTGGAAGTTGTCGACCGCGTAGGTCAGCGACAGCTCGACACCCTTCTGGATGCCCTCGTCATAATTGAAGGGCGTCAGGATGATGGGGGCGCCGAACTGCCCCTCGTCCAGCATGTTCTTGGACTTCTTGTAATAGCCGTCCAGGCCCACGGTCAGGGCGTCGGTCAGCTTCTGTTCGATGCCGACGTCGAAGTAATGGGCACGTTCGGCCTTGGGCGCGTCGTTGACGCCGCTGGCGGCGGCGGCGCTGGTGCCGGCGTACTTGGAAACGGCGGTGTTGGACACCAGCTCGAACGGCGGCGGGGTGAAGTAGCGGGAATAGCCCGCGTGCAGCGTTGTCTTGGCCGTCGCCTGCCACACCAGGTTCACGCGTGGGCTGAACTGGCTTTCGCTATCGAACTGCTGGAAGCTGTCGAAGCGGCCGCCGACGTTCAAGGTCCAGTCGGGCGCGAACTTCCATTCGTCCTGGATATAGACGCTTTCGCTGTAGCCGGTCTTGCCGAAGGTGTCGCGCACGCTGACGGGTGTGCTGCCGATCTGGTTGCCGTCGTCATCCACCGGGAACACCTGCGAATTGGTGATGCCGGAGGAGCGTTCGACCTGCAGCAGCACGCCACCACGCAGGGTGTGGTGGTCGTTCACCACCCAGCTGCCGTCCGTCTGCCAGCCGCCGGCGATGGAGCGGCGGTAGGCCTCCTGCGAGATGCCGTTGTACAGCAGGTCGGGCACGGGGTCGGGCTTGAACCACAGGCTGGAATAGCGGCCGTAGACGGAGGACTGGATGGTCACCGCGTCCAGCGCCTTCAGGTATGTCGCTGCGGCGTAGTGGGTGATTTCCCGCTGGTTCTCGTCGATATGCTCGCTGGGGTAATCGGTCTGGCCATTGAAGTTATAGCCCAGCCCGGCCGATTGGCCACTGCGGGTGGGGATCTGGAACTGCCCGCGTTCCGTACCGGCCATCAGGCTGACCTGGGTGTCGGGATCCAGGATGTCCTGCAGGAAGACGAAGCCCCGGCCATTCTCCGTGCGGTCATGGTTGGGCTTGCCGCTGCCGTCCGGGCTCTCGATGCCCACGCCGCTGGTCTTGTAGTCGCCGGAAGCGAAATAGTTCAGGTTGCCCGAGGAACCGGAAATGTCGAAACTGGTCTGAAGGGTGTTGTAGCTGCCACCGTAGATGCTGACGTCGCCGCCGTTGTCGAAGGCGCCGGACTTGGTCTGAATGTCGATGATGCCGGCGGTGCGCAGGCCGTACTGCGCCGGCAGGGCGCCGGTCACCAGGCTGACGCTGTGGGCGAAGCGGGGGCTTAGCGTCTGGCCGAAACCGCTGATGCCTTCCGGCAGGATGACGCCGTTGATGCGATACTGGACGTTGGCGTGTTCGCCCCGGATGTGCAGCTGGCCGAAGCTGTCCTGCGCCACGCCGGGCGCCTGCAACATCACCTGGTTCAGGCCGTTGTTCACGCCACCCGGCTGGGCCTCCAGGGCGGTTTCGTCCAGCTTGTAGGTGGAGGCGCCCAGGTCCGGCTGAATGCTGTTGCGGGCGTCCAGCAGGCGCTTGGCCGTCACCACCACCTCGGGCACCGGGCCGCTGGCCGAGGTGCTGCCGATGGAACCGGTGGCGCCGGCCGCGTCATCCGCCGCCCCGGCGGCGGGGCCGTCGGCGGCGAGCGCCACCGTGCTGACCGAACCCAACAGAACTGCGCCCATCACCCCGGCGCGCCCAAACTTGAAAGCCATACCTTCCACCTCTCTTGAGAGCCGCCCCGCCGGGCGACCCTTGGTCCCTTCTTGCCGTCCCGATCCCAGGCAAGCCGCCGCCGTCGCCGCGCTTCCCCAGGAAGCGCGGCCGGCCAGGACGGCTGGTTGGACAGGGAAACAGGCCCCGAACTGCCAAGTTTCGTTATGTTATAGTATAACGTAACAGGGTTCTAGCCTGGACTGTCCCCAGCGTCAACGGGAAAGCGCTGCACCGCAAACGACAGAAGGTCGCAGGATTGACGACCGGTTTCCGCTGGGCACCGAGGGACTCGGAAGGACACCCCGCCCCCGCATGCCACCCGACCTCAAGATGACAAGACGTCGGGCGCCAGTTCCATCACCCGGCGCCAATCATCACCGCCAACGGTCGCGATGGTGCCCGCCACGCGGCGGGCCAGGTCGGCGTCATTTCCGGCGCAGGCGTCATCCAGCGTGCGGGCCAGGGCCTGGAGGCGGCCCAGCCCGGCGCTGCCGGCGGTGGAGATCAAATCGTGCGCCTCGCGCTTCAGGCCGGCCAGGTCCCCGGCCGCCGCCTGGGCAGCGATGCGGTCCAGGCGCGCCAGGCCATTGGTCACCATTTCACGCACCACCAGACGGAACTGGTCCGCCGGCACCATGGCGGACAGGCGGCCCAGCACCGCCGGATCGAACACGGGCGCGTCCGGCGGCGGCATGGCGTCAATGGATGGCGATGAGGGGGATATCTCCGCCAAGGCTGTCATGTCGCGACCCAGCCAGAAAGCCACGCGATCCAGCAACTGGCCATGGTCGAAGGGCTTTTCCAGATAGTCATCCATGCCGGCCGCCAGGTGGTCGTCCGCCCGGCCGGACAGGCTGTAGGCTGTCAAGGCGATGACCGGGATGCGCCGGCCGGTGCCGGCCTCCGCCGCGCGCAGACGACGGGTGGCCTCCAGCCCGTTCATCACCGGCATCTGCATGTCCATCAGCACCAGGTCGAAGGCCCCAGCACCTTCGGCCAGCATGTCCAGCGCCTCCTGACCGTTATGGGCCAGGCGCACGGCATACCCGGCGCGGCGCAGCAGGGCCAAGGCCACCTGCTGGTTCACCACGTTGTCCTCCACCAGCAGGATGCGGGCCGCGTTGCCGTCACCATCCGGCGCCGACTCATGACCGAAGGCGGGAACCTCCGCCCCCAGGGCGGGGGCCGCGTCCAGGTCCAGCGCCAGGTGGGCCGCTTGTTCCGCGCTGGCCGGCGCCAGAGGGACGGTGAACCAGAACCGGCTGCCCACGCCCTCCTGACTGTCCACGCCGATCCGGCCGCCCATCAGGTCAACGAGATCGCGGCAGATGGCCAGCCCAAGGCCGGTGCCGCCGTAGCGGCGGGCGATGGTCTCATCCGCCTGGACATAGCGTTCGAACAGCCGCCCGGCCTGGGCCGGCGACAGCCCCACGCCGGTGTCGGTGACGGTGAAGCACAGGGCGCCGTCCTCATCCGACGCCACGCCGATGGTGACGCCGCCGGCATCGGTGAAGCGCAAGGCGTTGCTGACCAGGTTCAGCAAGATCTGCCGCAGGCGCACCGGGTCGCCGCGATAGGCCGCTTTCAGCCCGGGGTCCAGCGACACCTCCAGCGTCAACCCCTTCTGCGCGGCGCTGGGCTGCATCAGATGACGCACGCCATCCACCAGATCCTCCAGCTTGAAGGCCAAGTCCTCCAGCGCCAGCTTGCCCGCCTCGATCTTGGAGAGGTCCAGGACGTCGTTGACGATGGTCAGCAGCGACTGACCGCTCTGCTGCAGGGTACGCACCAAAGGCCGCACGTCGGCCGGCAGGGGGCCGGCCAGCAACAGTTGGGCGATGCCCAGGATGCCGTTCAATGGCGTGCGCACCTCATGGCTCATGGCCGCCAGGAAGTTGGACTTGGCCTGGTTGGCCGCCTGGGCCACGGCGCGGGCGCGGTCCCGCTCCTCCGCCAGGGCGGCCAGGGTGGTCGCCTGCCCTTCCAGCCGGATCTGGTCGTCCATCAGGCGGTTGTTGGCGGCGGCCAGTGCGGCGGTGCGGTCCTCCACCCGCTTTTCCAGGGTGGCGTTGGCCTGCGCCAAGTCGGCCGCCTGGGCGCGCACCGTGGCGAAGGCGGTGCGCAGGCTGTCGGCCAGGGACACGATCTCCCGGTCCCCCGTCACCACCGGCAAGGTTGGCAACGGGACCTCCCCGTCCCCCGCCTCCGGAACGGGACGCAGGCGCAGGCGTTCCGCCGCTTCGGTCAGCCGCTCGATGGGGGCGGCCAACCGGCCGGCGGCGAACCAGGCCATGAGCACCGCCAGCAGGGTGATGCCGCCGCCGGCCAAGGCCACCAGGCGCCGCAGGCTGTGGACGGGCGCCAGCGCCACCGCCGCCGGCTGCCGCGCCACGATCCACCAGCCCAGGCCCGGATAGTCGCGATAGCCCGTGCTCTGGCTGACACCGATCAGGAAGTCGCCCGCCGCGCCGTCAGGCCAGTTGATGATATCGGTGCCGTGGGCGTCGCGGACCACCGACAGTTCCCGCCCGACGAACCCATCCGGTCCCAACAGCACGGTGCCGTTCCGCGCCAGGACCAGCACCTGCACGCCCGAGCGTTCCCCAGCGGCGCCGAGGACGGAGCGCTTGACCTCCTCCGCCCAGGTCCAGCTGAGATGGGCGCCCAGCACGCCCTGTAGCGTGCCATTCCCATCATGGACAGCCGCCGCCACGTCGACGAAGCGCAGGGGCTCCCCGTCCTCCGTACCCAGGACCTTCTGCAACAGCTTCGCCTCATGTACGTCGCCGGCATAGGACCCGCGCTCACGGGCGGCGGCGAACCAGGGCCGCTGCGACACGTCCGCCCCTTCCAGCAGGCCGTCGGCGGACACCATGACCCGGCCCTGCGGGTCGGCGAAGCCGATCCAGGCATAGGAAGGGAAGGTCTGCTTCAACCGGTCCAGCCAGCGGCGCTGCCGCCCCTCCTCGGCCCCGACCTTGAAGACGCTGGTCAGCGAGGCCGCGACCTGCACGTCGCGCCAGCGCTCAAACATGCCCCGGTCCAGCTTGTCGCCCGTCTGGAAGGCGACGTCGGCCATCTGGCGGGCGATGTCCTTGCGCACCCGGTCGGCCGCCAGGTCGCCAATGACCAGGGTGGCCGCCAGCATGGCCAGGGCGACCAGGACACCGAAGGTCAGGGCGAGGCGAAGGCGAAGCGACATCCAACCGGCGGTGTGGAGGGGGCAGGACGGCCCAGGATAACCCGGTATGCCATCACGATATAGAGATACGGGGGGAGAGGTTGGCCGGGTGTCCCGCCAGTATCCCAGGCGCTCTGCGGGGGCCTATCGTCGCGGGTAGGCACCCCGCCCACCGCGCAGTGGTCAAACGGACGCGACCGCACTAGGATCGCGCGCGATTCCAACCCCGCGCCCCCGCCACATCATCCCCCGGGGCGCGCCGCAACCCGTCAGGTGCCCGGTGGACCTCACCCCTTCCGATCTCGCCCCCGCCAACGTCCTCAACGACGCCACCATACCGGAGCTGCCCAAGCACTACCGGGGCAAGGTGCGCGAGAACTACGACCTGGCCGACGGGCGGCGCATCATCATCGCGACCGACCGGTTGAGCGCCTTCGACCGCATCCTGACGGCGGTGCCGCACAAGGGTGCCGTGCTGACCCAGACGGCGCGCTATTGGTTCGAAGCCACGCGGGACATCTGCCCCAATCACGTCATCGACTATCCCGACCCCAACGTGGTGGTGGCCAAGCGGCTGGACATCCTGCCGGTCGAGATCGTGGTGCGCGATTACCTGGCCGGCACCACCGGCACCTCCATCCTGTCCATGTACCGCAAGGGTGAGCGCACGATGTACGGCGTGACCCTGCCGGATGGCCTGCGCCCCAACCAGAAACTGCCCGACACCATTATAACGCCCACCACCAAGGCCTTCGATGGCGGCCATGACGAGCCGCTGTCGCCGGCGGAGATCGTGGAAAAGAAGCTGCTGACCGCCGCGCAATGGGAGGAGCTGTCGCGCAAGGCCCTGGCCCTGTTCGCCCGGGGCCGTGAGCTGGCCGCCAGCCGGGG
>NZ_BACU01000541.1 GCF_000333275.1 Azospirillum sp. B4 | reverse complement strand
CGCCCGTCTTCCGCCCCGCACGTCCGCCGGGATGAAGCGGCCGGTCTTGTCCGCCATGTACAGCAGGATGGCGCCGCTCTCGAACACGGTGATGGGCTCCCCCCCATCGGCCGGATCCCGGTCGATGATGGCCGGCATGCGGTTGTTGGGGGAGAAGGCCAGGAACTCCGGCTTGAACTGGTCGCCGGCGCTGATGTCCACCGGGTGGATGGTGTAGTCCAGCCCCGCCTCTTCCAGGAACAGGGTGATCTTGTGGCCGTTCGGGGTGGGCCAGTAGTACAGCTCGATCATCGGAACGCCTCGCGGATGAAGGGTCGGTATCGTCTATCGGGGGTCCAGCAGGGAAAGCGCCGGGCGGGCCATGCCTTCCAGCAGGGCGCGGTCGGGGTTCACGCGCGCCATGACGCGCATGGCCACCACCACGCCCAGGAACAGGCGGGCCAGATCCTCCGCCGGCTGGCTTGCGGCGATGCTGCCGTCCGCCTGCCCGGCCTGGAGATGGCGCAGGAAAAAGCCCCGGATCTCATCCAGCCCGCCCGCGATCTCATCGCGCATGTCCGGATCCTGCGCCGTCACATCCAGGGCGGAATTAATCAGCAGGCAGCCGCGGTGCAGCGGATCGGCCAGCGACCGCTCGACGACGTCGGCCACATAGGTCGTGATCGCCTCCCGGGGGGCCAGCCCGTCCAGGCGGGCGAAGCGCCGGCGGGAGCCTTCGTCAAGGTACCGGTCCAGCGCCTTCAGGAACAGGCCGCGCTTGTCGCCGAAGGCGTTGTAGAAGCTGGCGGTGGTCAGCCCCATGCGCGCCGCCAGGTCACGGGTGCCGGCGGCGCCATACCCCTGGGACCAGAACCCGTCGACGGCGGCGCCCAGCGCCACCCCCTCATCAAACGCACGCGGCCGCGCCATGGCGGACCCTCCTCAGCCGGAGAACCGCCACGCCAGCACGCCGGTTCTGTATCGATCGCTCCAATTAAATTAGAGCACTCGATACAGAACGCAAGAGCCATTGCGTGAAATTCAGTGTGCCGTGGCGTGGATGGCGGTGGCGTGAATGATGGAATGTACTACCGCGCCCAGACTGATGCTTTGCCGCCGCGACGGCTGGCGCCCGTTGCATTTGATCGCGACAACTCAATCGCGACCACTCAAATGCCCCCCCTCACAAGCCGAACGCCCGCAGTAGCGGGCCAAAGCGGCGTTAGGCAAAATCTCATGCCGCTGATATCAGACGGTCGGCACAATGCGGACACGGGTATCCGGGCGTTCGACCGTCGCCAAAGGGAAGGCGGACCAACCGTTCAGCCTCTGCACCATCGCCGAAATGAGTTCCGGCTGCCCCTCCACCAACAGCATGGACGGGTTGCGCTTATCCAACACGACCATCCCGGCCGCGTTGTCGATAAGACTGGCCGCTTGGGCTGATGGCGTGGCGTCCTGCTTCAAGCGGCGAAGAATGACGCGACTGTGGCTGACATCCTGCACGGACCGGCTATCCTGGTTCCTGGCGAAATACCGACTGGCTCGTTTTCGCCCCAATGGAACAGATGGGTGGCAAAGCGTACTTCAACCAGTCTTTCACAGGCAAGTTTCCATAAACTCCCCGCTTCATGAAAGCATGCCGAACCCCTCGTAGTCCGTACCGAACCCCACGGGTTTGGCGTGATCGGCCAGCAGTTGTCTCAGCGCCGCCACACGCTCCAATCCCCTCTTGGCCCGAACATCATTGTTCCGCGCCAGCAGAAAGGCCGCAAACCCGGTGACGGCCGGACATGCCATCGATGTCCCGCTCATGACACCATAGGCGTCGTCCGGCAGCGCCGAGACGATTCCGAGGCCAGGCCCCGTCAGCTTGATCTGCGGGCCATAGTTTGAAAAGGCGGCGCAGCAGGCCTGCGGATCGGTGCCGTACGGCTTGGTGAACTCGATGCGTTCGGTCGAACTGGGTGGATAGGTCCCCCTGCGTCCCATGGCGGAAACGGCGATGCAGCCGCTGAGGGATGCTGGAAAGCTGACGGGACCGCGATAGTCGTTGCCGGCCGCGGCAACTACCAAGGTACCGGCACTCAGTGCAGCCTCTATCGCGGTCTGCACCCCGTCATCGTGACTACCGCCGCCCAGGCTCAGATTGACGATATCGCAGCCGTCCGCAACGGCCCGATCGATCGCATTCATGATGTCGTAGTTCGTGGCGCCCCCTCCGCCATTGGGGAAAACCCGGTAGCTGCGCAATTCGACACCCGGAGCCACGCCCCGAATGGAAATATCCGGTTGCGGCCGGGCGCCAATGATGCCCGCGACATGGGTTCCATGCTCTCCATCGGAAGCCGCCGGCCCCCAGTTCGCCGCCGCCCCCGCATCGCCCACCGTCTCATCGAAGACGAGGTTGGCACCACCGGTGACGTTGGGCAGCAGGGAATGGGCCTGCGCGATACCCGTATCGATCACCCCGACGCGGACACCGACGCCTCCGTCAAGCGGCAACGCCTGGTAGAGGTCCGACAGCAGCAGACGATCCGTCGCAAAATCAATGGGCGGAACACTGAACGTGTTGCTACCGTTCAGGGTAATGCCGCTGTCAAAGAAGCCCCAATATCGCGCCGGTCCATAGACGTATAGGCGATCCAGCCGGGTGCCAGGGGGAATGGAAAGCGCGACGTTTCCCCGGTCATCGGATATTCCTTCCGCCCCAGTCCGAAAGCGGAAGCTGGTGAAAGCGACGACCCTGGCACCGGCCAACCCAGTCTGGGTGGCACCGTCAACCACACGTACCACGACACCCCCTGCAGCCGACGCATTGGATGCAGACTGGGCAAAGGGCCGGACGATACCTCGCTCGAACTCCATCGTGTGATAGGTGACGACCGGTATGACCCGCAGGCCCGGCACCTCCGCCTGAAGGTTCAACGCCGCATCGGCCGACATCTCCACCAGTCTGGGACCGCCCTCGCGGATACCATCAAGCACACGCATATTCGTCGTGGCCGTCTCACACCCTGAGGCAACGCCGCCGCGCACCGCCAACCGTACCGCAGGGCCAGGAGCCCGAAGTTTGTCCGCCTCAGTCAGTCGCCGGTCACGAAAGCCGCTGACCGGAAGAACGATGAAGCGGGCCGTCTCAGTCATTTTCACCTCATGCCCTATATTGGATCGTAGGCCCAAAATAGCACATTTTGGAGAATATGTTATAAGTCCAACAACCTATAATGAGTTCCTAGCTACCCCACACGTCTCGCGCGCAGCGCAGGACGTTGCCGCCCAGGATCTTGTCGATGCGCGCCGCCTTGTGGCCGCGTTTGGACAGCAGGTCGGCCAGGCGGGTGAACTGACCGGGGCCGCGCAGGTCGACGACGAAGGGGTAGGTGTCCTCCCCCTCACCCGTGGCGCTGATGCCGGCGGCGCGGCGGGCCAGGATCTCCTTGCGCAGCACGGCGCGATAGCGGTCCAGGTCGTCGATGCCGGTGACCTCGCCATCCGTGCCGATGGCCACGTGGTCCTCACCGCAGACGTCCAGCGCATGCTCGATATGGCGCACCACGTCCTCGGCCTTGGGGTGGCCGTCCGGCACCAGGAAGGGCATGAAGTAGATACCGACGACGCCGCCGCCCTGGGCCACGCCGCGCAGTTCCGCGTCCGTCTTGTTGCGCGGCAGGTCGCACAGGGCGCGGCAGCCGGTGTGGCTGATGGTGATCGGGCCCTTGGCCACGGCCAGCGCGTCCAGGCAGGTCTTTTCCCCGCTGTGCGACAGGTCGACTATGATTCGGGCGGCCTGCAGCCGCTCCACCGCCTGGCGGCCGAAGTCGGTCAGGCCCGTGTTCACGGCCCCCGCTTTATCGGCCATGGAGCCGGCGCCCAGCGGGTTGGCGGGGTTGTAGGTCAGCTGGATGATGCGCACGCCGAGATCCGCGAAGAGCTCCACCCGGTCCAGGTCGCCGCCCAGCTGCACCGCGTTCTGGAAACCATAGATGACGCCCAGCTGCCCCTGGGCCTGCGCCGCCGTGATGTCGGCGGCGGTGTACACCTTGCGCAGCGCCTGCGGATGCTCCCGGATCAGCCGGTCCCAGCGGCCGATGTCGCGCACCGTGAACTCGAACGGGTCCATGGGACCGGCGACATAGCCCAGGGTCAGGTTGACGGCCGTCAGGCCCGACTGGCGCACGTCGGCCAGGGCGCGGGCATCCACCTTGGCCTGGGGCAGGTCAGGCAGCTTGGCCGCCGCCGACTGCGGGTCCAGCTGGGCGTCAACCTCCAGGTTGGGGTTGGCGAAGCCGCCCAGAAAATTGATGACAGGCGCACGCATCGGTGTCTCCGTACCAGGCTGGCCGGCAGGGGCGCCGGGTATGGCCCCGGCCTGTGCATTGGGGGCCCGCCCATCGGGGGTGCTGCTGCGCGCCCGTACCGGGCCGCTGACCAGGCTGCCGCCCAAGGTGGCCACGGCGCCCGCCAAGGCGGTGCGGCGATCAATCGTCGTCATCAGTCCCCTGCCCCCATCCGGCGCCCGCCCTGCCAAACCGGGTCGCCCTGCCCACGATCGCGCAAAGCCTGGGGAAAGGGAAGGCCGGCAACGTTACCGCCAAGGGCCATCCAGACGCTATTCGCGCCGCACCCCAGACGACGCCTCACTGGTAACGCGCATCCGGAGGCGCAAAGAAGAGTGCACGGATGTCCAAATCCCGCGCGCACCGCCTGATCACTGGTGGATGGGATGTGATCGGAACCGAATCGCCACCCCTTACCCCACCCCCTGCAAGCGCACGGCACTGTCCACGATGGCCTGCGCCAGGGCCGCCGCTGGGCCGCGCCCGGCCGCACCCGGGCCGGCCAGCACGAACTCCACGTCGGCCAGGGGCGGCAGGTGCGGCACCTCCACCATGCCGCTGGGCAGCATGGCGCGGGGCTGGACGGTGACGCCCAGGCCCGCCAAGGCGGCGGCGCGCAGGCCGCTGAGGCTGCCGCTGACGCAGGCGATGCGCCAGGGGCGGCCGTGGCGTTCCAGGGTTTCCAGGGCGACCGAGCGGCTGATGCTGGGCGGGGTGAACAGCACCAGGGGCACGGGCTTGGCGGGATCCAGGACGTCGCCCTCCCGCCCCGCCCAGACGAAGCGGTCGCGCCACAGCGGGCGGCCCAGGGTGTCGCCCGGGCGACGCTTGGCCAACACCAGGTCCAGCTCGCCGGCGTCCAGCTTCTGGTAGAGGAAGCCGCTGAGCCCTACGGTCAGTTCCAGATCCACCGCCGGGTGGCGGCGGACGAAGGCGGCCAGCACGTCGGACAGGTGGGAGATGACGAAATCCTCCCCCGCGCCCAGGCGCACGCGGCCGCGCAAGTCGGCGCCGGCGAAGTGCTGCCGCGCCCGCTCCTCCAGGTCCAGCATGCCGCGGGCGAATTCCACCAGGGCCTCGCCATCGGCGGTCAGGCGCACGGTGTGGGTGTCGCGCACGAACAGGCGGCGGCCCACCGCCTCCTCCAGCCGGCCGATCTGCTGGCTGACGGTGGACTGGCGCAGGCCCAGCCGGCGGCCCGCCTCGGTGAAGCCCTGGGCCCGCGCCACCTCCATGAAGGTGCGCAGCAAGGTCGTGTCCAGCATCCCATCCTCATCCGCGATACGGTCATTCATAAATTTGATGACAGTAACAATTGTAAGCAGTCTTCAAGATGGGCCGTCCAGCGCTTTATGATGCGGCATCATGTCCCCGTGCCAAGGTTGCCCACCCATGTCCGCCCCCGCCGCGACCGCGCCCACCCCCTCCTCCGGCTTCACCGTCTGGCTGGCGCGCCTGAAGCCCGACACCTTCACCCTGCTGCTGGTGGGCACGGTGGCGCTGGCCTCGGTGCTGCCGGCCAAGGGGGCGATGATCACCGCGTCCAACGGGGCCACGGACGTCGCCGTCTTCCTGCTGTTCTTCCTATACGGCGCCCGGCTGTCGCGGGAGGCGGTGATCGGCGGGCTGACGCAGTGGCGGCTGCACCTGCTGGTCACGCTGTGCACCTTCGTGCTGTTCCCCCTGGTGGGCCTGGCATTGCGGCCGCTGGTCAATCTGGGCGTGCTGACGCCGGACCTGTACCTGGGCGTGCTGTTCCTCTGCACCCTGCCGTCCACGGTGCAGTCGTCCATCGCCTTCACCTCCATCGCCGGCGGCAACGTGGCGGCGGCCATCTGCAGCGCGTCGGCCAGCAACCTGCTGGGCATGGTGATCACGCCCGTGCTGGTCGGCCTGCTGCTAGCCAAGGCCGGCGCCGGCTTCTCGGCCGACGCCCTCACTTCCGTTTTCGTGCAGCTTCTGCTGCCCTTCGTGCTGGGCCAGCTGCTGCGGTCGCGCATCGGCGCCTGGGTGGCGCGCAACAAGAAGGTGCTGGGCCCGGTGGACCGCGCCAGCATCCTGCTGGTGGTCTATGGCGCCTTCAGCCACGCGGTGAACGAGGGCATCTGGCACCAGCTGGACGCCGTCAGCCTGCTGAAGGTGGTCCTGGTCAACATCGGCCTGCTGGCCCTGATCCTGACCCTCACCACGGTGGTCAGCCGCCGGCTGCATCTGTCGCGGGGCGATGAGATCGCCGTGGTGTTCTGCGGCTCCAAGAAAAGCCTGGTCAGTGGCATCCCCATGGCCAACGTGCTGTTCGCCGGCCACACCATCGGCATGATCGTCCTGCCACTGATGCTGTTCCACCAGATCCAGCTGATGGTCTGCGCCGTCCTGGCACGGCGCTACGCCGCCAGCCACCCGCCGGGGCATGTCGTGGCGGAGTGAGGGGAGCGGTATGAGCTTGTTCCAGGAAGTGATGGTCTGGAAGCGTCTCGAGAACGGTACCGCAAGGGCCGTCCGCTATACCTGCTTCCAGGATGTGGCGACCGGCCGGTACGCCGTCCAAAGCGCCGACTTCTTCCACCTGCCGGTCCCCGATGACCAGCTGGCCTTTTTCGCCAGGCAACAGGTCGAGCTGTTC
The DNA here is from genome assembly GCF_000333275.1 of Azospirillum sp. B4. GTDB lineage: Bacteria > Pseudomonadota > Alphaproteobacteria > Azospirillales > Azospirillaceae > Nitrospirillum. The sequence continues at coordinate 2,129 of NZ_BACU01000541.1, read as the reverse complement.
ATTGAAATGCCGGTCACCGGACGCTGTGCCTGGTTCGACACCCTGGCCGAGGCCATCGCGGCCCACGACCAGGATTTCAACTGACTCCGCTTAACACTCCGGCAGATTCACCGCCAGGCCGCCCAGGGACGTTTCCTTGTACAGATCCTTCATGTCGGCGCCGGTGCGCCGCATGGTTTCGATCACCCGGTCCAGGCTCACCTTATGCGTGCCGTCGCCCATCAGGGCCAGGCGGGCGGCGTCGATGGCCTTGATGGCGCCCATGGCGTTGCGCTCGATGCAGGGGATCTGCACCAGGCCCTTGATGGGGTCGCAGGTCAGGCCCAGGTTGTGCTCCATGCCGATTTCGGCCGCGTTCTCGATCTGGGCGTTGGTGCCGCCCATGGCGGCGGTCAGGCCGGCGGCGGCCATGGAGCAGGCCACCCCCACCTCGCCCTGGCAGCCGACCTCGGCCGCGGAGATGCTGGCGTTGCGCTTGTACAGGCCGCCGATGGCGGCGGCGGTCAGCAGGAAGATGTGCAGGCGGCGGCGGTCGGGATCGTGGAAGCGCTCGTAATAGCGCAGCACTGCCGGGATGATGCCGGCCGCCCCGTTGGTGGGGGAAGTCACGACCTTGCCGCCGGCCGCGTTCTCCTCATTCACCGCCAGGGCCCACAGGTTCACCCAGTCCATGACCGACAGCGGGTCGCGCAGCATGCGTTCCTGCCGCTGCAGCAGCTGGGCGTGGATCTTGGCGGCGCGGCGCGGCACATCCAGGCCGCCGGGCAGGATGCCGGTCTCGCGCATGCCGCGGTCGATGCAGGCGTCCATGGTGGCCAGGATGCGGTCCAGGCCCTGGTCGATCTCCGCGTCCGTGCGGCCGGCGCGCTCATTCTCGCGCATCAGTTCGGCGATGGTCAGGCCGGCCTTGGACGCCATGTCCAGCAGCTGGTCGGCGTTGGCGAAGTCATGGGGCACGGCCGGGCCGGGGTTGGCCGGGGCGTTGGCCCGCGCCTCATCCTCATCCAGGACGAAGCCGCCGCCGACGGAATAGTAGGTGCCGCGCGTCAGCTCGGCGCCGGCGCCGTCGAACGCCACGAAGGTGATGGCGTTGGGGTGGAAGGGCAGCTGGCTGCCGCCTTCCCAGCGGATGTCGCGGTCGGCGTCGAAATCGATCTGGTGACCGTCAGCGCCGTTCAGCGGCAGGCGGTGGCTGGTCAGCACATGGGCGACCAAGGCGGCGCAGGCGTCGGGATCGGCATCGGCCGGCATCTGGCCGGTCAGGCCGATGATGGCGGCGGTGTCGGTGGCGTGGCCCCGCCCGGTCAACGCCAGCGAGCCATACAGCCGCACCTCCACCCGCGCCACGGCGGCCAGTTGCCCGTCCGCCGCCACGCGCCGCACGAAGCGGCAGGCGGCCGTCATCGGCCCCATGGTGTGGGAGCTGGAGGGGCCGACGCCCACCTTGAACAGTTCGAAGACGCTGATGCTCATGCCCGATGCCCTATCCCGGCCCCATCACCCGATAAACGGTTTGACCGCAGGATGGTCAGGGCGCCGACCGCGCCTTGATACCCGGTTCCCTGACCGGCCGCCACCACCTTCCCCGCGTCATATAATTTGATGTGGCTTAAATCGGGGGCAGCAGGGCCTCGACCTCCGCCACCGTCTTCACGTCGGCGAAGTTCAGGCGCAGCAGCAACAGGGCGGCGTTGTGCTCCGCGTCCGATGGGGCGGCGCAGGCGTCCGCCAGTACCACCACGCGATAGCCCAGCATGTTGCCGTCGCGCGCCGTGCTGTCGCAGCAGCAGTTGGTCAGCGTGCCGGCGATCAGCAGGGTGTCGACGCCATGGGCCCGCAATTCGGCCCGCAGGGAACCGGCCGGGCAGAGGAAGGCGCTGTAGCGGTACTTGTCCACCACCCCATCCTCCTCGCGAACCTCCATGGCCGGGTGCAGGGCGTGGCTGGGTGTGCCGGCCCCCATCACCCGCACCGCCTCCCGCACGAAAGGGATGGTGAGGTCGTACTGCCAGGACGGCATGGCGAGGGCGGGGGCGGCGCTGACCGTCTGCCGCGTCCAGATCACCCGGCCGCCGGCCGCGCGCACCGCCCGCGCCAGCCGGTTGACCACCGGCACGATGTCCAGGCAT
>NZ_BACU01000542.1 GCF_000333275.1 Azospirillum sp. B4 | reverse complement strand
GGGCTGATCCTGGTCCGCCTGTTCCTGGGCCGGTCCAACCGCTGGCTGGTGGGGGCCAACCTGATGGCGCTGGCGGCATCGCTCTACGGTGTCGGCTGGGTGAACGTGCCGGCCCTGATCGCCGGCTACAACGTCGACCATTGCCGGGAGGCGGCCGGCGGCGGGCCCGACCTGGACTGGACCTATCTGGGCCGGCTGGGGCCGCAGGCCATCCCGGCGCTGGACCGCTACATCGCCCTGCCCCTGCACAGCCGGGCCGAAGCCGGCGATGTTTCCGGCGCGACCGTCGAGGCCCTGCGCCGTGACCTGGCCCAGCGCTTCCTGGCCCGCCCTACCGACTGGCGCGGCTGGACCCTGCGCGACCAGCGGCTGAGGGACTATCTGGCGGCCCATCCGGATGGTATCGATCAGCAGGGCCACCAATGATGGGCATCATGCACCGCATCCTTGTCGTCGACGACGATCCCCACATCCGCGACGTCCTGTGCTTCGCCCTGGAGAAGGCCGGCATGGCGGCGGACTGGGCCGGCAACGGCGTGGACGCCCTGGACATGGCCACGCGCACCCCGCCCAGCCTGGTGGTGCTGGACGTGGGCATGCCGGAGATGGACGGGCTGGAGGTCTGCCGCCGCCTGCGCCGCACCTCCGACGTGCCCATCCTGTTCCTGTCCGCCCGGGATGAGGAGATAGACCGCGTGCTGGGGCTGGAGATGGGCGGCGACGACTATGTCACCAAGCCCTTCAGCCCGCGGGAGCTGGTGGCCCGGGTCAACGTCATCCTGCGCCGCGCCCGGGGACCGGCCGCCCCGCCGCAGGAAGACGCGCCACCCCTGGAAAGGGGCGCCCTGGTGCTGGACAGCGCCGGCCACCGCGCCACCGTGGGCGGGCGGGAACTGGGCCTGACGGCGCGGGAGTTCATGATGGTGAAGACCCTCGCCGCCCGGCCGGCCGTGGTGTTCAGCCGCAACCAGCTGATGGACGCGGCCTACCCCGATAACATCCACGTGTCGGACCGCACCATCGACAGCCACGTCCGCAACATCCGGGCGAAGTTCCAGGCCGCCGGCTGTGAGGACGCGGTGGAGACGGTGCACGGCGTGGGCTTCCGCCTGGGCGCCTGCACCGTCGGCGTCCAGCCGTGACCAGCACCCCCCGCGTCCGGGCCAAGTGGCGCCCCTCGCTGGGCATGGTCGTGGTCGCGGTGCTGCTGGCCGTGGCGGCCCTGCCCCTGGCCGGCCTGTTCTTCTTCCGCCTGTATGAGAACCAGCTGGTCCGCCAGACGGAGGCGGAGCTGATCGCCCAGGCCAGCGTGCTGGCCGCCGCCTACGCCGACGCGGTGGAGCGGTTGGACCCGCCGCCCGCCCTGTCGCCGACGCCCCTGGTGCCGGTGGCGCCGGAGGAACGCTTCCACCCCATCGAGCCCGGCCTGGACCTGACCAGCGACGATGTGCTGGGCGCCCGCCCCCCGGCGGCGCCGGCCACCGCCGCCGTGGACCCGGCCCTGCGGGCCGTCGCGGACCATGTCTACGCCCTGGCCCGCCGCACGCAGGAACAGATGCTGTCCGGCGTGCGGGTGCTGGACTTCAACGGCACCATCCTGGCCGGGGCCGAGGAGGTGGGCCTGTCCCTGGCCGAGGTGCCGGAGGTGGCGGCGGCGCTGGCCGGCCGCTATCACGCGGCCCTGCGCATCCGGCGGTCGCAACATGAGCCGCCGCCCCTCTATTCCATGAGCCGGGGAACCGGCGTGCGGGTGTTCGTGGCCCTGCCGGTCATCGCCCATACCCAGGACGGCGACCGGGTGGCCGGGGTGATCTACGCCTCACGCACGCCCAACAACATCTTCCGCCACCTGTATGGGGAGCGGCGCAAGGCGGCCTTGGCTGGCGGCTGCATCCTGGCCGTCATCCTGATCATCGCCTTCGTCTTCTCCCGCACCATCACGCGGCCCATCCACCAGCTGGTGCGCCAGACGCGGGAGCTGGGCGCGGGCGGGCGGGCCGACGGGCCGGGGGAGGCGCCCCACCACGGCACCCGGGAAATCGCCCTGCTGTCGCAGAGCTTTCACGACATGGCGCAACGCCTGTCCGACCGCTCACGCTACATCACCACCTTCGCCGCCCATGTCAGCCATGAGCTGAAATCCCCCCTCACCGGCATCCAAGGGGCGGCGGAGCTGCTGCACGACGACCTGGAGGGCGGCAGCGGCGGCATGGACACGGCCCAGCGCCGCCGCTTCCTGGGCAACATCCTGGCCGATACGCGGCGCCTGACCGCCCTGGTGCAGCGGCTGCGCGACCTGGCCCAGGCCGATAACCCGGTGCGGGGCGGCCGCACCCCCCTGTCGGCCGTCTGGCCCGACCTGGCCGCACAGTTCCCCGCCCTGGCCCTGACGACGGCGGGGGAGGACGCCGCCGTCGCCATGTCGGCGGAGAACGTGCTGATCCTGTTCGCCCACCTGGCCGACAACGCCGCCCGGCACGGCGCCACCACCCTGGACATCCGGGTCGCGCATCGCGACTGGGCGGTGGCCGTCACCGTGGCCGACAACGGACCCGGCATCTCCGCCGCCAACCGCGAGCGGGTGTTCGACGCCTTCTTCACCACCCGGCGGGACAGTGGCGGCACCGGCATGGGCCTGCACATCGTGCAATCGCTGCTGCGCTCCCACGGCGGCGACATCCGCCTGGCGGAGGGGCCCGAGGGCAGCGGGGCCACCTTCGAGGTCACGCTGCCCCAGGGATGAGGGTCCCTCAGTCGCCGGGCGGCCCCAGTCGGGGCCTGCAGTCGCATGAGCACGAGGCTCATGCCGCTGGGTGTCATCTCCGCCCACCCAAGGCGGCCGCCGTGTCCGCGATCAAGGCCACCACCAACGCGCCGGCGCCGCAGAGGAAGATCAGGGCGTAGTCCTGGCCGGTGTGGTTGAACAGGTAGGAATAGCCATAGCCGGCCAGGGCCTGGAACAGGGCGAAGGCGGTGGTGGCGCGGCTCCACGCCGCCTGCTGCTGCTTGTGGCTGTGGGGCAGCAGCTCCCGGATGCGGCCCAGCACCAGGGGCACGATACCGGGCGTGAACATGCCCAGGATGACGGTGGCGGCGGCAATGGCCAGCGGATGGCCGCTGGCCGCCAGCAAGGCCACCGCCGCGGCCTGGAGGGCCAGCGACAGGCGATAGGTCAACCCCGCGCCGATGCGGTCGGCCACGGGGCCGCAGACCAGGGGGCCGGCGATGGCCGCCAGGCCATACAGCACCCAGTAGAGCGCTCCCGTGTCCGCCCCCCGGCCCAGGCCACGGGCAACATAATCCACCAGCAGCACCATGACCGGCACCAGGCCCAGCGCGTTCAGGGCGTATTCGGCGTAGAGCACGCGCAGGATGCCGCCGGCGCGCCCGCCCTCCGCCGCCACCGGGCTGGGCGCCGAGGCCGGCAGATCCCCGGCCGGCCAACCAGACCAGCTTATGGCCATCAGAACCAGGGACAGGGCGCCAAGGCCCAGCCAGGTCTGCACCAGCCCCAGGCGCAGCAACGCCGGGACCAGGGTGCCGGAGGCGGCGATGCCCAGGCCCAGACCCAGGAAGATGATGCCGCTGACCATGCCGCGCCGGGCGGGCGGGATATGGGGCAGGATGCTGGTGGCCACCAGCACCATGATGGCGCCGCCGGCCAGACCGGACAGGAAGCGCCAGACGAAGAACCACGCGACCGACAGCGGGAAGGCGCAGGCGAAGAAGGCCGCCGTGGCCGCCAGCATCATCAGGCGCAGGGCCCAGCGGCTGGTCAGCGCGCCCGCCAGGGGCCGGCCCAGCAGCGCCCCGGCCAGATAGCCCGCGAAGTTGGCCGCCCCCAGGGTCACCACGTCACCGGCGGCGAACCAGCGCGCGCCGATGAGGGAGGGGATCAGCGGGGTATAGGCGAAGCGTGCCAGGCCGATGGCGACCAGGCTGCCGCTGAGGCCGGCGACGGCCGCCATCCAGGAGGCGGCGGACAAGCCGGGGGCGTTCCGGTGGGCGAGGCCCTCACCGGTGGAGATGGTGGACATGGGGATGACTGCCTTGGTTGCGGCCGGTCTTCAGCGCGGCCTTATTTGATGGCGGATGTGTTGCTGGCGGTCTGGCCGAAGAGGATCTTCTTGCCCTCCTCCGTGACGGTCGGGCGGCTGCGCAGGGGCTCCCCCTTGGCGTAGGCGCGGAGGGTGGCGGGGCGGGCGGCCACGGCCTCGAACCAGCGCTTCAGGTCGGGGAAGTCGTCCAGGTTCTGCTGCTGCCGCTGCCACGGCACGATCCAGGGATATATGGCCATGTCGGCGATGGAATAGTCGTCGCCCGCCACGTAGGGCCGGCCCGCCAGGCGGCGGTTCAGCACGCCGTACAGCCGGTTGGTCTCATTGACGTAGCGGGTCATGGCGTAGGGGATTTCTCCGGCGCGTNCGCACGAAATG
>NZ_BACU01000543.1 GCF_000333275.1 Azospirillum sp. B4 | reverse complement strand
GCCTCGTTCGGCCGCCGAGCGATGGTCTCCGCCAGCGCGCGCAGGCGGCCAAGGGGGGAACGCAGTTCGTGCGACACGTCGGCCAGCAGCCGGCGCTGCCGCGCCTCGCTGTCCCGCAGGGTGCGCGACATGTCGTTGAAGGAGGTGACCAGGCCCGCCAGCTCGCGCTGGCGCGGCGGATCCAGCGTCTCCCCGAAATGGCCGGCGGCCACGCGGGCGGCCAGGGCGGACAGTCGGCGGAAAGCCGCCGTCAGGTCGCGCACCGGCGGCCAGACGATGGCGGCGGCGAGCGCCACGAAGGCCAGCACCACCGGCAGGAACTCCACATGCATAGGGATGGCCGGCTGGCCCCAGCGGCTCAGGACAAGGGTGCCGCCATCCGGCAGGGGTGCTGTCCCGACCAGCGTCCCCAGATCCCGGTGACCGGGTGCCGCCAAGGCCGGATCCAGCGGCGGCCGGTCCGGGCGGCTGTCGGCCCGCACCGTCCCATCCCTGGCCAGCCAGGTCAGACGGACATGGTCGTGCGCCTTGGCCCAGGCCTGGGCGGTGGCGGCCGGTTCGGCGTCCGCGGGCCAATGGCCGGCCAGCCAGCCAGCCTCATCCCGCAAGTCCTGCTGCCAGGCGCTGTAGAGGAAACGCGCCTGGAAATGGAAGGACAGCGTCACCAGAATGGCCAGGCAGACGGCCACCAGCAGCAGCGCCCGCCAGAACAGCAGGCGGAACAGGCCCGGCCCCCTCACGGCAGCCCCCTCACGGCAGATGAAGCCGGTAGCCCACGCCCCACACCGTGCGGATGAAGGCCGGGGTCTTGGGATCGTCACCGATCTTGCGGCGCAGGTTGCTGATGTGGGTGTCCACGGCGCGGTCGAAGGCGTCCGTCTCCCCGCCCCGCACACATTCCAGCAGCGCGTCGCGGCTGAACACCCGCCCGGGATCACCCGCCAGCCTGGCCAGCAGGTCGAATTCCGTGCGCGTCAGGTCCAGCGCCTGGCCATTCAGGCTGGCGGCCCGGCTGGCCGTGTCGATGCGGAAGGGGCCGGCCTGGCGGACGGCGCGGTCCCCGGCTGGCGTGCCTGGCCGGACGCAGCGGCGCAGCACCGCCTTGGCCCGCGCCTCCAGTTCCCACAGGCTGTAGGGCTTGGGCAGGTAGTCGTCGGCGCCCAGATCCAGACCCAGGATGCGGTCGGCCTCCTGCCCCCGGGCGGTGACCATGATGATGCCGATGTCATGGTCGCGGCGGATGCGGCGGCAGAGGCTCAGCCCATCCTCCCCCGGCAGCATGATGTCCAGCACCGCCAAGTCGGCGCCGTGGGCGCGCAGGTGCGCGTCCGCCGCCATGGCATCGGCCGCCCAGCTGACCTGGAAGCCGCTGTCGGCCAGATGGCGCACCACCAGGGGTGCCAGCCGGTCGTCGTCTTCCACCAGCAGGACGCGGGCGCCATCGGGGCTGGGCAAGGTCATGGGCGGGCGGCGGCTTTCAAGCGACGGGGCGGGAGTGCCCACGATAGCGTGAAGCGGGCCGCAGGGCATCATCGCCGGCGCCGCCAGGCGCGGCAAAGTGTTGCCCATCCGGCCTAAGCAGGCTGGCCGCTGGCCGGGGCGGGGCATCCGGCATAATATTCAGCGCCTTAACCAAGCCTGCCATAAGCCCGGCCCCAGTCAGGAACACCGGGCCTTTCGGAGGGGAATCCATGAAAACGTCCATTCTGCGCGCCGCCCTGTTGACGGCCGCCACGGCGGTTGCCACCGGCGCCACGCCCGCCCTGGCCGCGGCCCCCGTCACCACCACCGTCCACCTGATCACCGCCGCCGGCGTGGGGGAGGGCATCGGCACCATCACCGCGACGGAGGGCGGCGGCGGCGTGGTGCTGACGCCCAAGCTGACCGGCCTGCCGCCGGGCGTGCACGGCTTCCATCTGCATGCCAACGCCTCCTGCCAGCCGGGGGAGAAGGACGGCAAGCCCGGCGCCGGCCTGGGTGCCGGCGGCCATTTCGACCCGGCCGGCACGGGCAAGCATCTGGGCCCCACGGCCGATGGGCACAAGGGCGATTTGCCGCCGCTGACCATCCAGGCCGACGGCACCTCCTCGCCTGAGCCGCTGACCGTGCCGCACCTGAAGCTGGCCGACCTGGCCGGCCACGCCTTCGTCATCCATGCCGGCGGCGACAACTTCTCCGACACGCCGGAGCCGCTGGGCGGCGGCGGCGGCCGCATCGCCTGCGGCGTGGTAGGCGACAAGTAAGCTGTTTTCGCGTGAGCGGAACAAGGCCCGGGCGATGGGGAACCACCGCCCGGGCCTTATTTTTACGTAATGCCTAAAAATTAAGCGTTGTCACAATTCCCCCATCCGGCCCTTGTTGCCGCCCGCAACCCCTGCCTATAGTGATAGGCATAAAGGTGGACCGGAAGGCGCCGCCTGTAATGAACCGGGAGGGTGCAGTCGGGGACACGGGGATGCTGACGCGTCCCCAGGCACTTCCATCCCCCGACCGGCACCACCCCAACCAACGCGGGGGCGGTATGGGTGAGAGGGCGGAGGCCGATACGGCCAAGCCGGAAGCGGAGGACCAGGCGCGCGGCCTGAACGCGGCGGCCGTGCGGGCCATGGCCGCGGGCCAGCCGGCGCGGGCGCACGCCCTGCTGGAGGAGGCGCTGTCCATCGCCCCCACCCAGGTGCCCCTGTGGCTGAACCTCGCGGGCGCCCGCCGCGCCCTGGGTGAGCCGCTGGCGGCCCTGTCGGCCCTGGACCGGGCGCTGGGCCTCGACCCGCGCAACTTCATGGCCCTGCTGATGCGCGCCTCGCTGCTGGACGGGATGGGGGAGGCGCGGCAGGCGGGTGCGGCCTATGGCACGGCGCTGAGCCTGGCGCCGCCGGATGGTGCCCTGGATGCCCCGACCCAGCGGGCGGTGGCGCGTGCCCGGGAACGCCACGCCCAGTACCTGGCCGACCTGGACGCCTTCCTGAAGGGGGAGATCGGCGGCGACCTCGCCCGCTGCCGCAGCGGCGAGGCACGGCGCATGGCCCGCTTCGTCGACGGCGCGCTGGGTCGGACCAAGCCCTACCACCAGCAACCGGCGCAATTCTTCTATCCCGGCCTGCCGGTGATGGAATTCCATGACCGCGAGGATTTCCCCTGGCTGGCCGATCTGGAGGCCGGCACCGACGCCGTGCGGGCGGAGCTGGCGGCCGTGTTGCGGGACGCGGACGATCCCCGGCAATTCGTGCCCTACATCGCCTATCCCGACGGCCTGCCGCTGGACCAGTGGGCGGAACTGAACCATTCCCCCCGCTGGAGCGCCTTCCACTTCATGCACTACGGCCGGCCGCATGCGGAGAACCGGGCGCGATGCCCGCGCACCGCCGCCTTGCTGGACGCCATGCCCCAGCCCCAGGTGCCGGGCAAATCGCCGGCGGCCATGTTCTCCGTCCTGAAGCCGCGCACCCGCATCCCCGCCCACACCGGCGTGTCCAACACGCGGCTGGTGGTGCACCTGCCCCTGGTGGTGCCGCCCGGCTGCGGCTTCCGCGTGGGCAACGAGACACGGGAATGGACGGTGGGCGAGGCCTGGGTGTTCGACGACACCATCGAGCATGAGGCCTGGAACGACAGCGACCAGACCCGCGTCATCCTGCTGTTCGACATTTGGCACCCGGCCTTGAGCGTCGCGGAGCGGGAGATGATCACCCGGGTGATGACCGGCATCGACCAGTTCAATGGGGACGCCCCGCCCGGCGAGGAGGCGGGGAGTGGCCTTTAGCCTGGCCAAGCCCTGCCGAAGCATACGGTGAGCCGCCCTTGAGCGGTCCGGCCCCGATGGAAGGCCGGACGCGCTACCCCGACACGGGGCCGTAACGGCCATCGGCGGAAGCCGTCTGGGCGGTCTTCCGGTTACGGTTCACCACCATCTGGTCGTGCAGCGTGGCGATGGTGCGGCTGCCGGTGCGGACGAACAGGCCGGGCACCACGGCGTGCACGAGGCACGCGACACCCGCCAGCACCATGCGGCCGCCGAAGGACGCCGCGACCAGCGCGTGCTCGCCATAGCTTTCCTGCACCGTCCTGGGATGGTCGACAAACAGCTTGTTCCACATGGTCCCGGTCTCCCCGTTCTGATCCTGGCGGGGATCAGGATAACCTGGTCCGTCTTGAGAAAAATCCCAAACTGTCCCACTATCTCGGCGGCATGTTGTGATTTTTTCCCACAGAGCACGCACTCCATGGTTCAACTCGACAAGATTGACATCCGGCTGCTGCAGCTGCTGCAGGATGACGCGTCGCTGTCCATCGCCCAGTTGGCCGACACGGTGGCCCTGTCCGCGAACGCCTGCTGGCGGCGGGTGAAGCAGTTGGAAGAAGCGGGCCTCATCCGCCGCCGCGTCGCCCTGCTGGACGCGGAGTTGCTGGGCTGCGGCATCACCGTGTTCGTGGCCATCCGGACCAACCAGCATAACGAGGACTGGCTGGACACCTTCGCCCGCGGTGTGGCCGACATTCCCGAAATCGTGGAGTTCTACCGCATGAGCGGCGACGTGGATTACCTGCTGAAAGTGCTGGTGGCCGACATCCCGCACTACGACCGCGTCTACAAGCGCCTGATCAAGGTGACGCAGTTGACCGACGTCAGTTCCAGCTTCGCCATGGAGCGCATCAAGTACACCACCGCCATTCCGCTGCCCCGCCCCAGCCCGTAAAGCCCGAGTCCTAAGCCCTTGCAGCGGCAGGCAAGACCTATGCCAAAGGCAAGATCGCCAGACGCGGCAAACTGCGTCATGGTCTGCTTCTGATCCAGCCAATCCGCGTGTGTAACGCGGACATTTTTCCTATGCGCGGTCTTTGCCGCCATCGCGTTCGAGTGAGGGGGCTTGGGGCCGTGGACATGCTGTTGCGACAGCGGGTGCGACTGGCTGGGCTGGCGGCCCTGGGGGGCATCGTTGCCCTGCTGTTGATCATGCAATCCATCTTCGCGGAGGTGGTGAGCAGTGAGCGGTGGGTGAACCACAGCCATCAGGTCCGCGCCACGGCGATCCAGGTTTTAAGCCACATCCTGGCGGCGGAATCGGCGCAGCGGCTGTACCTGCTGACACATGCGCCGGAAGCGCGGGAGCGGTTCCAGGGCTATCGCGACGATGCCACCACCCAGTTGCTGGCACTGAGCACCCTATTGGCCGACAACCCCGACCAGACGCGGCGCCTGTCCGTCCTGACGGCGCAGGCCAACGCCCGGCTGGACGCGTTGCAGGTGCTGATGATCCAGACGCCGGCCGGGGCACCGCCCGACCTGATCACCCTGGAGCGGGGCGAGGCGCTGATGGCCGAAGTGCGGGACCAGGCGACCGCAATCGACGGGGTGGAGCAAGGCCTGCTGGCCCAGCGGCAGGGCCGTGTCAATGGCCTGCGCCTGTTGTTCGTGGGGGGCAGCGTCATCATCTGCCTGATGGCCGGCGGCCTGGTGTGGCGTCTGTCCAGCGGCGCGGTGTCGGAAGCGGACCGGGAAAGCCGCATGCGCCAGCAGCTGCAGGATATGCTGGACGAGAAAGGCCGCCTGCTGCGGGAGATCAACCACCGCGTCGGCAACGGCCTGGCCATGATCGGCACCCTGCTGCAATTACAGACTCACGATACCAAGGATCCGCAGGCCGAACGCGCCCTGGCGGAGGCCCGCACCCGCGTGCTGGCCATCAACGAGGTGCACAAGCGCATGCTGCAGGCCGAGACGGTGGATGAGGTGGAGTTCGGCGCCCTGCTGCCCGCCTTCTGCCGTGAGGTCGCGCTGGAGTATGGCGCCCCGGACCGCGTGCAGGTGACCAGCACACCCGTCCTGCTGCCGGTGGAGACGGGCGTGGCCCTGGCCCTGATCCTGAACGAGATGCTGACGCCCACCCTGCGCCGGTCGGACCGGCAGTCCAGCCCGGTGCAACTGACCCTGAACGTGGTGGACAATCGCCTGTCCTGCATCATCGACGACCCCAGCGGCCAATTGCCCACCGACATGGGGGCGGCCCGGTTGGCCGGCATCGGCATGACCGTCGTCCAGGCACTGTGCCGGCAGATCGGGGCGGAGATGGCGTTCGACAAGGCCGGCACCCAGTTCTACATCTCCGTGATTGTGCCCCAGGCGCGCAAGGTGCAGGCCGCCTAAGGGCCGCCATATCACGGCCATCAACTGCGACCGCTTTTTCAATTACTGCTAAAGAGTTGAAAAATCGGCGTTGAAACAGTCTTGTCGCACGGCTGCGCCTGTTTATCGGCGCCCGCTTTCGCTATGATGGTCCAATCCTGTAGCCTAGACGGGAAAGGCACGACGGCTTGCCACGCGACTACCTAAAGCTGCACGGCAAAGGCCTGCGCGCCCGACTGCAAATCCTGTTGCTGGTGGTGGTGGCGCCCCTGACGGCCCTGTCCATCATCGATTACAGCGCCCGGCGATCGGAAGCCGTGGCCGCCGCCCAGGACCAGGCCCTTGGCCTGGCGCACGCCGTCGCGGAACAGCAAGCCCTACTGATCCGCCAGGCCCGGCGGATCGCCGACACGCTGGCCAGTGAAAGCGCCGGCCTGCCGGTGGACCAGTGCATCGAGGACGCGCGGCTGATGAAAGCCGCGCACCCCTGGATCTCCAACATCAACCTGATGGGCCCGGACGGCCAGGTCTTCTGCTCCTCCGCCGACGCGCCGTTTCCGAACTTCAGCGACCGCGATTATTTCCAGACGCTGATCAAGACTGGCCAGCCCACCATCAGCGACTTCCTGATCGGCCGCACCTCCGGCCGCCCCATCATGGTGGTGGCCCAGATGCACGCCTCGCCCAAGGGCGATGGCGTGCGGGTGGCCAGTACCGCCCTGGATCTGGGGGCGCTGGAGGACATGGGCCGGCAGATGGTGGAGCGGCGGCAGGCCGTGTTCCTGGCCGTCGACCGCCACGGCACGGTGCTGGCCCGCTATCCGGAATTGGCGGGCATGGTGGGGGCCAACTATCGCGCCCACCCGCTGATCAGCACCGTCCTGGGCACACCCGACGGCATAGCGGACATGGATGACCTGCACGGCGATAGCCGTCTGTTCGGCATCGCGGCCGTGGGTGACAGCGGCGCCCGGGTGGCCGTGGGCTTGTCGAAGGCGGACATGGTGGCCGCCGCCAACGCCGATTTCCGCCGCAACCTGCTGGTGGTGGTTGCCGTCACCCTCGCCGCCTTCGCCTTCGGCGTCGTGGGCCTGGAGCTGTCCGTGCTGCGCTGGCTGCGCCTGCTGGGCACCGCCGCCCAGCGCATCGCCGCCGGCGACCGCGCCATCCACATCGACAGCCCCGGCAGCGGCTCCGAACTGGACGCCGTCGCCCAGGCCTTCAACGCCATGGCCGACGCCGTCGCCCGCCAGGAACAGGAGCTGGTGGCACGGGAGGAACGCTTCCGCGACCTGACGGAGATATCGACCGACTGGTATTGGGAAACGGACGCGGCCCACCGCCTGACCTATCTGTCCGACGGGGTGCAGTTCGTCGGCGTGGACATGAGCGGGCTGCTGGGCCGCACCCGGCGGGAACTGTCCACCGACGCGGACGCGACGCACTGGGCCGCCTATGAGGGGTTCCTGAACACCCGCACCCCCTTCCGCGACTTCACCTATTCCGTGCCCGGGCCCAACGGCACCCCCCGCCACCTGGAGATTTCCGGCAGGCCCTATTACGCCGCCGACGGCAGCTTCCGCGGCTTCCGCGGGGTGGGCCGCAACATCACCCCCTTGGTGGAAGCGCGCCAGCACCTGCAGGAGCGTGACCGCCTGCTGACCACCATCCTGGAATCCATAGACCAGGGCATCATCGCCTTCGATGCCCAGATGCGCCTGTCCATCCGCAACCAGCATTTCCTGGACCTGATGGGCCTGGCGCCAGAGGACTGCCCCCCCGGCACACCCCTGTCCGCGATACGGCCCCTGTTGCCGGAGGGTGCGGCCGATCCCCTGGCGGGGGTGGGCTTGCCGACTGGTGGCCAGGACAGTGGCGCCCAGGACGGTGGCGGCCAGGTGACCTATGAGCTGAACCGCGCCGACGGCAGCACCCTGGAGGCACGGGCCATCCCCATGCCGGGCGGCGGCTTCGTCGTCGGCTACATGGACATGACGGTGCAGCGGCGGCAGGTGTCGGACCTGATCGACGCCCGCGACCGCCTGGCGGCGCAGGCGCGCGAATTGCGCACCCTGGCGGAGGAGTTGGACGCGGCCCGCCGGTCGGCGGAGGCCGCCAACGCCGCCAAGTCCGACTTCCTGGCCAACATGAGCCATGAGATTCGCACCCCGATGAACGGCGTCATGGGCATGGTGCAACTGTTGCTGGAAAGCCCGCTGACCGCGGACCAAGCCTCATACGCCATCATCATCCGCGACAGCGCCGACGCCCTGCTGTCCATCATCAACGACATCCTGGACATCTCGAAGCTGGAGGCCGGGCGGGTGGAGCTGGAGGAAGTGGCGTTCGCGCTGACCGACGTCACCTGCGGCGTGACCAGCATCCTGGACCCCAGGGCCCGCGACAAGGGCATCCGGCTGGAGGCGCGGTTCCTGGGCGCGACACCCGGGCACTATCGCGGCGATCCCCTGCGCCTGCGCCAGGTGCTGCTGAACCTGGTGGGGAACGCCGTGAAGTTCACGGAAAAGGGGTCGGTCGTCCTCGAGGTGGAGATCGGCATCGCCAAGGACGGCCTGGTACCGCTGCACTTCGCCGTGCGCGACACCGGAATCGGCATTAGCGCGCCCGCCCAGGCGCAGCTGTTCCGCAAGTTCGGCCAGGCTGACACGTCCATTTCCCGTCGCTTCGGCGGGTCCGGGCTGGGGTTGGCCATTTCCCAGCGCCTGGTGGCGCTGATGGGCGGCGCCATCAGCCTGGACAGCACGCTGAACCAGGGCAGCACCTTCGCCTTCACAGTGCGCCTGCCGGCCGTGCGCGCCAAGGAGGTGCCCCGCCTGCCGGCCTTGCCCTCCGTTTCGCCCGCCCGCCCCAGCCGCGCCACCGCCACGACACCCCGCGCCGCCCTGCCCACCGGTAACGGCGCCCGGCTTCTGGTGGTCGACGACAACGCCATCAACCAGACGGTGGCCAAGACCATGCTGGAGCGGCTGGGCTATGTCGTCACCCTGGCCGGCGACGCGCGCTCGGCGCTGGAATGCTATGAACGCGAGCCCTTCCACGCCGTGCTGATGGACATACAGATGCCGGAGATGGACGGCGTGCAGGCGACACGGCGCATCCGTGAAATCCAGGAGGCGGCGGGCCGGCCCCGCACCCCCGTCATCGCCATGACCGCCAACGCCATGGCCGGCATGCGTGAGGAATATCTGGCCAACGGCATGGACGACTACATCGCCAAACCCTTCGCCCTGCCCACCCTGGCCGGCACCGTGGCCCGCTGGACCGGCGGTGTGACGGCCCCCCGCCCAACGGCCCCCGCCGAGGCCGTGCCCCCGTCGACACCGCCCCAACCCGCGCCGCCGCCGCGACCGACGCCCCCCACCGAACCGCCGGTGCTGGACCCCGCCCCCCTGCGCCAACTGGCGGAGCTGCTGGACACCGATACGCTGGCCGACCTTGTCATGTCTTCCGTCACGGAATGCGAGGCGCGGGTGTCGGCGCTGGAGACTCTGGCGGAC
Source organism: Azospirillum sp. B4 (assembly GCF_000333275.1). Lineage (GTDB taxonomy): Bacteria > Pseudomonadota > Alphaproteobacteria > Azospirillales > Azospirillaceae > Nitrospirillum. The sequence continues at coordinate 21,570 of NZ_BACU01000543.1, read as the reverse complement.
AGCACCGACACCGACGCCATGGCCCGGTCGGCCCACACCCTGATCGCCACGGCGGGCGACATCGGCCTGCGCCAGATACAGGCCTTGTCCGGGCGCATCCAGACGGCGGCCCGCGCCGGCGACGCGATAACCGCCCGCCAGGACATCGCGGCCCTTGTGGCATCGTTGCCCGCCGGCCTGGCGGCCGTGGCGTCGGTGCTGAAGCCGCTGCTGAAGAAGCAAGAGGGCTAGCCCGCCTCGGTGGATCCCCGCCTCGGTGGATCAGAGTCTCGCCAACGCTTCACCGAGAGCGGAAAAAAACGCTAAACCTGCTGCTCGCCCGCCCACCACTCATCGGCCGTGGGCAGGGTGCGGTAGCTCTGGCGCAGGGCGTTGGACCAATGGTCCCGCACGTGCTGGAAATAGCTGTCGGTCTCGGTGATGCGGCGGTGGATGCGCAGGGTCAGGTCGTCACGGTGATAGGCAGCCAGGTCAATGGGCATGCCCACCGACAGGTTGCTGCGCAGCGTGCTGTCCATGGACACCAGCACCAGCTTCAGCCCATCCTGCACCGCCGTGTCGTATGAGACGACACGGTCCAGGATGGGCTTGCCGTACTTGTGTTCCCCGATCTGCAGGTACGGCGTCTCGGGCGTCGCCTCGATGAAGTTGCCGGGGGAATAGATCTGGAACAGCCGCATGCCGCGGCCCCGGATCTGCCCCCCCAGCAGGAAGGAGGCGTCGAAACCCACGCCCTGCGCCTTCATGGCCAGGCCGTCGCTGTTGTAGACGTCGCGGATGGCCGCCCCCACCAGCTGGGCGGCGCGGAACATGGACGGCACCGTGGCCAGCGTCTCCGGATCCGCGTCGCCGATGGACACGCCCTCCTGCAGGCGGTTGACCACCGACTGGCTGATCGACAGGTTGCCCGCCGTCAGCAGGACCATGCAGCGCTCACCCGGCGTTTCGAACTTATGCATCTTGCAGAAGGTCGAGATGTTGTCGACGCCGGCATTGGTGCGGGTGTCGGACAGCATGACCAATCCAGCCTTCAGGAACAGGGCGACGCAATAAGTCATCTCGTAGGCCTCGGACGTGCGGACGCGGCCCCTTCGGGGCGTTCTTCTTCAGTTTAGGGAGCCGTCCATGCCGGGACAGGCCCCCTATCCCTATGCCCCGTCTCATACCCTGAAACCGGTTGCCGCCACCAGGGTTTGTCGAAATTAAATGCCATTTAGTTTTATGACGGCGCAATGAAACGGCCCGGCCCCGATATCCGGGACCGGGCCGCGTCAGGTCCCCGCTACCTATCAGCGGACGTTGAGGTAGAAGGCGCTGATCTCCTGCCCCAGACGCAGCATGTCGTCGATGAACTGGGTGACGTATTCATGCAGGCCGAACTGGAAGATATCCTCCACCCGGCCATAGCGCAGGCGGGCATGGATCTCCCCCGCCAGGCGGTGGCATTCGCCCTTCTGGCCGCCATAGCGCACGGCCATCGCCTCCAGCAGGTCCACCACCTCCCCCAGGCAGGCCACCAGCGACCGGGGCATTTCCGGCTTTAGGATCAGCAGCTCGGCGATCAGCCAGGGCTTCAGCCGGTCATGGTAGACCCAGTGATAGCTGCGGAGCGCCGACACGGCGCGCAGGATGCTTTGCCACTGGTAATAATCCAGCACCCCGCCGACGTTTTCATGGTCCGGCAGCAGCACGTGGTATTTGACATCCAGGATGCGGGCGGTGTTGTCCGCCCGTTCCAGCAGCGTGCCCAGGTGGGTGAACAGATAGCTGTCATTGCGCAGCATGGTGTTGGCATAGCTGCCGCAGAACAGCAGGGACCGCTGGATCACCCAGTCCATCAGCCCCGGCAGGCTGTCCGCCGCCAGGCGGTCGGCCTTCAGCGCCCGGGTCTGCTGCCAGGTCTCGTTCAGGGCCTCCCACGTGTCCACGGTCAGGGCGGTGCGCACGGCGCGGCCGTTGCGCCGGGCGGTTTCGATGCAGGACACGATGCTGGACGGGTTTTCCGGATCGAGCACCAGGTAGTCCAGCACCAGGGCCGGCACCACCTCGCCATGCTTGGCGAGATAGCCCGGTTCCGTCCCCGCCGCCACCAGGGTGGAGCGCCATTCATTGCCCGGATTATCCAGGGACAGCGACATGTTGGACATGCGGTTGCCCACCTGCACCAGGCGCGCGACGCTGGCCGCCCGCTCCATATAGCGGGCCAGCCAGAACAGTCCGTCTGCGGTACGGCTCAGCATTCTTCGTCAGCGCTCCAGTACCCAGGTGTCTTTGGTGCCGCCGCCCTGGCTGGAATTCACACCAGGGAGCCTTCGCGCCAGGGCACGCGGGTGAGGCCGCCCGGCACCACCCGGATTTCCCGGCCGTTCAGCACGAAGGGGCGCAGGTCGACATGGCGGGGGGCGATGCCCTGCTCCACAAAGGTGGGGCAGGTCGACAGGGCCAGCGTCGGCTGGGCGATATAGTCGGCCGGCCGCGCCTTGATGCGGTCGGCGAACAGCGCCCGGTCGGCCGCCGTGGACTGCGGCCCGATCAACATGCCGTAGCCGCCCGACCCGCGCGTCTCCTTCACCACCAGTTCGTGCAGGTGCTCCAGCACGTACTTGCGGTCGTCGTCCCGCTCGCACAGATACGTCGGCACGTTCAGCAGGATCGGCTCTTCCCCAAGGTAGAAGCGGATCATTTCGGGGACGAAAGGATATATCGCCTTGTCGTCCGCGATGCCGGTGCCGACCGCGTTGGCCAACGTCACCCGGCCCGCGCGGTAGGCGGCGAAGAGGCCGGGCACCCCCAGCGCGCTGTCCGGACGGAAGGTCAGCGGGTCCAGGTAATCGTCGTCGATGCGGCGGTAGAGCACGTCCACCCGCTTCGGCCCCTGGGTCGTGCGCATGTAGACGAAGCCCTCGTCCACGAACAGGTCGCCGCCCTCCACCAGTTCCACGCCCATCTCGTCCGCCAGGAACGAGTGCTCGTAATAGGCGCTGTTGTAGGAACCCGGGGTCAGCACCGCCACCGTGGGCGCGTCGCGGCAGGCCGGCGGCGCCACGGACTTCAACGTGTCCAGCAGGTCTTCCGGGTAGTGGGAGACCGGCGCCAGCTTGTGCATGCCGCAGAGATCCGGCAGCAGGCGCAGCATGGCCTCGCGGTTCTCCAGCATGTAGGAGACGCCGGAAGGCGTGCGGCAGTTGTCCTCCAGGACGTAGAAGTTGTCCGCGTCCAGGCGGACGATGTCGATTCCGGCCACGTGGGTGTAGGCGCCGGCGGGAGGCAGGAAGCCCTGCATCTCGGGCCGGAAGCTTTCGTTGCCCAGCACCATCCGCTCCGGCACCTTGCCCGCCCGCAGGATGTGGCGTTCGCCGTAGACATCCGCCAGGAAGGCGTTCAACGCCTTCACCCGCTGTTGCAGGCCCAGGGACAGCCTGTCCCATTCGGCGCGCGCCAGGACGCGGGGGATGATGTCGAAGGGGATCAACCGTTCAGGATCGCCGCCTTCGGTATACACCGCGAAGGTGATGCCCACACGCCGGAACAAGGTCTCCGCCTCGCGGCGCTTCAGTTCCAGTTTGTCGGACGGCATCTCGCGCAGCCATCGTTCGATGTCCACATACGGGCCGCGCACTTCATCCGACATGCCCATTTCATTGAATGGACCGTCTGCTTTCGCCATAAACCCCTTCCCCATCGGTAGGCCCGACTGAATGGTTGAGCAAGAGCCACGCCAACTCAGCCTAGCCAAGGAATTGCCTACGAAAAGTGCGTTCGCGCGGCGGCACGGACTCCGCTTCGCCCAATACGCAGGCAACGATATCCGGATCATCGCCCAGAAATTGTGCAGCCGCCATTACATGGCGACGGCCTACCCTTTTGCGCGGCGGACTCATGCCGTATTGCGACCTTGCCACGCTCTCGCCTCCCTCACGCCCACGCCGGGCCGCAGGCCGTGTTTGGACCCTTCAATCGACCACGCCCAAGGCCAGGTCAAGGCCCGGCCGGGACGGTCAAAAGAAGTTCATTTGGCCGCGGGGGCTTTCAAGCCGGCGGCCCTATCGCTTAAGCCAGGTCAGGCAGCCCCATGCCGCCCAAAAAGGCCGTAGCCGCACGGCTTAGCCCCCGCCCGGCATGGCGCAGCAGGGTGAAGGCGCGAGGCGGCAGGGGGAAGGGCACCGGGTGCAACAGCCCCACCTCGATACTGCCGCTGGCGACGGAGGCGGAGAGTGCGGCCGCCCCGCCGCCCGCCTCCACCGCCGCGCGCACCGCCTCATTCGACGGCAACTCCAGGGCGACGCGCAAGCCCGACGGGTCGACACCCAGGTCCGCCAGCGCATTGAGGAAGGCGGAGCGGGTGCCCGACCCCGTCTCCCGCATCACCCAGGGCGTGTCCAGCATATCGGCGGCCGAGACCGCCGTCCGGAAAGCCCAGGGGTGGCCTGGCGCCACCACCACCACCAGCTGGTCCAGCGCCACCTGGTGGGCCGCCAGGTCGGCACCGTCCACCGCCCCCTCGACGAAGCCCAGGTCGGCCGTGCCCTCCAGCACGGCGGCGGCGACCTGCGCCGTGTTGCCGATGGTGAGGTCCAGGGTGACGCCCGGGTGGCTGTCGTGGAAGGACACCAGGTGCCGGGGCAGCCAGTAGCCGGCGATGGTCTGGCTGGCCTGCACCCGCAGGTGCCCGCGCTGCAGGCCCGACAGGTCCGCCAGCGCCCGTTCCGCCCTGTCGGCCTGGGCCAGCACGGCCTTGGCCTCCACCAGGAACAGGCGCCCGGCCTCCGTCAGGGTGATGCCGCGCCCCACGCGGTGGAACAGGGGCGTCTGGTAGCGGTCCTCCAGCGCGGCGATGGCGGCGCTGGCCGCCGACTGCGCCAGGTTCAGGGCGCGCGCCGCCTGGGTCACGTGCTGGCGTTCGGCCACGGCCACGAAGATGCGCAGTTGATCCAGCGTCAAGGGTGATGCCCACTTTCCCGTGTTGGCCGGCCCGTGTTGGCCGGTCCGTGTTGGCCGGCCCATGTTGGCCGGCTTGGCCTCTCACCACACTGTAGCGCAGGCGGGGAGCACGCGGCATCATTGTCCGGAAGCGGGCAACCATCTGTCCGGAAACGGACAAGGTGCGGATCCGGACGGCGCGGCCAGTGGCGGTGGATCCATATCCGCCAAGGACTTGCCCGATGGTCCGGGCCTTGCTTGCGGCTGCGCCGCCGAAAACATGGGACCAGGACAGTCATGTTGCACATCGCCGCCGGGCAGGCGTTCCGCGCCTTGCGCCAGGTGAAGCCCGACATCGTCATCAGCCTGGCCGGCCTGGTCGTGGGCCTGACGGCCACGTTGCTGATGGCGCTGCTGATCCGCGACCAGATGAGCTACGACACCTTCCTGCCGGGCTATCAGCAGCTGTACTTCGTGGACAGCGTGCTGCCCCCCCAGAATGGCGCGCCCAAGGACGGCCCCACCAGGGAAGGACCGGCGGAGACAGGCCCCGTGACCCGCTGGCGCACGCCGGCCGACCTGGCGGCCACCCTGAAGGCCGAGGTGCCGGAGGTGGAGGCCGCCACCCGGCTGGTGGACGACAGCCACAAGATCCGCTATGGCGGCACGGCCTTTCGCGAATTCATCAGCTGGGCCGATCCAAGTCTGGCCGATGTCCTGCCCCTGCCGGTGGTGGAGGGCGACCTGCGCGCCAGCCTGGCCGATCCCAAGGGCGTGGCCCTGACCGAGGGCATGGCCCGCAAGCTGTTCGGGCGTGAACCGGCTCTGGGCAAGCGTGTGGATATCGACGGGCAGGAGTTCATGCGGGTGCGCGCCATCCTGAAGGACCTGCCCTACCGCAGTCATCTGCGCGAACTGATGGTCCTGGTCTCCGCCACCTCTCCCCTGTCGCCGCTCAACGCGGCGCAGGCCAAGCGTGACGCCCAGGACGCGGATGAAACCGCCCCGGCCAGCCGCCCCGCCAGCCACATGGCCGGCGACGTCTTCACCTACGTCCGCCTGCGGGCCGGGGCCTCGCCCGCCACGGCCCAGGCCCAGCTGGACACGCTGGCGTCCCAGAACTGGGGAACACCCCAGCTGGTGCCCATGACCGGCCTGCAACTGCATCCCGGCCTGAATCCGGACCGCCTGAACCGCATGTACATGATCGCCGGCATCGCCCTGCTGACCCTGCTGATCCCCTGCATCAACTTCATCAACATGGCCACCGCCCGCGCCACCCGCCGGGCGGTGGAGGTGGGGGTGCGCAAGATGGGCGGCGCCCGGCGGCGCGACCTGGTGGTGCAGTTCCTGGTGGAAACCCTGATCCTGGTGTGCATGGCCATGATCATCGCCCTGTCGCTGACGGAGCTGGCCATCCCCCAGGTCAACCGCTTCCTGGACGCGCGGCTGTCCCTGGACGCGGCCTCGCCCGAGGTCGTGGCCATCATCGCCGGGCTGGCGGTGGCGGTGACGGGGCTGGCGGGCTTCTACCCGGCCCTGGTGCTGGCGGCCCACCGGCCGGTGGCCATCCTGAAAGGCACGGCGCCGGTGGTGGACCGGTCGGCCCGGGTGCGCCAGGTGCTGGTGATGGGGCAGTTCATGCTGCTGGTCATGCTGTTGGTCGGCGCCTCCGTCACCTATCGCCAGCAGCGGTTGCTGACCCGCGACCGCGTGTCCTACGACACCGCCGACATCCTGCTGCTGGACGCCGGCTGCCCGGAATCCGTGCGGATGGGCCTGCTGCACACCGACGGGGTGAAGGGCGTGGGCTGCGCCGGCATGGAAAGCCTGGAGCGCAACCGCCCCCTGGTGACCGCCACGCTGGACGACGGCCAGGCGGTGCGGCTGGGCCGCGTGGCGGCCGACCCGGGCTTCCTGCCCGTCTTCCGCCTGCCGGCGCTGGCCGGCCATCTGCCCGACGCGAAGATGCCCAGCACCGTCCGCCACCGCGTGGTCATCAACGAGGCGGCGTCCCGCGCCCTGGGCAACGACACGCCCGAGGACGCCCTGGGCCAGCGCCTGCACCTGCCCGGCGCCGACGGCGACGTCCAGGTGGCGGCGGTGGTGCCCGATTTCCCCATGGGGTCGCTGCAGGACAAGATCACCCCCACCGTCTTCATCAGCGACCCCGGCCACTACGGCGTCATCTATGTCAAGCTGGCGCCGGGCAACCGGACCCAGACCCTGGCGGCGGCGGAGGCGGTGTGGCGCCGGTCGGGCGAATTGGTGCCCATGGAACGCTACTTCTTTGACGACCACCTGAATTCACTGACCGCCGTCATCCGGCGCGAGACGCAGATGATCACCCTGTTCAGCCTGATCAACCTGGGCATGGCCTGCGCCGGCATCTACGGCCTGTCCGCCGTGACGGCGGAACGGCGGACCAAGGAGATCGGGGTGCGCAAGGTCTACGGCGCCTCGCTGGCCGACATCCTACGCCTGCTGCTGTGGCAGTTCGCCAAGCCGGTGCTGGTGGCCAGCGCCCTGGCCTGGGGGCCCGCCTATCTGTTCCTCAGCCACTGGCTGAACGGTTTCGCCTACCACGTCGACATCGGGCTTTGGACCTTCCTGGGCCCCACGGCGATGGCCCTGATCATCGCCGCCGCCACCGTAACGGGGCAGACCGTCCTGGTGGCCCGCGCCCGGCCGGTTCTGGCGCTGCGGTACGAGTGACGACGTCCCGGAAACCTGCGGCGGAGTGCCGTCGCACCCTACAACGGCATGAGACCTCGTCTCATGCCGTTGGCATCAGGCCCACACCGTCAAGATCAGCGCCAGGCTCAAGCCCGCGATGAACAGGCTGGCCAGGGCGCCCAGCGCCAGGGGGGCCAGACCCTTGGCGGCCATGCGGCCGACATGGGTGTGCAGGCCCATGGCCGCCAGGGCCAGCGTCAGCAGGCTGGTGGTGACGCCGGGCGCCCAGTCCTTCACCACCGCCGGCACCACATGCAGGCTGTTCAGCGCCACCAGGGCGACGAAGCCCAGGATGAACCAGGGCATGGGCACCGGCTGGCCGGCCGTCCCCTCCCGCCGCCGGCGCAGCGCCCCCAGGCTGAGCACCAGCGGCGCCAGCAGGGCGACGCGCGACAGCTTGGCCACCGTGCCGAACTCCCCGGCCTGCTGGCCTGACTGGAAGGCGGCGGCCACCACCTGCGCGATCTCGTGAATGGAGGCGCCGGCCCACAGGCCCACGGCGCGGGGCGCCAGATGCAGGGCCGCACCCAGGGCCGGGTAGCTCAGCATGGCGATGCTGCCGAAGACGGTGACGCAGGCGACGGCATAGGCCGCGTCCTCATCATCCGCCTGGGTGACGGTGTTGGCCGCGATCACCGCCGATGCGCCGCAGATGGAGGTGCCGGCGGCGATCAGTTCCGCCAGGGGGGCGGGCACACCCAGCCAGCGGCCCACCGCCTTGGTGAAGACGAAGGTGGCCACCAGGCTGAAGGCGATGATGGCGACACCGGTGGGGCCCACCGCCGCCACCTGGGCGGCCGTGAGCTGCAGGCCCAGCAGGGCCACCGCGATGCGCAGCAGGCGCTTCAGCACGAACGTCACGCCGGCCTGCGTCGCCGCCGGCAGGCCCACGGCGCTGCGCAACGCCATGCCCACCACCACCGCCAGGATCATGGGGCTGAACAGGCCCAGCGCCGGCACCCGGTGCAGGGCCAGGCCCGCCACCGCCGGCACCAGGCAATAGCCCAGGCCGGGCAACAGGCGGCCGGCGGCGTTGAGCGCGTGCCAGCGGGCGGGAAGGGCGGCGGTAGTGGCGGTGTCAACCATGGCTTCGGATCCCGGAAACGAAAGGGGCGCGATCCCTGCGGACCGCGCCCATTTAACATCCGTGATTTGTACTGTACCCTCCAACAGATTGTTCTGTTGGGATTGATCTGGAATTCAGATCAATCGGTGGCGACCTTGTGGTGCGCCTTGGCGGCCACCTTGGTCTTGGCATGGGCCTTGGCCGCCGTCTTGACCTTGGCGTGACCCGCATGGGCCCTGGCCACGACATGCTTGCCGGCGTGGGCCGCCGCCAACCGCTGGCGCGCGGCGGCATGGCCATGGCCCCGGCGCTGGGGCGGCGCCACGGCCACGTGCGCGCGGCGGACGCGGCCGGCATGGGCGAGATGACCCGTGCCCCGGGCCCGCGCCACGCGGGTCAGGGGGCGGCCCGCCGCCAGCGCCACCAGCTTGGGATCGGTGTCGCGGTTGGCGAAGGCGTTGTCGAGCAGGGTTTCCATCAGCTTGTCGCGGGTCTTGGCGCTGCTGCCGCCAAAGACCACGCCGAACAGCCGGCGACCGTCATGAACCGCCGAGGACACCAGGTTGGAGCCGGAGGCGTTGGTGAAGCCCGTCTTCATGCCGTCCATGCCCGGGTAGCGGTACATCAGGCGGTTGTGGCCGGTGAGGTGCCGGCCCTCGAACTCGAACTCCCGGGTGGCGAAGTAGTGGTAGTCCTGGGGGAAATCGCGGTGCAGGGCCAGGGCCAGGCGCGACATGTCGCGCGCCGTGGTCACCTGCTCGCGGTCAGGCAGGCCCGAGGCGTTCTTGAAGACGGTGTTGGTCATGCCCAGCTGGTGCGCCTTGTCCGTCATCATGCGGGCGAACACCTGCTCGCTGCCCCCGGCCAGGGCCTCGCCCACCACGGTGGCGCCGTCGTTGGCCGAAATGACGATCATGCCCAGGACGCAGTCCTTGACCGTGATGGTCTGCCCGACCTCCAGCCCCAGCTTGGTCGGTTCCTTGTTCGCGGCGTTGCGCGACACCGGAAGCTCATCCTCCCAATGCAAGCGTCCCTGGTGGATGGCCTCGAAGGTGAGGTAGAGCGTCATCATCTTGGTCAGCGACGCCGGATGGTTCTCCTCATCCGGGTTCACGGCGTTCAGCACCGCGCCGGTACCGCCGTCCACCACCAGCGAGGCATAGCCCGCCTGCGCCGCATGGGGTGCCGCGAGGCCGGCGACGATTGCCACCAATGGGGCCCCCAACGCGACGACAACAGCCCCCAGCCGGCCCAGACCACGCCGCGCCAATCCGATCGCCCCCTTAAATCCCACCGTGCCGACTCCTCTCGCCCCTAGGAATGGAATATTGTCCTAGGGGTAGAAGATTCAGCGGAATCTGTCCAGGTATTGGGTGGGGTAGAGATGACGCAACTAGATAGGGCGTGATTACCCCTCATTTCAGGGCGGAGGAGGGCCACCAGCCCCGGGCGGCAGCGGGTTAGTGTTAACGGGCGTCGCCTTGTGAAGCAGGTACGCCGCGTTGCTGATGCCCAGCAGGGTTATGAACCCTGAATCGATCGGGGGAAAGGTCACCTTGTCCGCCGTCGCGAATATGAAGCCAAGCGCGATGGCATAGGTCGAGACCGTCACGATCGTGAAGAAGAACTGCTGTATCTTGCTGAGGTCGATCTTGTCTTGGTTGGCGTTGACATCGCCCTGGAAGACATCGGCCCATCGCCATGGCGGCGGCGCGTCCGGGACCCGCGGCCCGTTCTGGGCGACCGCGCCGTCCTGAGTTTTTAATATCATCGGGGCGGCGATAAAGGACGTGCCTGAAATGCCCAGCGCGGCCCAGATCTGCTCCGGAATGCCCAAGTCCAACGGGTTGGCGGTGTTCATGACGGCATTGGCGATGCCCGCCGACAGGATCGCCGACACGACAAGGACGGTCCAGATCACCATCTGCAGCCGGGACAGGCTCATGACATTGCGTTTGTCGACCAGCACGCCCCGCCAGTCCTCAGTCAACATATGACCGATCAGCGCCAGCGCCGCCACCATCAGCAGGATGGTCGCCATCCAACCGTAAAGCCGGAAATGGAAATCTTCCCGCTCGACTGCCGACACGGCGTTCACACCGATCATCGCGACGACGACAATTGCCAGACCGAACTTCTTCAGAAGGCCCATCTTCACAACCCCCTCATCTTCGTCCGTGTCATTTATGGGCGGTGGGAACGGCACCGTCCGGCGCGGCGCTTTCCCCTTTAAGGAGAGCGGCGACGCTGTCGTGCAGTTTCAGATCCTCAACCACGAAGAACATGCCGCCACGGCCATTCTGGCTGCTATCGCAGATCACGCCGGAAAGGGTTCCCTGCTGGTTCATGTCGCCAAAAATCACCAGCTTGCTTTCCGGCGCGGAGGTCACACCGAACTTGGCGTGATTGGAAACGCCCCCCTTGAGCCCGATCTCCCGGGAATCCCAGTTGCCGGTGATGGCGATATCCACGGCGCCCGGCTTCTGGGGCAGTTGCGCGTCGTCCCAACATGTTATGGGCGTGTCCCGGGTCGAACTGCCGACGCGCGGCTTGACCTCCGACCAATTGGCGATCCTGAGGTCGACCCCGCCCAGCTTGGATGAAACCAACTGCCACGGCGGAACGTGGACCAGGAAGGGCTTGGAAATGAGGCGGACGCCGGAGGACAGGCGTAGTAACTTGACCTCGCGGCTCTTGGACTTCACGCCCAGGGCGGTCACCGCCGCCTGCACGTCGGCAGGCCCACCGTTGTAGACCAGCTGGTGCGGCTTGGTGTCACCCGGGGCCACATGGGCAGTGGCGACGCTGGCGTTCGCCATCGCGCCAAGGGTCATGATCAGATCATCCTTGGTCAGGCGCAACGCGAAGAAATGCTGGCTGAACTTGACATTGTTGTCGTCCGTGCAGCCCAGCGTGTTGCCGTTGACGCCAACCTCCAGCCCGGGATGCCCCGAGACAGGCCAAGCCGGCGTGGTGCCCTGCATGACGAAGCCCGCGCCGCTGTCGTCCCAGGCCACAACGCCCTTCGCATGGCCCCAGGGACTGTCGCAATTCTCACCGCAGGCAGGCAGCGAGGGGTCGCCCTTGAGCTGGTCGTTCCAGATGACGTAGTGCAGATCGTGGTTGTAGATCAGGTCGAACGTGGCGCCGACAGGGTCATCGTCCGTGTCGCCCAGGCACTGCCCACCCTCCCGCAAGGTCGCGCCGGTGGTGCTGGCGTAGGCGTACCGCAGGCCCCACGGCGTATCCTGGCTGACCGTGCCGCCGAACCGGCACTGTCGCTGTGCTGGCACCTGGCAACCCGGAAATTCCCTTCCGTTGAACTTGAAGGCGAACCACCAGTCAACGAGCGTATCCTTGGACACCACGGGGCCGGGCGCCGACGACGACGCCACAACGGCGGCAGGGCACACCGTCCATAGGGCGATGGAAAGGGCGATGACACCACGCAGCCCCAATCCCCACCGTCTTTTCCGAGATAAATTAAGTAGCAAGGCCACCAGATTTTCCATTTCAGGAATCCCGGACCAGCCAAATGGTTCGCTATAGGTAATGTATTGGACGACAAAAAGCCATTTATAATTGTATATGCTGTGATCCTTCCCCTACCGGTCACCAGGCGGTGGCGCCGCCGTCGATGGCGAAATCGGCGCCGGTGACCCAGGTGGATTCATCCGACACCAGGAAGGTGACGGCCCAGCCGATATCCTCCGGCGTGCCCAGGCGGGGCAGCATGATGGCCTCCTGCACCGCCTTGCGGAAATCGGGGTTCTCCAGCGGCTCACGCGTCGCCTCCGTCACCACCAGGGCGGGGGAGATGGTGTTGACCCGGATGCCGTGGGGGGCCCCCTCCATCGCCAGCTGGCGCGACATGGCCAGCACCGCCCCCTTGCCGGCGCAGTGGGCCAGCGCGGGGGAGTTGCGCAGTGCCCGGTAGGCGTTGGCGGAGGCGAAGTTCACCACCGCGCCGCCGCCACGATTGATCAGGTGGGGCCAGGCCGCCTTGCAGGCCAGGAACACCAGGTCCACCTCCCCCGTCAGGGTGCGGCGCCAGTGCGTCTCGTAATCCATGTCCTGCAGCCAGACGAAGGCGCCGAAGGCGGCGGCGTTCACCAGGATGTCGATGCCGCCATGGCGCTCCACGGCCATGTCCATGAGGCGGGCGACGTCGGCCGGCTTTGTCATGTCGCAAGGGTGCAGGCTGGCGACGTCCAAGCCCTCCGCCTGGGCCTGGGCCACCGTGGCGGCCGCCCCGGCGGCGTTGATGTCGCATCCCACGACCTTCGCCCCGTGGCGCGCCAGCATCAGGGCCGTGCCCTGGCCGATGCCGGCGGCGATGCCGGTGACGACCGCGACCTTGCCCGCCAACCGCGTGGACAGCATGGAACCTCCCTAACCCCAGTTATTCATTCGCGAACCGGCCGCGAACCGGCCGCGAACCGGCGGGCAGTGTTACAGAAGGCCGGCACGCCAATCAAAACAGCAATCCCGATACCTGGCATTGATGGCGCGAGTGTGCGCCTAATGCCGGCACGTCGTTCGAGGCCCCCATGGACCGGCATCCCTTCCCCCTTCAGGCGCCCGACGGTCCATCCCCGGGGGCCTGGCGCTATTGGCGCCCGGATGATGGCATGGCCGTCGAGATTGGGACGGTGCGAGGCCGGGAGGTGGCGCTGCCCGTCCATTTCCATGGCGAGGACCAGGTCACCCTGGTGCATGCGGGCACCCGCCGCTTCGTCATCGGCGGCGTTCTGGTGGCGGTCGGCGCCGGCCAGGCCCTGCGCATTCCGGCGGGCATGCCGCACCGGTCCCTGTCCAGCCCCCTCGATGTCGCCTGCACCAACCTGTATCTGCCGCCGGGAACGGATGGGGATCCCGGGCCCATCCTGGACTGGGACACGGTCAGCCAGGCGGCGCGGCGGGCCGGCCTGAGCCGCGAGGGTTATTCCCGCCGGTTCAAGCGGTTGCACGGTCTGGCGCCACAGGAATTCCGCCTGCTGGACCGGCTGAACGCCGCGCGCTGCCTGCTTCGGTCGGGGGAGTCCATCGCGGCGGTGGCGGCGGATACGGGCTTCGCCGACCAGAGCCATCTGGGCCGGTGCTTCCGCCGCGCCTTCGGCGTAACGCCGGGCCGCTACCGCGCCGGCCTTCCCCACGTGGGCCTGGTGGTCACATCCGTTCTATAACCCACCCGCGCCCGTCTGGTACCGATCCGGCTCCCCAGGAAGGACCGATCGCGATGCCCATTCCCCTCTGTTATCTGCTGGTGATCGCCGCCGGCATGAGCCTTGCCGTGCAACAGGTGGTGAACGCCAATCTGCGGGCGGCGCTGGGCTCTCCCTGGTGGGCGGGTTGCGCCAGCTATCTGGTGGGCCTGCTGGCCATGCTGCTGGTGGCGCTGGCGGCGCCCGGCACCCGGCCAACGGCGGCGACCGTGGGGGCCGTCGCCTGGCCATCCTGGACCGGCGGCCTGTTCGGCGCGGCCTTCATCGCGACCGCCATCCTGATGATCCCCCGTCTGGGCGCCGCCACCGTCCTGGCGCTGATCGTCGTGGGGCAGATGCTGTGTTCGCTGGCGATCGACCATGTCGGCGCCCTGGGGATGCCCCAACATCCCGCCGGCCCCATGCGGCTGCTGGGGGCCGGCCTGCTGGTCCTGGGCGTCATCCTGGTCCGCCGATAGAGCGGAAAGGCCCAAGAGCGAAGAGCCGGACGCCAACCGACGGCCCCGCCGATGCAAGATATCAGAAACCCCGATTTTACGGGCACGCCCGCCTGCCGTTAGTTTAGCTGCGGCATGGTTCGGAGGCTGGCGCCAAAGCCCGCCCCGGCCGTCGCCGGAGGAAACAGACGGGCGTGGGTCGCCCGCGCCAGGGAGGATGTTTGGACGTGGCTTCCAAGAAAAGGACCGCCGGGACCGTGCAGGGGCTGTCGCTGCTGCTGCCGTGCACGATGTCGGTGATGGGTGTCGTCGTGCTGGCGCCGGTACTGCCGCAGATGCTGGAGTATTTCAAGGACATGCCCCAGGCCGATTACTGGGTGCCCATGATCCTGACGACGCCCGCCCTGTGCGTGGCCCTGTTCTCCGCCCCCGCCGGCTGGCTGGCCGACCGCTTCGGCCGGCGTCAGCTGCTGATGCTGTCCATGGTGCTGTACGCCCTATGCGGTGTCGCCCCCCTGGTGTTGGACAATTTCTGGGCCATCCTGGCCAGCCGCGTGGTGGTGGGCATCACCGAGGCTGCGGTCATGACCCTGACCACCACCCTGATCGGTGACTATTTCAAGGGCCACCAGCGCGAGAAATGGCTGGCCCTGCAGACGGCCGTCGCCTCCATGTCCGCCGTGGTGCTGTTCATCGTCGGCGGCGCCCTGGGCGGCATCAGCTGGCGGGCACCCTTCGCCGTCTACGCCAGCAGCCTGTTGCTGCTGGCCGGCATCCACTTCTTCACTTGGGAGCCGGAGGAGACGGAGGACGTCATCCAGCATCCCGAGGCCCACCAGGGTGTCGCCTTCCCCTGGGCGCGCCTGGGCGGCATCTGCGCCATCACCGTCTTCGCCTCCATCCTGTTCTACACGGTGCAGGTGGACCTGGCGCTGGCCCTGACCAACCGGGGTATCACCGAACCCGCGACCATCGGCTGGATGACGGCGGTGGCCAGCCTGGGGGTGCCGGCGGGCACCCTGGTCTTCCAGCGGGCCGCCGCCCTGCCCGTGGCCGTGCTGCTGGTGGTGGAGTTCGCCATCTGCGGCGTGGGCTTCACCGGCATGGCGCTGGCCACGGACCATGGCTGGCTGCTGGGGGCCGTGGCGCTGAACCAGTTCGGCTGCGGCATGATCCTGCCCACCCTGCTGACCTGGGCCCTGCGCGGCCTGGCCTTTGAAATCCGCGGCCGGGCCACCGGCCTGTGGCAGGGCGTCTTCTCCGTCGGCCAGTTCCTCAGCGCCTTCGTCGTCACCGCCCTTTCGCACCAGTTCGGCGACATCTTCAGCGCCTTCCTGGGCCTGGCCATCGCCAGCGGCGTCGCCGCCGTGCTGGCCGTGGCCGGTGTCTTCCTGCGCGGCGGCCGTGCCCGGGGCGCCCTGGCGGCCTGATCGCCGTGGAAGCGAACGGGGGCGGCTAACGGGGGCGGCTGGCGACGGCCGCCCCTCTTTCATGCCCCCAGCAGGTCGGCCACCGCCTCGCCGATGGCCAAGGACGAGGTCAGGCCCGGGCTTTCGATGCCGAACAGGGCCACCAGGCCCGGCAGGCCGTGCGCCGCGGGCCCGTCCAGGCGGAAATCCGGCTGCGCCTCGCCCGGCCCATGGATCTTGGGCCGCACGCCGGCATAGTCCGGCACCAGCGCGCCGTCGGGCAGACCCGGCCAGAAGCGGCGGATATAACGGTAGAAGCCGTCAGCGCGCGCCGGATCCACGCGATAGTCCGGCGCCTCCACATATTCCAGGTCCGGACCGAAGCGCGCTTGGCCGCCCAGGTCGCGGCGGTAGTGCACGCCCAACGCCCCGGAGATGGGGGGCGGATAGACCAGGCGCTTGAATGGCGCCCGCCCGTTCAGGGCGAAATAGCTGCCCTTGCCGTAATGCGCCTGGGGAATCAGCGCGGCGGGGAATCCCTCGATGGCGGCCGCCACCTCCTGGGCCGACAGGCCCGGTGCCGTCACCAGCAAACGGGTGGTGACGGCATAGGGATCGCGCCCGCCGGTGCGCACCGTGAAACCGCCCCCCTCCAGCGGCGTGGCGCCCAGCACCGGCGTGCCAGTGACGACGGCGCCGCCCTGGCCCTCGATCTCGCCGCGCAGGGCCACCATGTAGCCGTGGCTGTCGAACACCCCGCTTTCCGGCGACAGCAAGGCGGCGACGGCGCGCAGCTCCGGCTCCAGCGCGTGGGCCTCGGCGGCGGTCAGCCAGCGCATGCCTTCCACGTCGTTGATCTGGGCCTGATGCAGGATGGCCTCCAGCCGGGGCAGCTCGGCCGCCTCCGTCGCCACCACCAGCTTGCCGCACTTGTCATAGGTGACGCCGTGGGCGTCCAGGAAGGGATAGAGCAGGCGGCGGCCCTGGACACAGAACCGCGCCCGCAGCGACCCGCTGGGATAATAGAGGCCGCCGTGCGCCACCTCGGAATTGCGGGACGACACGCCCTGGCCGATCGCGTCCTCCGCCTCCAGCACCGCGACCGTCAGGCCACGCCGGGCCAGCGCCCGGCCACAGGCCAGGCCCACGGCCCCCGCCCCCACCACGATCGCGTCGAAATCGGCATCCACCCCGGCCATGCCATGCCCCGCTTCAGTTCATCGTCCCCAATCTGCCCGGCGGGCGGGGCGTTCCGCAATACGGGCCCCGCGCATTTCCCGTTTTTCAAACCTTTAAGGTAATTGCCGCCCCGGGGGCCGGAGCGTATTACCTTGGGCCAGGTTCGTTTACCTGCCGGAAACATCCGCCGGATATCATGGCGGATATCATGGCGGATATCCGGGGACGCGCCCATCGGCGCATGGGGGTTTGGAGCATGGGGTTGAGCACGGCCTGCCGCAACGGCCTTCGGGGACAGGCATGACCCCGGCGGAAGAGGAGCGCGCCCGCACGCTGACCGACCTGGTGGACCGGCTGTCGCCCGAAGCCGCCCGCAAGCTGTTCGAGGAGGTGGACGCCGCCCCGGACCAGAGCCGGGCGGTGGTGCGCCGCGCCCTGATCCAGAAGCTGAACGCCCAGCGCCAGGCCCACGCCCGCCGTCAGTTCACCCAGCTGTTCGAGCCCTTCCTCACCAACGACCCCTGGCTGCTGCGAGACGAATTCCACTGCCCCGGCACCGTCCATCCGCTGGACGTGGGCGGGTTATGGTCGGCGCTGGCCGCCAAGCCCCTGGCGCCGCTGAGCCGCTCGGTGGATGAGACGCTGTCGGCGCTGGCCCAGGAGCAGCCCCTGTTCGTCGTGCTGCGCACGCCCCGGGCCCTGGCCCTGCGCGAGGAGCTGCGCGTGGCCGCCGCCGCCCGCCTGTCCCAGACCCTGCAGGACAAGGCCGCCACCCGCGACCTGCTGGAGGGCATGAACGCCTGGCGCCGGACGGAGGCGACGCGCAAGACCCTGGGCCTGGTGCCCCGCCCCTTAGTGGCGGCCGACCTGTCGCTGCTGCATGTCCTGCTGGAAAACGGCGGCCATTATAGCCGCCTGGCCACCAGCCTGCACGGCGATGACGACGACACCGGGGCGAACGGCGCCGCGGCGGTGCTGACCTTCCAGGCGCCGGGCGTGCCGACGGCGCAGGCGGCGCAGCTGAGCCTGCTGATGCCGCTGATCCTGTTGAACCGCCATCGCGCCTACCGGCAGATGGGCGGTTATCTTGTGCAAGGGCCCACCGACTGGCAGCCGGTGCTGCTATCGGCCCTGGTGCGCCACCTGGCCCGCACCTGCCAGGTGCTGGCCGATGAGCTGGGACAGCTGGCCGGCGCCGGCGAGGTGGCCCGCCGCCCCCTGGTGGTGGCGTCCGAGCGGCGGGAATTGCTGGAACGCGAACTGGTTTACCTGGACGAGCTGCTGACGCTGTTCGACGAGTTCGACATGCTGCGTGAGGGGCGGGAGGCCAGCCTGGCCCACAGCTACCTGGACACCATGATCAGGAAGGTGGAGGGCACGCTGTACCCCTACCTCTCCACCCGCGTGTCCGTCACCGCCCATGCCAAGGGCCGCATGTCGCTGGACCACGCGGCCCTGGCCTGGGCGCTGGGCTACACCATGCGCTGGCGCAACACCCTGACCCGCAGCCTGCATTGGGGCACCCGCTACAGCGACTTCCGCGACCGGTTGGTGGAGGATCTGACCGACGCCTATCGCGCCGCCTTCTCCCGCAGCGAGGCCGGTGACAGCCGCGAGCGGCTGGGCCAGGCGGTGCGCGCGGCGGAGCTGTCGCAGGCGGTGGGCGCGGACCTGCGGGAAAGCATGACCCTGCTGGACCAGGGGCTGGTGCAGACGGTGACGGACCGCCTGCGCGACGCGACGCCCATGACAGGCGCCGAAAGCGTCCTGATCACCACCCTGCTGACCAAGGCCAACACCGAACTGCGCCGCACCAAGCATTGGCGCGACGCCAACCTGGTGAACTTCGTCACCCTCGCGGAGGAGCGCGGCCTGAAGGATTAGGCGCGCGCCAGCCGACGCGCCCGCTGCTTCGCATCACCCGCGACCGCCGCCAGCGTCATGCCCAGACCGCCGGCCAGCACGTACCAGGCGGGGCGGATGCCCACGTCCAGGTCGAAGCTGAGGTTGGCCTGCAGGATCAGGTCTGGCGGCAAATGGCGCACCGCCCAGAAGCCCAGCGCCTCCGCCCCCGCCGTGGCCATGGCCACCAGGACGCTGTAGCCCAGCAGCACGGGCACCGAACGCGCCTGCCCGTCCGGCAGCGCGCGGTTCAGCAGGCGATAGCCCAACAGCCAGGCCAGCCAGCCGGCCATTAGCGTCGGCTCCGTCACGTCGGCCTTCTCCTGCATGAAATAGTGGATCACCGCCAGGACGGCGATGGGGTAGGCCAGGGTGTGCAGCCGCCGCCAGCGCGGGCCGCCCAGGCGCCGGATCATGCCATCGGTGGAGGTGACGCCCAGCGCCACCAGGCCCAGCAGCGCCACGAAACCGATGGTGAGATAGACGCGGCGCGCGATCTCCGCCGCGATGTGTGGCAGATCCAGCGACTGGTCCGCGGCATAGCCCGCCAGGTGCACCACGGCATAAAGGCACGCGGCCACGCCGATGCGCCGCCGCGCCGTCATCAGCGCCGGCCAGCGGGCGATGCGCGCCAGCGGCGTCACCAGCAACGACAACACCAGGAAGCGGAAGGCCCACAGCCCCACCTGGTGGATGAAGGCGCTGTATGGCCGTGGCCCCAGCCGATCCATGACGGCGTCGGCGCTGGTCAGCAGCAGGGGCAGGCACAGGCCCACCAGCACCACGGTCAACATCCAGGAGAAGCGGCCGGCCCGGTCCCGCCACAGGCGCCAGGTCATGCCCGCCCCCGCATGTCGCATTTCGCAATACTGTTTGCAATTCTGCTGGCAAAGACATCGCCCGAGTTCATTGCATATTGCACTATTATCGCCTTTTCAAAGGGGTAGGCCAGGACGGACATCTCTAATTAATTCCCTATTTACCGCGCGCCACGCGGCCATCCGCCGCATCTGGCCCGGCAATTGCGTTAACCGTCCCCAAAACAGGCCGAAAAGCCTTTGAACCGAAGGACGCCTTTCATGACCCGCCTGCCGCCAGCCCTGCTTCTGGGCTGCCTGGCGCTGGCCGCCGCCGCGCCGGCCCGCGCCACCAGCATCAACCGGACCATCGCCCTGAAGGCGAGCGTGGCCACCGCCTGCACGGTGGACGTCACCGACCTGGGTGTCGCCCTGGATGTAGTGGCCGGCGAGACCAAGCGCCAGGTGGGCAGCGTGGTGGAGAACTGCAACGACGGCAAGGGGTACACCATCACCGTCAACTCCGCCAACAGCGGCAAGCTGAAGTCCGGCAAGGACACGGTCAGCTTCACCACCCTGTATGACGGCACCACGGGCAACGGCAGCGGCAGCGTTTCCGTCACCCGGTCCAAGGCCACCTTCGCCAAGACCGCCGCCCTGGCCGTCACCATCCCGGCCAACGCCAAGACCATCGCCGGCAGCTACAGCGACACCCTGACGGTCACCATCAAGGCCAAGTGAGCAGGACCAGAGCCGGCGCTTTTTCCGCCTGCACAAAATCTGCACGGAATTCGCGGGATATCTGCTGACGCCCGCCCCAGGTGCTGCACCGGCGGCGGGCATAACGGCGTCATGACACCCGCCGGAACCCCACGCGCGCACCTTCCCATCCCCCTGCCCCCCTGCCTGCTACGGGACGGCTGGTGGCTGGTGGCGGCGCCGCGCCCGGGCGTGACGGCCGTCATCCTGCCCTTCAAGCCGAAGAAGACCCCGGCCCCATGACCGACACCGCCCCCGCCACGACCGCCAGCCTGCCGGCTGGCGGCGACGCCCCCACCTTGCCCGCCGGCCCCGCCCCCGACGTGCGGGCCGCCGTCACCCTTGCCGGCCTGGCGACCTTGGCCACCGCGCTGCTCTACGACAGCCGCTGGGGCATTGCCCTGCCGGTCTTCCTGGCTGTGCTGGCCGGCGCGTCCCTGGCGCTGAACCCAGCCACCCGACATCGGGGCCGGTGGATCATGGCGGGGACGGCGTTCATGGCGATCCTGGCGCTGCTGGTCGAAGCCGTCACACCCTTGTCTTTGCCGCTGGCCATCACCGCCCAGGCGGCCTGCCTGCTGTGCGTGTCAGACCGCTGGCGGCCCGGGCTGGCGGACACCGCCAGGGCCGTCGGTGCCATGCTGACACGCGGGCCATGGCGGCTGCTGCGCGACGGCAAGGCGGCCTTCGCCTGGTGGTCGGCCCACAGCGGGCGCCAGGCGGCGGCGGTCGTCATCGCCCGCTGGCTGCTTCCCCTGGGGCTGGGCCTGGTCTTCTGCCTGCTGTTCGCCGCCGCCAACCCGGTGCTGGGCCTGTGGCTGGACACGCTGACACCCGCCGGCATCGATGGCGGACGCGTCGTCTTCTGGATGGCGACGCTGGCCGCGCTGTGGCCCTTCGTCCGCGTCCAGGCCGCCACCGACCGGACACCCACGGTCGCCCGGGGCGGGGACTGGCGGCAGGACCCGGCTCTGGGTCTGCTGCTATCCCCCGCGGCCATCGTGCGGGCCCTGGCGACGTTCAACGCCCTGTTCGCCCTGCAATCGGCCCTGGACGTCTACTACCTGTGGACCGGCCACGCCCTGCCGGCGGCATCACCCACGCCACCTACGCCCACAGGGGGCCTACCCCCGGTCCTGA
>NZ_BACU01000544.1 GCF_000333275.1 Azospirillum sp. B4 | reverse complement strand
GGACGGACGGTCTGCAGGTCCACGGTGCCGGCCAGGCCCTGCGCGTGAAAACCCGCCTGCGGCGTCTTGTAGACCAGGGCACTGCTGATGATTTCGGACGGATACAGGTCGTATTCGACGCTGCGGTTGTTGCCGGTGGACACCTGCTCGCGCCCGTTCAGGGTGGTCAGGGTGAAGTCCGGCCCCAGGCCGCGCAGGCTGATAACCTGGGCGCGGCCATCCACGCGCTGGGCGGCCAGGCCGGGCAGGCGGGCCAGCGATTCCGCGATGGAGTTGTCCGGCAGCTTGCCGATATCCTCGGCGGAGATCGCCTCCACGATCTGCACGGCGTCGCGCTTCACCTCGATCGCCGATTCCAGCGAGTGGCGGAAGCCGCTGACGACGATTTCCTGCATGTCATCATTGGCATCGGCCGCCGGCGCGCTCTGCGCGAAGGCCGCCCCGTGCATCAGCAGCACGGCGGCGCTGACACCCAACGCCAGCGTAAACTTCGAGTTCCTCATGGCTCCCTCCCCTTTTACCTTGCCTGCGGGCCGTTTCCCGGCCCAGTTGCACCCATTCTTCAGGCATCCCGCCGGCCGGGCGGGCAGCCCCCGGGGCTGCCCCCGGCATGAAGACGGCCTTGGCCTCCCCTGGTCGAAGGGGCGCCTGTGCGCGACGTCATGAATGTCAGCGGTGTGGATCAGCGATAACGCAGGTACGACTGTACCAAGCCTGGTCTGGTGCTTTGGCCTGTCAGTCAGCCTGATCGTGCATCAACCTGGATGGGGTGCGTTGGCACCCGGCCCCGTATCCTCCCGAATTTGTGACGATCATAGTGTGGGGCGGATTTTTGTAACATGGTTCGCATACGTATGTGCAATGATCCAGTAACAGTCACATACGTATTCAGACACCGGCGGCGCCGTTAACCAGTTCTGCTTGGGTTGCCAAGTAATCATTTTCGCGAGCGCACAATGGAAAAGGGCCGATCCCTTTAGGAACCGGCCCAGCCCCACAATTCGGTGAATTCAACCGGGCGCTTTCACTCCGTCCGCAGCACCGCGGCCACCCGGGCCCGCGCGGCCGCCAAGGCCGGTCCCCCGGCCGCCAGCGCGGCGATCAGCACCGCCACACCAAGGCCGGCGGCAGGACCCCAGGAACAGGCCTGGTAGTCGAAAGGGTAGCGGATGATGCGCTGGCCGAAGCGTCCCACCACCGGGCGGCTGACCAGCGGCGCCAGCACCAAGGCCGCGGCCCAGCCCGCCAGGGCGATGACCAGCGCCTCATAGATGAACAGACGCACCAGGGCGGCCCCCCCACCGCCCAGCGCCTTCATCACCCCGATCTCCCGCGCCCGCTCCGCCACACTGACGGCGATGGAGGCGGCAAGGCCCAGTCCGCCGGTCAGCAACGCCAGGAAGGCGATGGCCATCAACACGCCGGTGATGAGGGCCAAGTGCCCATCGATGATGGCGGCCAGCGTTTCCGCCGTTTCCGCCCCCGTCACTTGGATACCGGCGGCGGTCAGGTCATCCTGCAGCGCCTGGGCGGCGCGGCGCTGGCCAGTGCCTGGCGCCAGGGCCAGGAACAGCAGGTCGGCACCACCGCCGGGACCGCGCAGGGCGTCCATCACCCCGGGCGGGGCATAGACGCGGCCGGGTCCGAATTCCCGCGCCACGCCCACCACCATGACCTCCACGGCACGGTCGCCCGCCTGCAGTTGATAGCGGCCACCCAGCCGCAGCGCCGGAACGTCGGCCATCAGCTTCTGCGTCACCACCACCTCACCCAGCGTGGCCCCCGGCGCGGCACCGTCCAGCCAGTGGCCCGCCAGCAGGTCCGGCCGCAGCATGCGGGTACCGGCCGGCGGCGCCACCACCGTCAGGGGATTGGCCAGGCGCCGGCCATCGAGGACCGGCAGCGCCTCCACCGCCGTCCAGTACTCCACCGCGCGCACCTCCGGGCGGGCGGCCAGCAGGGACCGCAGGCGGTCCACGGGATAGGACCGCCGCAGGATCAGCTGCACGTCATAGGGCTTGGTCCGCGCCACCGCCGCCGCCGTGCCCTGCATGGAGGCGCGGACGTTCAGCGCCGTAAGAAAAAAGGCCAGGCCCACGGCCAGCACCAGGGCGGTCAGCACGGCCGGCCGGGGCCGGCGCAGCACCGCCCCCAGCGCCAGCCGGGGCAGCAGGGGCAGGAGGGTGGCGCGGCACACCGCGTCGGCCAGGGGATGGGTCCGCGCGCCCCCATCGCGCATCAGCGCCAGGCGCACCGGTAGGCGCGCCACCCATCCCACCCGCCACGCGGCGGCGGCCAGGGGGGCGCCGGCGCCGAAGGCCAGGATGGCCGCCGGCACCCACAGGGGCGGATGGGGGCTTAGCAGGTCAAAGTTGTTGCCGGCGGCGATGAAGCGGGCCATGACCGTGCCCATGGCCAGCGCCGGCCACAGGCTGGCGACGCCAGCGGCCAGGCCCAGGCCCCCCAGGGCCATCAGATAGTCGCGCCATATCTGCGCCGGTCGCGCGCCCAGCGCCCGCATCACCCCCACCGACCGCCGTTCCCGCGTCATCAGGGCGTCGATCAGGTTGACCACCAGCACCGTGCCCATGCCCAGTGCCGCGACCGCCAGCCCGGCCAGCAGCAGCAACAGGGCGTCCAACTGGTTCTGGTGGCCATAGCGGGCCTCGTCGTGGATTTCCACGCGTCGCACCCCCACCCCCGCATCCGCCAGGGCCGCCGTCACCGTTGGCGCCAGCGCGCTGGCGCTGTCCGGCCCGGTTGGGGACCGCGTGGTCAGCAGCAGGCGGCTGCCGTCCAGCCCTTGCCCCCAGGCGGCGAGGGTGGCCGGGGTGATGTAGCCGTACAGCACCATCTCCATGCGCGAGGGATGCTGGCCCGGATCGAAGACGTAGCCGGGTGAAGGGGACCTTGGCCTCGCCGTCGTCGGCGAAGCGCAGGGGCAAAAAGCGCCCCGGCCCCCCCCTCCATGAAATAGCGCCCGTCGCGTTCCAGCAGCAGGCCGCCGGTGGGCGGCGGCCAGGCATCGGCGGGCAGGCTGGTGTCGGGGGGGAAGGTGGCCACCCGCAGGTCCCGGAAATCCCGCACCACCGCCAGTTCCAGGGGCAGCCAACGGCCAGGCCCGGCCTCCACCCGCGCCAGGACGACCGGCCGCTCCTCCACCGCCGTGACGCCGGGCAGGGCGGCCAGCCGGCGCAGCAGGGCCACAGGTGTAACGGCGTCGGTGCGCAGCACCAGGTTGGGCGGGTTGGTGCGGCGGTACCCGGCATCCAGGTCCGTGCGCAGCAGGGAATAGGCGGCCACCACCGCACCCGCGATGAACAGGCCGATGGCCAGGCCCGCGAAGGCCATCAGCGTGCGGCCCCAGCGCACGCCGAAGTCGCGGCCGACCTTCTTGAGACGGACCGACATCAAGCCGACCGGGATCATGGTGTCCCCTCCGCCAGCCGGCCGTCCTCGATGCGCAGCACGCGGTGATAGCGCTCCAGCCCGCCGCGTTCATGGGTGGCCACGATGACCGTGCGCCCCTCGGCCACGCAGCGGTCGAACACGGCGGCCACGCGCTCGCCATTGGCCCGGTCCAGGTTGCCCGTGGGCTCATCCGCCACCAGGATGGGCGGGTCGTTGGCCAAGGCGCGGGCGATGGCCACGCGCTGCTGCTCCCCGCCCGACAGGTGCGTCGGCGACCGGTGGGCCTGGTCAACCAGCCCCACCCCGGCCAGCAGGTCCAGCGCGCGGCGCCTGCGCGCCTTGGCCGGTATCTTGCCCACCAGATCCATGGCCAGGATGACGTTGTCCAGCGCCGTCAGGGTGGGGAGCAGTTCGAAGAACTGGAAGACGATACCGACCGTGGCCCCCCGGAAGCGGGCCAGCGCGCCCTCGCCCAAGGTTTCCAGCGCCGTGCCGTCGATGACGACGGAGCCCTGGCTGGCCCGGTCCACGCCGGTGATGAGGTTCAGCAGGGTGGACTTGCCCGACCCCGACGCCCCCGTCACCGCCACATAGTGCCCGCGGTCGATGCTCACGGTGGTGGGCCGCAAGGCCGCATGGTCGGTTTCGCCTTGGCGGAACGACCGCCCTGCGGCCAGCAATTGGATGACAGGTGACACAGGAAAATCCCCCCTCTCGATAAAGAGGGCCAGCATGGCGGGGGGATGTCCGGCGCCGTTGGCGCGATTGTCAGGAAAGTGTGGGGCCGGCCCCGGATATGGCCCCGGGTATGGCCCAGGGAAAGGCCATGGTGGCGGTGGTGCCCACGTCGACCACGCTGTCCAGAACCAGGTGGCCGCCGTGCGCCTCCACCAGGGCGCGGGCGATGCCGAGGCCCAGGCCCGCGCCGCCGGTGCCACGGCCCCGGTGCCGGTCCACCCGATAGAAGCGGTCGAAGACATGGGCCAGATCGGCCACCGGGATGCCCCGGCCGTTGTCCGCCACCGTCAGACGCCAGCCGTCCGGCCCGGCGACCAGCGCCAGGGTGATATGCGGGTCCGGCCGGCCGCCGCAGGCGGTCACGGCGTTGTCCACCAGATTGCCCAAGGCCTGCAGCAGCCGTTCCGGGTCCAGCGTCGCCAGACGGTCGGTGTCGCCGGACAGCGTGCCGTCCAGGACGATGCCCGCCTGCTCCACCCGCAGCCGGATGCGGGCGATGGCGTCGGCGGCCCAATCGGCCAGAGCCACGGGCCTCGGCGCCAGGATTGCCGCCCCGTCCTCGGCCCGCGCCGCTTCCAGGATGTCGCCGATGAGCCGATCCATCAGCG
>NZ_BACU01000545.1 GCF_000333275.1 Azospirillum sp. B4 | reverse complement strand
CGGTGATGCTGACGATGGTGGACAGCGTCAGCGATGCGCCGCTGTTCAGCACCGTGTGGCCGGTGACGGTGACATTGTCGTTCAGCAGCAGGTTGCCGTCGGTGAAGACCAGGTCGGACGCCAGGCTGATGGCGCCCTGGTTGGTCAGGTTGACGCCTGTCAGGGTGCCGATGGTGGCGCCACTGCCGCCGCCGATGCTCAGCGCCCCGGCGCCGCGGCCAGATATGTTGCCGGCGATGGTGCCGCTGTTGATCAGCGCGCCGATGGAACCGAGGCCCAGGTCCAGGGCACCGCTATGGCCGTTGATCAGCCCGCTGTTGACGACGGCGCCGATGGTGCCGGCATTCAAGAGCCCGACGCCGCTCGCCCCCCCCTTTATGGTTCCGCTATTGGCGATGGTGCCGATGGCGCCACTGTTGACGATACCGCCATAAAGGGTGCCGACCACGGTGCCGCTGTTGACCAGCGTGCCGACACTGGCGCCGACCGTGTTGACCAGGCCCGTCATGCCAGCGATCAGGCCGCTGCCGCTATTGGTCAGCGTGCCGATGGTGCCCCGGTTGATAAAGCCGGTGTTGGCCCCCAAGAGGGAGCCACTGTTGCTCAGGCTACCGATCAGCCCCCTGTTGAAAACGGCGCCGGCGGTCGAGCCGAACATGATGCTGTTGTTCAGCAGCGCGCCGATGGTGCCAAGGTTGTAAACGCCGATATAGGCGGAGATGGAGCCGCTGTTGACCAGCGTGCCGACACTGGCGCCGGCCATGTTGACCAGGCCCGTCATGCCAGCGATCAGGCCGCTGCCGCTATTGGTCAGCGTGCCGATGGTGCCCTGATTTCTGACCGCGGCGGTGAACCCACGAAGGGTGCCGCTGTTGGTCAGCGTGCCGATGGTGCCCTGATTTCTGACCGCGTAGGTGTTCCCAAGAAGGGTGCCGCTGTTGCTGACCGTGCCGACGCTGCCGTTCGTCGCGATGAAAAGCGCGGTTTGGACGCCGCCGATGCTGCCGGTGTTGTCCAGGCTGGCCAGGGTGCCGCCGACGTAGTCGTTGGTAACCGTCAGCAGCAGGTTGTTGCCGCTGACACCGGCACCGGCACCGGCGACGCCCGCCACGGTGACGACACCAAGGCTGGCACCGGAATAATCACTGCTCGCCCCTGCGCTGACCAGGGTGGTGGAGGTCCCCACCAGATAGTTGCCGGTGCTGGACAGGCTGGCCACCACGCTGCCCGCGATGGTGGCGGCGCCGGACACCAGCAGTTCCCCACCGGCCAGGACCAGGGTGCCAGCCGACTGCGCGACTGTGTCCGCGGTCACCGTGACCACGTTTGTCAACGTCAGCGACGCGCCGGTGTTCAGCACCGTGTGGCCGGTGACGCTGTCGTTCAGCAACAGGTTGCCACCCGCGAACACCAGGTTGGCGTTGCTCCAGATGACGCCCTGGTTACCGGTGTAACCCGTCAGCGTGCCGACCGTCCCGCCCGTGCCGCCGCTGATGGTCAGGGGCGTGCTGCCCGTATCGGTGATGGCGCCGGCGATCACGCCGCTGTTAACCAGCGTGCCGATGCTGTGATAGATGAAAACGGCACCGCCGGAGGCGCCGCTGATCGTGCCGGAATTGATCAGCGTGTCCATGCTGCTGAAGCTCAGGACAGCGGCACTGTGGCCGTTCATCGTGCCGCTGTTGATCAGCGTGCCGATGGTGTCGACATTCACGGCGCCATTGCCGCCCTGAATCAAGCCCGCGTTGATGAGCGTTCCGACCCGGACCGCACCGTAGACGCCGCTGGAGGCGCCAATCACCGTGCCCGTCGCCCCGATGGACAGCAGGTTGATGGAGCCCCCACTGGACGAAATAGCGAAACCGGCTTGTATCAGCCCGGTATTGACCAGCGTGTCGATGGTGGAAGTGTTTCGGATGCCGGTGGCGCCGGCACTGATGACGCCGCTGTTGAGAATGGAGCCAACGCTGCCGGCGTTGATGAGGGCGTACGTGTCCCCGTGGATCGTACCGCTATTGACCAGCGTGCCGATGGTGCCGCCGTTCTGGTTCTTAAAGCCGGCGTCGGCGCCACCACTGAGGGTTCCGCCCAGGCTGTTGACCACCGTGCCGATGGAGCCCTGGTTATAAAGGCCCGTGGCGACGCCGTGGATAAGGCCGGCATTGGTCAATGTGCCGATACGGCCGGCATTGTAGAGGCCGGCCGCGCTGGTCCCCCCGCTCACGGTGCCGCTGTTGTCCAGGGAACCGACGCTGCCGCTGTGGGCGACGTAGATGCCGTAGACCGTGCCGCTGAGCGTGCCGGCGTTGGTCAGCGTGCCGACCGTGCCGGTGCCTGCCACGCCGATCGCGGTGTAGGCGCTGATATTGGCGGTGTTGCCGATGGAGGCCTGGGTGTCGCCGATATAGTCGTTGACGGCGATCAGCACCAGGTTGGTGCCCAGGGTGCCAACCCCCATCTGAATGCCGTTGACCACGTTGCCGTCGATGGTGGTCGTGATGCCGGCATAGCTGGAACCGGTGCCGCCGGCCACCAGGGCATCGCCCACGGCGGATCCAGCCAGATACGTCGCGTTCGTCGACAGGTTGTTGGCGTCGACCGCCACCGTGCCACCCGACAGGCTGGCCGTCCCGCTGACCACCAGCCCGCTGGCGCCCGCGCTCAGCGCCAGGGTGCCGGCGCTCTGGCTGTAGTTGCCGGTGATGCTGACGATGGTGGACAGCGTCAGCGACGCGCCGGTGTTCAGCACGGTTTGGCCAGTGACGTCGATGTCGTCGTTCAGCAGCAGATCGCCCGACGCGAACACCAGGTTGGACTGGGTATTGTCGATGAAGCCCTTGCCGGACAGGCCGGTCAGGGTGCCGATGGTGCCGGACGCGCCGCCGGTTATGGTCAGGGAGGTCGTGGACCCATTGTAAATGGTGCCCTGCACCAGGCCGCTGTTGCTGAGGGTGCCCAGCTCGCCGCTGTTATAAATGGCGGCATTGACCCCGTTGATGGTGCCCGTATTGGTCAGCGTGTCAATGATGCCGCTGGTCCGAATGCCCTGGGGACCGGTGATCAGGCCGCTGTTGGTCAGGGTATGGATGGTGGCGCCACCACCGTCGACCCGCACGGCGGCGGACGTGCCGCCCTGGATGGTGCCGCCGACCGTGTTGTCCAACAGGGTGATGACGGCATTGGAATTGATAAGGATGCCAATGTTGCCAGCAACCAGGCCGCTGTTGCTGATGGTCGCCACGGCGGCGGTATCGCCAACGATCAGGCCGGCGTCGCTTTCACCGATGGAGGCCGCGATGGTGCCGGCGGCCTGATTGATCACCGTGCCGACACTGCTGGCGCCGTTGATCTGAAGGCCCCGGCCGTGGCCGTAGATGGTGTTGCTGTTGTCGAGGACGCCGACCGTTCCACTGTTGATTTCGATGCCGGTGGCGTCGGAGGAGATGGTGCCGCTGTTGCTGAGGCTGCCCACGGAGCCGGTGATGGCGAGACCGCGGTAGCTGAGGGCGCTGATCACGCCCTGGTTGTCCAGGACACCCAAGGTGCCGGTCACGCTGGCGCCGGTGTGGCCGCCAAATATGTTCCCCGAGGCCTGATTGATCACCGTGCCGGCCGCGCCGACGATGACGAGGCCGATATCGCCCGAAAGGGCGGCGCTGTTGACCAGCGTGCCCAGGCTGCCGGTGCTGGCCACGTAAATCGGGGTGGCGGCGCTGATCGCCCCGGTGTTGCCCAGGCTGGCCAGGGTGCCGCCGATGTAGTCGTTGCCGATGGTCAGCAGCAGGTTGTCGCCGGCACCCGTGACGCCGGCCACCAAACCGGTGGCCACGGTATCGCCCAGGACGACGGAGCCGTAGTTGGCCCCCGACCCGCTGGCCACCAGGGTCCGGTTGCCCACGGTGTAGTTGGCGGTCGTGGACAGGCCGGTCAGGACCGTGCCCGCGACGGTGGCGGCGCCGCTGGCCACCAGTTCGCCGCTCTGCCCCAGGCTCAAGGTTCCCGAGGCGCCCTGGGTGTAGGCGCCGGTGATGCTGACGATGGTGGACAGCGTCAGCGACGCGCCGGTGTTGGCCACCGTGTGGCCGGTGACGGTGATGCTGTCGTTCAGCAACAGCTTGCCACCCGCGAACACCAGGTTGGCGTTGCTCCAGATGACGCCCTGGTTACCGTTGTACCCCGTCAGCGTGCCGACCGTCCCGCCCGTGCCGCCACTGATGGTCAGGGGCGTGCTGCCCGTATCGGTGATGTCGCCCGCGATCAGGCCGCTGTTGAGCAGCGAGCCGATGGTGCGGAAGTCGAGGGCGCCAGAGGGACCGCTGATCGTGCCGGAATTGATCAGCGTGTCCATGCTGGTGAATCTCAGGACAGCGGCGCTGTGGCCGGTCATCGTGCCGCTGTTGATCAGCGTGCCGATGGTGTCGACATTCACGGCGCCATTGCCGCCCTGAATCAAGCCCGCGTTGATGAGCGTTCCGACCCTGCCGGTGCTGTAGACGCCGCTGGAGGCGCCAGTCACAGTGCCCGTCGCCCCGATGGACAGCAGGTTGATGGTCCCCCCATTGGACGCGATAGCGAAACCGGCTTGTATCAGCCCGGTATTGACCAGCGTGTTGATGGTGGAAGTGTTTCGGATGCCGGTGGCACCGGCACTGATGACGCCGCTGTTGAGAATGGAGCCAACGCTGCCGGCGTTGATGAGGGCGACCGTGCCTCCGTGGATCGTGCCGCTGTTGACCAGCGTGCCGATCGTGCTGGTGTTATTGATCGCGGTGCCGCCGCTGATGGTGCCGGCATTGCTGAGCTGACCCAAGGTGGTCAGCACGACGAGGCCGCCGACAGCGCCGCTGATCAGCCCGTTGTTGGTCAGTTGGCTGAGCCCCTGGCCACCGACGCCCACCGCGGTGCTGTTGGTGCTGACAATGGTACCGGTGACGCTGTTGACCAGGGTGCCGACGGAACCGAACAGGCCCATGCCGGCCGACGTTACGCCACGGATCACGCCGCTGTTGACGATACGGTCAACGCGGCTGCCGTCCCCCATGTAAACGCCCATGGATCCGCCGGAAAGCGTCCCGGCGTTGCTGAGCGTGCCCACGGACGCGCCGAGGGTGATTTCGGCGAAACCGCGCACGCTGCCGCTGATCGTTCCGCTGTTGGTCAGGGTGCCGACCGTGCCGGTGGCGGGGATGTAAACACCGGTCGCAACACCGCTGATGGTGCCGGTGTTGCCCAAGGACGCCAGCGTCCCGCCGATATAGTCGTTGCTGATGGTCAGCAGCAGGTTGTTGGCGCCATCGCCGCCGATGGTGGCGGCAAGGCCCGTCACCGTGTCGCCAAGCACGGCGGTATAGTTGGATCCGGTGCCGCCGGCCACCAGGGTGCCACCGCCGCCGACGGTGTAGTTGCCCGTGGACGAAAGCCCGGCCAGCACCGTGCCCGCGATGGTCGCCGCGTCGCTGACCACCAGCTCACTGGTGCCCGCGCCCAGCGACAGGGTGCCGGATGCACCCTGGGTGTAGGCGCCCGTGATGCTGACGATGGTGGACAGCGTCAAGGACGCGCCGGTGTTGGCCACCGTGTGGCCGGTGACGTTGACGCTGTCGTTCAACAGCAGGTTGCCGCCGGCGAACACCAGGTTGGACAGCGTGTTGACGATGCTGCCCATGTTGGTGACGGTCTGTCCCGTCAGCGTGCCGATGGTGGCGCCGACGCCACCGCTGATGGTCAGGGCGTTGGCGGACGCATTCACGATCTTGCCGGCGATCAGGCCGCTGTTCGTGACCGGGCCCAGCGTGGCGCCGGACGCGACAAACAGGGCGCTGGCACCGGTCACCGTGCCGCTGTTGTTGATCTTGCCGACGCCCCCGCCATTGATGGAAATGCCCACCTGCGTGCCGACGATCCGACCGCTATTGGTGATCGTTCCGATCGTACCTTGGCTGTAGATGCCCCCAGTATTGCCGCTGATCAGTCCGCTATTGGTGATCTGCCCAATCGAGGCGTCGCTCACATTATTCCCGATGCCACTGCTGGCGCCGCTGATGATCGTGCCGGTGTTGACGATGGTGGCGACGGCGCCGCTATTGGCGATGCCGCCAGCTATATACCCCCCCCCGACGGCCTCTATGCGGCCCTGGTTGGTGATGGTGCCGACCTTGGCGCCAGAGTCCAGATAAATGCCCCTGGAGTTCCCGGACAGCGTGCCGCTGTTGCTGAGGCTTCCCACCGACCCGGTGGTGGCGATGGCCACGGCGGACACCACACCGCCGATGCTGCCGGTGTTGCCCAAGGACGCCAGCGTCCCGCCGATATAGTCGTTGCTGATGGTCAGCAGCAGGTTGTTGCCGCTTGTCCCCAGGGTGGCGGCCAGCCCGGCCACCGTGCCCAGGACGGCGGCGGTGTAATTGGACTGTGCGCCGCCCACCACCAGGGTGCTGCCGCCAACCGTGTAGTTGCCGGTGGACACGGCGCCGACCACGCCCGCGATGCTGGCCGCGCCGCTGACCACCAGCCCGCTGGTGCCTGGGGTCACCGCCAGGGTGCCGGATGCCCCCTGGATGTAGGTCCCCGTGATGCTGGCGATGGTCGACAGCGTCAGCGACGCGCCGGTGTTCGCCACCGTCCGGCCGCTGGCGGTGATGTTGTCGTTCAGCAGCAGGTTGCCGGACGAGAACACCAGGCCGCTCCCGGTCAGGCTGATGGTGCCCAGGACAGTCTGGTTGGAACCGGTCAGCGTGCCCACCGTGGCACCCGACCCACCGGAAATCGTCAGCGTGTTGCTGCTGGAGTATAGGATGGTGCCGGCGATGGTGCCGCTATTACTGATGGAATTGATGACGCCGCTGCTGTTTTGAATAGCATAACTGCCGCCCTCAATCAGGCCGGTATTGATGAGGGTCCCGATTGTACCGTAAGTCAGGATGGCGGTTCGTTGACCGCTGATCCTGCCGCTGTTGACCAAGGTACCGATGGAACCGTCATTGCTGAGCGCCGTGCTGCCAGTCCCACTGCTCAACGTGCCGCTGTTGATAAGGTTGGAGATTGTCGAATTGTTGGTGAGGCCGGGGGCGATCGCCGCTTGGTTTTGGTTGAAGCCGCCGGAGACAACCACGCCGGATGCGATGGAATAGGTGGTGACAGGGGAGTCGTTGCTTAAAAAGCTGCTGGAAGACGTGATGGTGACGTCGGCCCCATGGGCGGGGCGGGGCGCGGCCGCCAGCGCGACACCCATCGCCAGCAGGGAAGAACCGGCCAGCAGCGCCTTCGTGGACTTCACACGCGTCATCGTCATTCCCCGCTTCCCCACCATGCCAGGCCCAAGGTGTGGCGCGGGACGGAAACGGTATGGCCGTTAGTGCGGGAAGGGCCCCCAGTGCCCCACCGCCAAACACCCCCACCGCGCTTTCCCAACCGCCGGCACCTGGACCCAAACCCAACGTCCCAGGCAGGCACACCTATCCAAAAGGTAGTACCCCACACCGTTTTTGGGGGAGGGAGCCATTCCTGTCAATCACATGATCATGGGATGGGGTCCGTTATTTCAGCACGCGAATGATCGTTATCCGACGAAGTCGTTTTGTTGCGCCGCGCCTGTAATTTGAGCATCAGGAAGCCATTGTTCAGCATCAGGACTTCCAGGAATTTCCCAGCCGCACGCAAGCGGGCGCCGCCCAGACAATATCCGATGGAGTAGGCGGCGACTATTATTTGCATAGATGCAATCTGTAGGCGCGCACCCAACCCCAAATCGGGTGGAGACCTACCCGAAAGGATATATGCAGCCCTCAACGCCAAGCGTAATTGAAGCTGAGGGAGATGCGTTCCTCATCCGCCCG
The DNA here is from genome assembly GCF_000333275.1 of Azospirillum sp. B4. Lineage (GTDB taxonomy): Bacteria > Pseudomonadota > Alphaproteobacteria > Azospirillales > Azospirillaceae > Nitrospirillum. The sequence goes on along the minus strand of NZ_BACU01000545.1, from coordinate 41,990 downwards.
GTTCAGCGCCACCTCATGCCGCAGCCAGCTTTCCCACATCAGCAGGGTGCCGGCCTGGGGCTGAAGGGCGATGGTGGGCTGTAGGGCGCGGTCCGCCTTCGCCTTGCGCGGCGGCGCGCCCATCATGAAGGCCAGGCGCGGATCCTCGAACTTCAGGACCGAGGCGCCGGCCGGCACGCGCACATAATAGGTGCCGCTGATGACGCTGTTGGGATGGATGTGCGACCCGTGGAAGCCGCCCGGGTCCAGCACGTTGATCCACAGGCTGTCCAGTTCCAGCTTGCGCCCGCCCAGGTCCCAGTCCTGCACCTTGGCGAAGGCCTTGGCGTGGCGGTCCAACTGGGCCTTCAGCTTCTTCAGGATGGGGAAGCGCCAGATCAGGTCGTCCAGCGAGGCGTAGCTGGTGTACCCGGTGTAGCCGTGCTTGTCCGACCAGCGCCGGCCCGCGCCGTCATCCTCCGCCGCCGTCAGGCAGCAGGCCGCCATCTCCCCGTTCAGGGGCAGCATGTCGTCCAGTTCCGCCCGGTAGACGCGGGTGACGAACAGGGTGTCGACCTGGGCGGGCGCGGGCCCAGGGGTGGTTCCAGAGGCGGGCGCGGAGGCGGGGGTGTCGTCGGTCATGCCCAGGGCTTTAACCGGGCGGTGGCGGGGCGTCAATGGCCAGCCAGGCGCGGGTCATGCCCGGCGGATTGTCCAGCCTGACCGACACGCGGACAGGGTATGGCAGTATCAGGGAAATCGATAAGCGGCCCGCCATACCCTTGGGTATAAAGGAACCGGCCGGGGCGCTTCACCGTTTCCCCATCCCGCCCCCCTTCCCCGCCACATCAACGATAAGACCGGCCCGAACGGCCGGCGCCCACCGAAGGCGCATCCCATGCAGTTGGCCCCCGACGCCGTTCCGCCGGACGTCCCCAAGAACGACCCGCATGGCGGGGTCGGCTTCACCGAATTCGTCCTGATGGTGTCGGCCATGATGGCGATGAACGCCCTGGGCACCGATGCCATGCTGCCGGCCCTGGGCCAGATCGGCCGGTCGCTGGGCGTGGTGGAGGAGGCGCGCTGGCAGTGGATCGTCACCGCCTTCCTGCTGGGCTTCGGCGGGGCGCAAATCCTGTACGGCCCGATTTCCGACCGCTACGGCCGCCGGCCCATCCTGCTGTGGGGCATCGTCTTCTACGCCCTGGGCAACCTGGCGGCGGCGCTGGCGCCCAGCTTCAGCCTGCTGCTGGCGGCCCGGGTGGCGCAGGGCGTTGCCGTCGCCTCAACCCGCATCGTCGTCGTCTCGGTCGTGCGCGACTGCTATGCCGGGCGGCAGATGGCCCGGGTCATGTCCCTGGCCTTCATGATCCTGCTGGCGGTGCCCATCCTGGCGCCCAGCCTGGGGCAGCTGATCATGCTGGTGGCGCCGTGGCAGGCCATCTTCGCCTGCCTGGCGGCCTACGCCCTGCTGGTGGCGCTGTGGCTGGCGCGGCGCCTGCCGGAGACGCTGCACCCGGAATACCGCCGGCCCATCAACGTGCGCAGCATCATGGCCGCCGTCCGCCAGACGGTGACGGCGCGGCAGGCCATCGGCTACACCCTAGCGCAGACCCTGATGATGAGCGCGGTGTTCGCCTACATCAACAGCCTGCCCCCCATCTTCGACGACGTGTTCAAGGCGCCGGCGCTGTTCCCCCTGGTCTTCGCCCTGACCGGCATGGCGCTGGCCGTGTCCGCCCTGCTGAACTCCCGCATCGTGGTGCGGGTGGGCACGCGGCGCATGTCGCACACCGCCCTGCTGGGCTTCATCTTCTTCGCCGCCGTCCACACCGGGATCGCCCGGCATGGCGAGGGACTGGTGCTGTTCACCGTCATGCAGGCGCTGACCATGTTCTGCTTCGGCCTGGCGGCCAGCAACTTCGGCGCCATGGCCATGGAGCCGGTGGGCGCCATCGCCGGCACGGCGGCGTCGGTCCAGGGCTTCATCAGCACCGTGGTGGGGGCCATCGTCGGCTTCGTCATCAGCCAGCACTTCGACGGCACCACCCTGCCGCTGGTGGGCGGCTTCCTAGCCTGCGGCCTGGGCGCGCTGGTCATCGTGCTGATAACGGAGCGGTTCCAGCTGTTCCATCCCCGCATGGGGAAGTGATACGTGGCATGAGGCTGAGCCTCATGCCGCTGATTTATCCCATCAGTCCACCCGACAGCCGAAAGTCTCCGCCACCCAATCGGCGATGTAGTCGCGGGAGATGGTGCCGTTGTCGGCGCCGCAGTGCTCCACCTCGTAATCCGTGGCGCGGAAAACATGCAGGTGGCGGTTGGGGCTGTTCACCGCCTGGTCGTAGGACTGGTGGGCGTATTCCAGGGGGATTTGGCGGTCGCCCTCGCCATGGGTGACCAGGAAGGGCACGCGGATCCTCTCCACCACCCCGTCCAGGCACATATTCGGCGCCCAGGCCATGAAGCTGTCGATGTCCGGCTTGCCGAAGACCCACATCACATGGTCCCAGTAGTGGGGCACCGGGTTCTCCCCTTCCCGCTGGCGGCGGCGCTTTTGCATCTCGCCCCAGTTGTGGTTGGCCCCCATGACGGCGCAGAGGGCGAAGCGCGGCTCCATCGCCGCCGCGCGCGGCGCGTAGTAGCCGCCCAGCGACAGGCCGAACATGCCGATGCGGGCGGGGTCCACATCGTTCCGCGTCAACAGATAATCCAGGGCGGCGGACGCCCAGCGTTCACTGTCGTGCACACCGTGCAGGCCCCGCAGGCGCAAGGCCTCCCCCGTGCCAGGCTGGTCGATCAGCAGGGTGGAGACACCCCGCTTCAGGAAGGCCGCCGGGTTGCCGGCGTAGTAGATCTGCTCCTTCATGCTGTCCAGGCCGTTGCAGCTGACCAGGCAGGGGGCCGGGCGGCCGTCGGGGCCGGGCGGCGCCTTGATGAACAGGCCGGTGAAGCTGGCGCCCTCATAGGGGATCTCGACGAATTCGCAGTTCTCGCGGCCCAGGCGGACGCGCTTGGCGAACAGGTCCAGCCCCCGGGCGTAGGCGGCCTTGCGCGGGGCGTAGTCGCGGGCTTGCATGCGCTCCGCCGTCAGGTAATAGGTCGAGGCGCGGCCGTACTTCTCCGCCGCCGACAGCAGGCGGCCAGCGGCCTCGTCGGCTTCAGCGTTCCGTTCCACCTGCTGGGCCACGGCCAGCCAGCTGTCGAAGAAGCGGGCGGTGCCCGCGTCCTCCCCCCTGGCCGCCGCCTCGCGGATGGGGCGGCAGGCGGCGTCGATCTCGCCAATATTGCCGCCGCACATCAGCGCCAGGTTGGTGGACAGGTTCCAGACGTAGTTTCCAGGAAACGGCTCGTACATGTTCGTTTTCCTCAAGCGCCGGCGCGGCCGTCCGGCCGCTTGGCTATCCTCAGTTTCCAGTCCACCGCGTTCCCCGGAAACTTCCGGCGGATGCAGTCGCATCCTAGAAGGCGGGGGGTTGCGTCCAAGGTCGCTTACTTGTGGTCCGGCTTGTCTTCGGCCAGGGGCTGGCCGTCGTGCAGGTAGGGCGGCGCCTCGATCAGCACGAAGACGATGCGGCAGACCGTGGTGGCGCTGGGGTTGCGCCACAGGTGCATGGTGCCGCGCTGGATGATGATGCCGCCGGCCCCCACGGTCTTCTTCACCCCGTCGTCCAGTTCCAGCTCCACCTCGCCGGACAGGACGATGCCGTAGTCGATGCTGTTGGTGCGGTGCATGGGCGAGGTGCCGCCCGGCAGCATGTCCACCACCCGGATGACGGACCCGTGGTTCAGGGTCAAGCCGGCCTCGCGCAGGCGGCCGTCGGTCTCGTCATTGTTGTCGGCCGGGACCGTGGGCGTGGTCCAGATCAGGGTGAAGGCGGCATCGCCGGAGGGGATGCGCCGGGTCGGGAACGCGTCGTCCGACTTGAAGATGGCGCGGGCGTCGGCGTTGTGCCCCGTCACCACGCGGCGGACGGCGGGCAGGCCGGAATCACTGGTCCCGGAATCGCTGGTCATGGTTGTCGTTTCCTTGGGAAAAAGCGGATCAGATATCGGCCAGCAACGCCGCCTGCGCCTTGGCCATCATGGCGCCCATGATCTCGGGCGAGACATGGTCCTGCTGCGCCTTGCCGATGGCGATGCTGCTTTCCACCACCAGGCGGCAGCGTTCGAAGCGCCGGTCGGTGAAGGCCCGGAAGGCGGCCGGGATGTCATTCGGCTGGCGCTCCAGCTCTTCCGCCAGGACCAGGGCGTCCTCCACCGCGATGCCGGCGCCGGACGCCAGGTGCGGGGTGGTGGCGTGGGCGGCGTCGCCGATCAGGATGCTGCGGCCCTTCACCCAGAATTCCTTGGGGAGCATCGTCGCCTCCAGCGGGCGGACGTTGACCAGGCTGTCGGGACCCAAGCCGTCCCGCACCGCCGCAACCGGGCCGCCAAAGGGCGCCAACAGTTCGGCCAGGCGCTTGTAGGCCGTGGCCTCATCCACCCAATGCATGGTGGGCCTGTTTTCCAGCAGCCACATGTACATGCGGTCCTGCGTCACCGGCACCAGGCCGCAGGTCACCGGCGCGCCGACGAAGAAGTGGGAGCGGTCGATCTCCGGCGGGCGCTTGGCCACCACGCGCCAGCAGTACTGCCCGGTGTAGGTGGGCTTGGGCGCGTCCGGGAACAGGAAGGTCCGCGCCTTGGAAAAGGCGCCATCGGCGGCCACCACGAAGTCATAGGTGCCGGTGCTGCCATCGCTGAAGCGCGCCTCGACCTTGTCGCCCACGTCCATCCATTCGGTGGCGGTCAAGCCCAAGCTGACCTTGACGCCGGCGGCGCGTGTCAGGCCGGACAGGATGGCATGCAGGTCGGGGCGCATGATACCGCCGGACACGGGCAGGTCGGGCTGGATGGGCCGGTCCTGCAAATCGGCCACGGGCGTGCCATCGGGCGCGCACAGGCGCCCGCCCTCGGTCACGTGGAAACCCTGGGCCTTCAGCTCGTCCAGGATGCCCAGGGTTCGGAACGCCCGGTAGGTGGGTCCGGTCACGGTGATGCCGGCGCCATAGACGCGCCAGTTGGGATCGGCCTCGACCACGTGCACGGGCCAACCGGCGCGGCTGGCGCTGATGGCGAAGGACATGCCGCCGACGCCGCCGCCGAGCACTAGGATGGGCCGCCCAGCCCGGCTTTGAGGGGCGCGATCATCGCGCACTGAGGTCTGAGGCATCGCCTGCTTCTCCGTTTCTTCCCTGATGCGCACTCTCAACGGGTACGTCACGGCCGATCCTAGGGGCGCCTCAGCTATTGTTAAAATTGATTTGGAAGATATCTTGGCACCTGTCCGGCAAATGGATCGCCGGCGCAACCGTTGCTATCGGGGCGGAAAAGTGATGCGTTTCAAGGGCCTGGATTTAAGCCGGTGGAAAGCGCCCACGACGCCATGATGGGCCACCCGGTCTCCGCCAACCGCCCGGCCACGCGGCTGGCCACCCGGCTGGCCTTCCTGGCCGCCGGCTTCAGCCTGTCCTGCTGGGCGCCGCTGGTGCCCTACGCCCGCGCCCGCCTGGGCGTGGACGACGCCACCCTGGGCCTGCTGCTGCTGTGTCTGGGCATCGGGTCGGTGGTGGCCATGCCGGCGACCGCCCCCTTGAGCGCGCGCTACGGCACGCGGCCCGTCATCCTGGGCGGCGGCCTGGGCATGGCGCTGGCCCTGCCGGCGCTGGCCACGGTCGACAGCCTGGCCGGCGCGGCGGCCGCCCTGCTGCTGTTCGGGGCGTCGCTGGGCACCCTGGACGTCGCCATGAACGTGCACGCGGTGGAGGTGGAGCGCGATGCCGACCGGCCGCTGATGTCCGGCTTCCACGGGCTGTTCAGCGTGGGCGGCTTCGCCGGGTCCGGCGGCATGACCCTGCTGCTGGCCGCCGGCCTGGCGCCCTGGGCCGCCGCCTGTCTCGGTGCCGCCCTGGTGCTGGTGATGCTGGCGCTGGCGGCCCCCCGCCTCCTGCGCGCCCGCCCGGTGACGGCAGGGGCGGAGGGGAAACGCGCGCCCCTGTTCGTGCGGCCGCGCGGCATCGTGGCGCTGTTGGGCGTCCTGGCCCTGGTCACCTTCCTGGCCGAGGGCGCCCTGCTGGACTGGGGCGCCCTGTTGATGACCGACCACCGCGGCGTGTCGCCAACCCAGGCCGGCCTGGGCTACACCCTGTTTTCCCTGGCCATGATGGCGGGCCGCCTGACGGGCGACCGTGTGGTGGCGGCGCTGGGCGGGCGGCGGGTGATGCTGTGGGGCGGCCTGACGGCCATCGCCGGCTTGGCCGTGCTGCTGCTGGCGCCCCAGACGCCCTCCGGGGTGTGGTTGGCCTTCGCGGGCTTTCCGCTGATCGGCGCCGGCGCGGCCAATCTGGTGCCGGTGCTGTTCAGCGCCGCCGGACGCCAACGGGTCATGCCCCCGGCCCTGGCCGTGGCGGGCATGACGGCCATCGGGTACGCCGGCATGCTGGGCGGCCCGGCGCTGATCGGCTTCATCGCGCGCGGCATGGGCCTGCCCACCGCCTTCGCCCTGCTGACGGCGCTCATGGCGCTGGTGCCGCTGTCGGCCGGACCGGTGGGCCGCGTGGGGGATCAGCCGGCGGCGTCCTGAGCCGCCGCGGCCCAGACGTCGCGCACCACGGTTTGCAGCTGCCGGCCGAAAACCGGCTTGTAAAGAATGGCCGCCGGGTGATCCATGTTGATGCGCTCCAGCGTCGCCGGTTCCCGCGACGCGGTGATGAAGATAACCTTGGAGCCCACGGATTCATGGATGGCCAGGGCCGCGTCCACCCCGTCGCCAGCACCCTTCAGGCGCATGTCCATCAACACCAGCCGGGGGCGCTGGGCCTTGGCCATGGCGATGGCGTCGGCGGCGGTGGCGGCGGTGCCGCACACCGTCAACCCCATGTCCCGGATCTGGATGCTCAGCGTCTCCGCGATCAGGAATTCGTCGTCCACCACCAGGACGCAGTCTTCCAACGTGCTCATGGCGCCGCCACCGGCGTCGGCAGGATGATGTCCGCCCGCGTTCCCGTGTCAAACCGCATCGCGATTGTTCCGTCCAACTGTGCCACCAGGCCCTTCACGATGGCGCCGCCCAGGCCGCGCCTGTAGCCGCCCGTCCTTCCCTCCGCCGCGCCATTCTTCGCCGCCCCGCTTTCCATCAGGTGCGCCCCGCCGTCGCCGTCGTCCGCGACCACCAGCAGGACGCCGCCTTCGTCCCGCCGCCGCATCGACAGGGTAATGGTGCCGGTGCCGTTGGGAAAGGCGTGTTTCAACGAATTGGTGATCAGTTCGGTGACCAGCAAGCCCAAGGGAATGGCGAAATCCAGGTTGACGATCAGGGGACAGAGGTCGAGGTCCAGGGTGATCCCCACCTCCGCCCCGGACTGCAGGATGTTGCTGGCCAGTTCCTCCAGGAAGGGGGCGATGTCGAAGGTTTCCAGGTCGGGCGATGTCATCAATTGCTGATGCACCAGGCCCAGGGCATAGACACGGCTGCGCAGCCCCATCAACGCCTGGCGGGCCTCAGGATCCGACAGTTGCAGGGACTGCATCATGACCAGGCCATCGATGACCTGCAGGTTGTTCTTCACCCGGTGATAGACCTCCCGCAGCAGCAGGTCGCGCTGTTTCAACGCCGCGGTGCGTTCAACCACCACTTGCTCCAGGTCGGCCTTGGCCACGCGCAGCGCCGCCTCCGCCTCCGCCCGTTCGGTCACGTCGATCAACACGCCGGTGGCGCGGGTCGGCGTCCAGGTGACGGGGTCGCGCGCCACGATGGCGCTGCGGTGGGACAGCCAGATCCAGGGGGCGCGATGCTCGCCTGCATCCCCGGGCGCGTCCCCGGGCGAGTCCAGGCCGCCATCGGCGCGGCGCACGCGGTACTGCATCTGCACCAGTTCAGCCGCCCCCATCTGAAGCAGGCGCAGGCCGCCGGCCCGCTCCTCCCGGTCATCAGGATGGATCCAATCGGCCCAGGCGGCGTATTCCGGACCGTCCAGGGAAAACCAGGTTTCCGCCGGCAGCGTACCGCCCGTCATCGCCGCCGTGCGCCGGTCCACCCAGCACAGACCCCGCGCCAGGTCCATTTCCCAGACGCCCAGTTTGGCGCCCTCCGCCGCCAGGCGCAGGCGCGTCTCGCTCTCCTTCAGGGCTAGGGCGGTCTTGTGCATGGTGTCGATATCCTCCACCACCGCCAGCAGCAGGGGCGGCAGCCGGGCGCTGGCCTTGCGCACCAGGGTGGCGGACACCCGCCCCCAGACGGGGGAGCCATCCCGGCGGCGGAAGCGCAGCTCCCGCACGTAGTCGTTGGCCTCGCCCGACATCAGGCGCGCGAACTCCACCCCCTCCGCCGCGCGGTCCTCCGCCCACAGCAAGGCCCGCCAGTCGACCTGGCCGGCCAGGTCCGCTGGCGCGTATCCCAGCATCCGGGCGAACGCGTTGTTCACCCGCAGCAGGCGCCCTGTCTCCGGATTCACCTGCACCTTGCCCACGGCCGCCGCCTCGAAGCTGGCACGGTACTCCGCTTCGCTGTTGGCCAGGGCCTCCAGCGCCGCCGCCCGTTCGGCCAGCACCTCCGTCAGCTGGGCGTTGGCGGCGCTGAGTTCCGCCGTGCGCGCCGCCACCCTGCGCTCCAGTTCGGAGTTGGCGGCCAGTACCCTGGCCTCGCTTTCCCGCAGCAAAGCGGCGGTGCGTTCCTGTTCCTGGATCGTGCGGGTCAGCTCCACATTCAGGCGGCTCAGCTGCCCTGGCGTGGGCAGGGCCAGGACGCGCGGCACCACGGGCCACAGCATCGCGGCGGTGGCCACCGACAGCAGTGCCGTCACCGCCTTCACCACCCCTTCCGCCCCGTAGGCGGGGACCCACAGCGTCATGATGGACAGCACGTGGGTCAGACCGCAGGCCAGGATGAAGGCCACGAACAGGTGCCCCACCCAGCGGTAGGCCAGATCATTGCGCCGGCGCACGAACCAGGCCAGCGTCAGGGGGATCGAAAAATAGGACAGGCCGATGACGGCGTCCGAACCGGCATGCAGCCAGATGAGACCGGGCAGCCAACTGAGGCAGAACCCATGGGGCGTCAGGCCGGATGGATCCAGCAACCAGTCGGAAATGGTCATGCGCCCGCCCTCCACCGCCAGGACGCCGCCCAGGCAGGGCCCGGAGGCCACTAAACCTTGGCGAGCAGTGAACGGTGGCGCGCCGCGCAAGGCCCGTCAAGTCGCGCTTTGGATGACGCGGCCGCCGTCCTGCACGCAAAAGGTGAGGGTCAGCCGGCGGCCTCGGTCACCTCCCGCCGCACCAGCTTGTCCAGCAGGGGGAACTGGGGGTCGCCCAGCCAGGCGCGCACGGCGGCCACGTCGGCCAGGGCGTGCAGGGCGGCCGTCGCCTGTTCCGCCTTGCCCACCTTCACCGAGATGCCGCCCAGGCCATGCACGCTTTCGAACGCGTGCTCGTCCGGCACGTCATCGCCGATGAAGATGGGGCGGCGGCCCTTGAACGGCTCCACCGTCATGAAGCGGTGGACGGCGTCGCCCTTCAGCGCCTGGGCCGGCATGAGTTCGACCCCGACGTTGCCCTCCACCACGCGATAGCCCTGCGGCAGGCTGGGCAGCGCCGCCTTGGCCATGCGGGTGATGTGGTCCAGGCTGTCGGGATGGGGGCCGGTGTGCAACGCCAGCACCGGGCCCTTGCGCTCGATGACGATATTGGACGCGGTGGCGAATTCCGCCTGCGCCCGTTCCGCCAGGGCGGCCAGGGCCGGCGGCTCCTCCGCCGCCACCGCGGGCTGGTCGGGTGACAGCCGCATTTCGATGCCGAACAGTCCGCCGGCGCGCAGCACCATGGGCTGGAACAGCGTGTCGATGGACGCCAGCGACCGGCCGCTGATCACCGCAAGGGCCCCCCCCAGACGTTCGTCCAAGAGCTTCAGCAGGTCACGCAGCTCATCATCCACCACCACCCCGGTGGGGTCCTTATGGTGTTCCAGCAGCGTGCCGTCGATGTCCAGGAACAGGGCCCAGCGGTCGCCAGCGGTGGGCGCCAGCCCCGCGTTCGGCCCGGCGTACGGTCCCACGTTGGGCATGGTTTCAGTAATGGCTCGGCTCAACGCTCTTTCCTTTCCCCATGCTGACCAGGCGCACCACGTTGCGGCCCAAAGGCGTGCGCCCCAGGGAGCCGCGCGCCGTATGTTGCTTCGCCAGCTTGGCCGTGACATGGGCGGTGTGGTGGCGCTTGCGCAGGCGGGCGCCGTCCAGCAGCATGTTGCCCGCCCAGCGATAGATGTTGTTCTCCCGCACCGTCTCGCGCATGCGGCGCATCCGCTCGCGCTGTTCCTCCGGCGACATGGTCAGGCCGCGCAGCAGGGCGTCGGCCATGCCGCAGGTGTCGTAGGGATTGATGATGATGCTTTCCGGCAGTTCCTTGGAGGCGCCGGCGAAGCTGCTGAGCAGCAGCACGCCCTGCTCATCCTCGCGCGCCGCCACGAACTCCTTGGCCACCAGGTTCATGCCGTCGTGCAGGCTGGTGACCATGCACAGGTCGGCGGCGCGCAGCAGCCCATAGACTTCATCCTTGCCATAGGATTCGTTCAGCATGTGGATGGGCTGGTAGCCTTCATGGCCATAACGCGCGTTCAGCTCGTCCACATAATCCAGGCACTCGCGCTGGCACTGCTGATAGGCTGGCAGGGCCGTGCGGCTGGGGGCCGCGACCTGCAGCACCACCATGCGGCCGATCCATTCCGGGTGGCGCTTGAACAGCTCCTCCACCGCGCGGAAGCGGTCGACGATGCCCTTGGTGTAGTCGAACCGCTCCACGCCCACACACAGCTTGACGTGCGGCGGCAGGTTGAAACGCTGGAAGATGTCGCGCCGGCAGGCGGCCACCGATGGCTGGCGCGACAGCGAGGCCGGCGGCCATTCGATGGAGATGGGGTGGGCGTGCACATGGGTGGTCAGACCGCCGAAGGTGACGGCCGACGAATCCCGCTCGATCCGGCTTTCCAGGAAGCGGTCCACCGTCTCGATGAAGTTGTTGCAGTAATACTGCGTGTGGAAGCCCACCACCGAACTGCCCAGCAGGCCGTCCAGGATGCGTTCCCGCCACGGGCAGATGCCGAAGATTTCGGCGTTCGGCCAGGGAATGTGCCAGAAGGTGATGATGACGGCGTGGGGCAGACGCTCGCGGATCATGCGGGGCAAGAGGGCGAAGTGATAGTCCTGGATCAGGACCACCGGCCGCTCGTCCCGCGCCTCCTCCACCACCACGTCGGCGAAGCGGCGGTTCACCGCCTCATACACCTCCCAGTCCTCGGCGTTGAAGCTGGGGCGGGTGAAGGCGACATGACACAGCGGCCACATACCATCGTTGGAGAAGCCGTAATAGTAATGCTTCTCCTCCGCCTCGGTCAGCCAGACGCGGCGCAGGGTATAGCTGGGGTTGTCGGGCGGCACGGCGATATGGTCGTCGGCGTCCACCGTCATGCGGTCGGCGGACCCGCTGCCGTGCGCGATCCAGGTGCCGGAGCAGGCGCGCATCACCGGATCCAGGGCCGCCACCAAACCGCCGGCCGGCGCCCGAAGCTTCACCTTCCCGTCCTCTTCCAGGTCGTGGATGAAGGGTTCCCGGTTGGAAACGACGATGACCTGCGCGCCCGTCAGTTCCGTCTTCAGCAAATGGCGCAGCGTGTCCGGCGTCCAGGTGCCCAGCCGGTCGGTGGCGATGCCCTCCGGCTTGGTGGACCGCAGGGCGCGCTGGGCGGCGGCGTGGGCCTCCCGCCCCTCGGCCACCGGGGAGTGGCCTTCGCGGACTTGGCGCCGCGTCTCCTCATAGCTGGGAATGACAGGCTCGGCCGCCGCGGAATGCCGGCCACGGCTCCATCGCAGCAGCAAGGTGCCGGAAAGCACAAGGGCCGCGAATGACAAGAGTAGGCTGGCCCCCACCAGGTAGACGGCGGCGGGCTCCTGCGTCAGCAACGCACCCAGATCGATGCCCATCATGGTGATACACCCATACCTATCGGTTAAGACAACTATGACCTGGTTTTATGATTGCGGTAATCAGGTCATATTCCACGCAGATCGAACAGATATAGCCGAATTGGTCATTTCCACTGATCGGCGCCTTATTATTCTTACAATAATTCTACAATCGAGATTGTGTTCCAAAAAAGGCACCAGGGGTGAAGGCGGGCCTGAAAAAGCGGATAGTCCGCCCATCCCAAGGCGGGAGCCGCCGCCGGTTCCCTGGTTCCATCGCCCTAGACCGTCCGGCGCCGGGTCCGGCGCTCAGGATCGGACGATAAGGGGCACCAGCCCTTCCTCATGGTCGGAGATGGAGGCGATGACTTGCCCGCCCATGCGCTGGAAGGAGAGGTCGACGGTGTGGTCCCCCACCGTCACGCGGCGCACGGTCAGCTGGTCGATACCGATGGGCAGCTTGGGCCGGTTGACGTGGATTTCGCCCCGCCAGCCATCGACCTCGATGCCCAGGCAGGCCTGCAACAGCATGAAGACCGAACCGGCGGCCCAGGCCTGGGGCACACAGGCGACGGGATAGGCGATGGGCGTCTCCCCCTGTTCGCGGGGGAAACCGCAGAACAGCTCCGGCAGGCGCATGCCGAAGCGCACCGCCGCCTCGAACGTGTCGCTCATCAGCTTGACCACGCCGGCGCGCACGCCGTAGCGCGCGAGGCCGGCGGCGCAGATGGCGGTGTCGTGCGGCCAGACGGAGCCATTGTGGTAGGACATGGGGTTGAAGCAGACCTCGTTGTCCGCCAGCGTGCGGATGCCCCAGCCGGTGTGGAAGGACCCGGCCAACAGCTGCTCCGCCACCCGCTGCGCCCGCTCCGGTGACGGCAGGCCCACGAACAGCAGATGCCCGACGTTGGAGGCACGCACGCGGCACGGCCGACCGTGGCCATCCAGCGCCAGGGCGTAGAAGCCCAGATCCTCCATCCAGAAATGGGTTTCCACCGCCTGGCGCAACGCCTCGGCCCGATGCTGCCAATAGGCCGCCTGCGCATCCTCCCCCCGCCGCTTGGCCAGACGCGCCAGGCCGCACCAGGCGGCGTAGACGTAACCCTGCACCTCCACCAGGGCGATGGGACCTTCCGGCAGGCTGCCGTCCGCGTGCTGGATGCTGTCGAAGCTGTCCTTCCAGCCCTGGTTGGCCAGGCCGGTTTCCTGGGCGCGCTGGTAATCGACGAAGCCGTCGCCATTCTGGTCCCCCGCCCCTTCCATCCAGGAGGCGGCGGCGCAGAGCGATGGCCACAGCTGGTCGATGAAGGCCATGTCGCCGGTGCGGTCGGCATAGACGGACGCCAGGTAGATGTAGAGTGGCGTGGTGTCGACGCTGCCGTAATAGCGGCCGAAGGGCAGCTCGCGCAGCACCGCCATTTCGCCCTTCCGCGTCTCGTGCAGGATCTTGCCGGGCTGCGCGTCGCTGAAGGGGGCCGTCTCCGTTGCCTGGTGCTGGGCCAGGAAAGCCAGCACGCCCCGCGCCAGGCGGGGGTTCAGCCACATCATCTGCAGGGCGGAGATGATGCCGTCGCGCCCGAAGGCGGTGGAGAACCAGGGAATGCCGGCATAGGGGTAGGGGCCGGTCGCGAGCTCCGTCGTCAGCAGCGCGGTGTCGGCCTGGGCCCGGGCCAGCCAATCGTTGAACACCCGGCCGGAACTGTAGACGCTGGCGCCGCGACGGCGCTTGGTGCGCATCTCCAGCCGCGCCCGCACCGCGGCGGCACGGAAGCGCACGCGGCTGGGCGTGTCCGTCCGCTCGGTCCCGACCTCGATGTACAAGACGTGGCAGCCGCGCTTGGGCAGGTTGACGTTGAACACGGCGCGATCGCCCTGCAGGCGGTCCGGCGCCTGGCTGAAGGCCAGGGTCGACTGGCGGGTCACATGGTCCAGGCCTTCATAGCTGAGCGTCACGCCATCGCCCGACAGCTGGGCCTCATGCGTGCGGCCGCGCAACTGGCGGGTGGAGCCGCGCACCTCGAACATGTCGCGGAAGTCGGCGGCGAAGATGAAGGTCAGCGGCACGACGATGTCGCTGCCGCCGAAGTTGGACAGGGTCACCCGTTCATACAGCCGGTTCTGCCAGAGGATGCGCGTGCGTTCAATATGGATGACGCCCCACAGGGTCATGCCGCCGCCGGGGGCGGGCATGGGCACGTTGGTGCTGTTGGCGGTGAACAGGATGTTGTCCTCGCTGAGCGAAGCGCCCAGCAGGGATGGTTCCTTGTCGCCGATGCGCAGCAGATAGCGGGACAGGATGCGGGTGTCGTCCACGAACAGGCCGTCACCCTGGCCCAGGATGTCGCCGTGGGCGTCGGCCACGACGAAGCAGTCGCCGTGCTTCAGCGCGAACAGCTTGAAGGTCTCCCGCGGGCCGCTGCCGTCAGGTCCGGCCAGGCCGATGGCCGGGTCCAACTGTCGTTCGTCGAGGGCTGCCATGGACGTCTCGCGGGACTCAGATCGACGGCCGGGCCGCGGCGCGCGGATCGAAGCCGGGCGCGCTGGACCCGGCGCCACCTTTCAGCAGGGCCTCATAGGCCGCGACGTAGTTGCGGGCCATGGCGGCGGCGGAAAAGCGCTCCTCGAACACCCGGCGGATGCGGGCACGATCCAGGCTCCGGGCCTTTTCCACCGCGTCCACCGCGTCGGCGATGGTGTCGACCACGAAGCCGGTGACGCCCTGGTCGATGATTTCCGGCATGGCGCCGTTGTCCCAGGCGATGACGGGGGTGCCGCAGGCGAAGGCCTCGATCACCACCAGGCCGAAAGGCTCCGGCCAGTCGATGGGCATCAGCAGGGCGGCAGCGTCGCCCAGGAAGTCCGGCTTGTGCGCGTCATCGATCTCACCCACGTGCTGAATGGCGCGGCCGTCGATGCGAGGTTCCACCTGGTCGCGGAAATAATCGCCGTCGTCGTCCCCCACCTTGGCCGCCATCTTGAGCGCCAGGCCGGACTTCTCCGCGATCTCGATGGCGCGGTCCGGCCGCTTGTCACGGGAAAAGCGGCCCAGGAAGGCCAGGTAGTCGCCGGTGCCGCCCGGCCGGCCCTGCGGCGGACGGTACAGGTCCGGCGGCAGGCCATGATAGACGGTGGCGAGCCAGTTGGCGTCGGCCAGGGGACGCCGCTGGCGGTCGGAGATGGAGATCATGGGATAGCGCGGCCACAGCCCGTAGGACGGCGCCAAGTCGACATAGTCCAGCCGGCCGTGCGGCGTGGTCACCGTGCGGTGCGCGCATTCCTTGAAAAAGGGGAAGTGCATGAAGTGGCTGAGGTGGAAGTGCAGCACGTCGAACTCATCCGCCCTGGCGCGCACCTGCTCCAGCATGGCCAGGTGCGCCGCCACCGGCGACTTCAACGGCGCGTCGTCCAGCCACAGGGCATGGGGCCGCATCGGCACCAGCGTGGCGGCGGTCTTTGACTCGGCACTGGCGAACAGGGTGACGTCGTGCCCCAGCTCTACCAGCGCCTCGGTCAAATAAGATATAACCCTTTCAGTACCACCATAGTATGTAGGCGGAACGGACTCATAAAGAGGGGCGATTTGCGCAATCCTCATCGACGGTTTTTCCCCTTATCGATGACAGGAATTTCAGCACGCCCAGCCACAAATATTGTGTGTGCAGTGCCGAAGGGACCACGGCAACCGTATCACCGGGTGGGGGTACCAACCATAATTCTTAGTGAATAGGGCGATGGGCCGGGCGGCGCGCAGACCATGCCCGGCCCTGGCGAGCACCCGGGCCTTTTGGTCTAGGCCCCAGTCGCAGGGGCAACCGCCGCGCTTGCCGGGACCGTCTAAGCGGCGTCGACGGCGGCCTTCGCCTTGGCCGCGTAGCGCTGGCGGACGGTGTCGTCGGCGGCGGGGCCGGCGGCCAGGCGGAAGTCGCGGCTGGTGGCGGGCTTGCCGGTAGCGCGGTCCACCAGCACCAGGTCGGCGGGCTGGCCGGTCTGGGTGTCGACCAGTTGCACCGACGGCCCCTCTTCCGCGAAATGACGGTTGCCCCAGGCCAGCAGGGCCAGCATGACCTCGCGGAAGTCCCGCCCCCGGTCGGTCAGCACATATTCGTAACGGGGCGGCCGTTCGCTGTACTGCCGCTTTTCCATCAGCCCGGCCTCGACCAGGGCGGTCAGGCGGCGGGTCAGCATGTTGGGGGCGATATCCAGGCTTTTCTGGAACTGGTCGAAGCGCGTCATGCCGTGGAAGGCGTCGCGCAGAATCAGGATGCTCCACCACTCCCCCACCCGTTCCAGGCTGCGGGCGATGGGGCAGGTCAGGTCTTCGAAGCTTTTGCGCTGCATGGGGCAGGCCTTTGGCATACCAGGCGGATCGGGATCCGCGACTATCATGGTGCAAGTTTACGGCCGCCGCAGCGGACTGCGCAAGGGCCTCCAGCGCGGGGCAACGTCTTCAGAACCGCAAACCCTGGAACCAGCGGAACAGAGCCTGCAGCCCGGCGTAGAGGCGCCCGGCGCCGATGGCGTCCATCCAGTCCTGCCAGGTCTGCACCCAGGCGGACAGCTGGTCGGTGGCGGAATTGATGGGCAGGCCGTTGATCCAGTCCCCCAGCGGATGGGCGCCCAGCGCCAGCGCCACCAGGGCCGCCGCCGCCAGCGAGGCCGCGACGGCGCGCAGGCGGGCCGGCCGCGCGCCCTCGATCACCTCGACGGGATTGTAGCGGGGCCGGATGGGCTGCTTGGCGGTCATGGGCTGGCCCCCGTCAGAACTGGAAGTAGATGAAAGGCGCCACACCGTCCGGCGCGCAGGCCTGGATCAGCACGATGGCCAGGCCCACGGCAGCCCCCAACGCCGCCAACGGCAGGCGGCGCACAGCGCCCTCGATACGGACCAGGCGGTCGGCCGGCAGGAACTGCGCACCCAGGGCGCCCGCGATCAGCAGGGCGGTCAGGGGCGTGATGGCGGTCGGCGGCATGGTCCAGCGCGCGAAGCCGGCCAGGAAACGACCGGCCAGGTCCACCGTTGGCGCCCGGAAGAAGATCCAGGTGAAGCAGACGAAATGGAAGGTGGCGACGATGGCCAGGCCACGTGCCCAGCCGCGGAAGGGGGGCGCCTCCCACTGCCCGATGGTCAGGGCGCGCAGCTTGTTGACCAGGTGCTCCGCCACCAGCATGCCGCCATGCAGCGCGCCCCAGATGACGAAGGTCCAGTTGGCGCCGTGCCACAGGCCGCCCAGCAGCATGGTGATCATCAGGTTGCGGCAATGCCGCCAGGTGCCGCCCTGGTTGCCGCCCAGGGGGATGTAAAGATAGTCGCGGAGCCAGGACGACAGCGAGATATGCCAACGGCGCCAGAATTCCCGCAACGAGGCGGAGCGGTAGGGCTGGTCGAAGTTCTGCGGGAAGCGGAAACCCAGCAGGGCGGCCAGGCCGATGGCGATGTCGGTGTAGGCGCTGAAGTCGCAATAGATTTGCAGGGCGTAGCCGTAGGTCGCCAACAGCAGGTCCAGGGCACCAAAGCGGTCCGGATCCATGAAGACGGCGTCCACCAGGTCGGTCGCCAGGTAGTTGGCCACCACCACCTTCTTGAACAGCCCGCCGATGATCAGCAGATAGGCGCGGGTGGCGCGGATGTCGTCCGGATCCGGCCGCTCCCCGATCTGCGGCAGAAAGTGGGAGGCGCGGACGATGGGCCCGGCCACCAGCTGCGGGAAGAAGGAGATATAGAGCACCAGGTGCATCAGCCCGGCCGGCCGCTTCAGCGTGCCCCGGTAGAGGTCCACCAGGTAGGAGATGCCATGGAAGGTGAAGAAGGAGATGCCGACTGGCACCACCATGTCCAGGAATCCCACGCGCACCGGCAGGCCCATCAGGGTCAGGGTGTCGTTGGCCGCGTGGCTGGCGAAGTTGGCATACTTGAAGAAGGCAAGCACGCCCAGGTTCACCGCCACGGCCAGCGACACCGCCAGCTTGCGCCGGGCCGGCGTCCGCTGCCGGGTGATGGCGTGGCCGGCCAGGTAGTTGAACAGCGTGCTGCCGCCCAGCAGGAACAGATAGCGCCAGTCCCACCAGCCGTAGAAGACGTAACTGGCGGCCGACAGGAAGGCCACCCGGGCGGGCGGGCGGCGCACCAGGGCCCAGGCGACGGCGAAGACGACCAGGAAAAACAGGCCGAAGTTCAGGGTGGGGAACAGCATGGGCGGATGTCCCCTACCGGCCGTCGCCGGGGTCGGTGGCCGCGGTGACGACCGGCCGGGGCGGCGTGGCCCCGGGCTGGATATAGCCCTGGTACTGGTCCATCAGCCAGGCGAAGAAAGCGTTGGCCGTCAGGGTGTAGCCTTCCTGCGTCAGGTGGACGTGGTCGGGCCGGGCCAGCGGCACCGCCTGGCGCACCCAGCGGTCCATGCCGCAGGCCCCCGGCATCAGTTGCGCCCAATCCCAGAAGACGTAGTCCCCCTTCCGGGCGCCCTGGGCCTGCAGGGCCCGCACCTTGCCCAGGGTTGGGGGCGTGTACCAGGCGCACTTGGCCGCCGGCGGGGGGGTGTCCTGGCAGGGGAACGCCGCCTCCTTGTCCGCCACCTTCTTGCAGGCGGGGGATTCGGCCTGGCCGTCCAGCGGCCCCAGCACGATGACGGCCACCGGGCCGGCGTTCACCCGGCGCAACGCCGCCTGGAAACGCTCGCCATAGGCCGCCAGGTCCAGGCCGCGGTCGAAGCCCTCATTCGTGCCATAGGCCAGGATGACCAGGTCCGGCCTGCGCTTGGCCAGCTCCAGGGCGACCGTGTCGGGGTTCCAGCGGTCCATGGTGGTGATGCGGGCGCCGACCACGCCGGCGCTGTCCATCACCACGCCGGGGCGGGCCCGGTCCAGCGACCAGCCGGCGATGTCCACCGGCCGGGCGTCGGCCGCCACCAGCTTCAGCTGCTGCGCCTGGCCGGCGGTCGGCAGGGTGATCCACTGCGCCGCGCCGGCGGGCCCCTGGGTGGAAACCTGCTTCACCACCCGGTCGTCGATCAGCACCAGCAGGTCGCCGCCACCGGGCTGCTGCACCACCGTGACGCCGGCGATGTCAAAGCCCAGCCCATCCTTGGGACTGACGGCGATGGCGGCGCCGCGCGCGTGGCTGCGCGCGACGAATCCGGTGATGCCCCAGCCCGGTGGCGGCGTGTCGCTCAGGCTGTTGAAGTACTGCCACTTGCCTTCCTGGGTCACGGCCACATCGGGCCGGCGCGATCCGATATAGGGCTTGCCCGCCGGCATGTAGCCCGGCCCGGCGGAACCGAATCGCTCCTGCAAGGCCTCGCGCAGGCGGCTGGTGAACACACCGCCCGCCGTGTGGCTGTCGCCCAATTGCAGGATGTCGACCGTGCCGCCATGGCCGGCCTCGATGGCGGCCAGACGCTGGAACAGCCGTTCAAAGCCGGGATTGCCGTCATAGGGCGACGGTGCACGCGGCGGCAAGGCCGGCGGCGGCGTCACCGCCACGGTCGGCGGGACATGGCGGGGGGCGGACGACGCGGTGCCGGGGACCGGGGCGCCACTGCACGCCGCGACTGCGGCCAGCAGCAAGCCCAAGGGAAGAAGGCGGCGGCGCATGAGATCAGAACTGCCGGGTCGCGGTGCCACCCGCGAGCACGCCGGAAGGGGCCACAGGGATGGTCGCGGGCCCGGCGGCCGGAGACGCCGTGCTAGGGGACGCGGTGGTGGGACGGGGTCTGGCCGGCACCGGCCGGGACGTGGTGGCCGCTGGCGTCACCCCGGGCACGGCCGTGGCGGGGCTCATGGGGGCGGGGGTCAAAGGAGCGGGGGCCATGGGGGCAGGCGTCACCGCCGGCTTGGGCGCCGCCTTGGCGGTGGGGGCGGGCGGCGGCTGCACCCGGGTCAGCACCTTGGTCGCGATCAGCTGATAGCCATAACCCGTGAAGTGGATGCCGTCGTCGGACCGCAGCTGCTGGCTTTTCTGCCGGCTGTCGTCAATACGCGCCATGAAGTTGCCGTCGGCATCGAGGTAATCCTGGTACAGCGGCATGAAGACCGCGCCGTACTTCTTCACCTCCGCCTCATAGAGGCCGCTCATGAACTTGGCGTCCTCATTGATTTCCGTCTTGCGCATCACGGGCAGACCCACCCAGATGGTGGTGACATGGTGGTCCTTCAGGGTCTGCAACAGCCAGTCGATACGCTGGGTGTAGACGTTGGTCCAGCCCGGCGACTTGAATAGGTAGCCCTTGCGGTTCTCATCCCGCACGCCCTGCATGTCGTTGGCGCCGAACATGATGATGGCGTAGCCGCCCTCCCCCGCCTCGTCGATCTGCCGGGCGGTTTCCGCGCGCCAGTTGACATAGTCGGGACGGGTAAGCCCGGCCCCCAGCTGGGACCGGCGCAGCAGGCGGACGTCGGGCGCCGTCTTCAGGCGCTCATAAAGGCCGCTCCACACGCCGTCGGCCAGGGAATCACCGTAAACGGAAATGGTGGCGATAGGCGCGCCCGGGGCGGCCGCCTGGGGGGCCACGGGTTCGGCATGGGCGGCGCACACGCAAAGGAACACGCTGAAGACAAGAAAAACCAGGCGGTTCATGAGCGCCCCTGACAACCGAACCCATTAATCCGATGATATATGCCGATGGCACAAATGTGCCACCGGCATCCTCATACCGGGACTTCCGGCGCCTGTCACGTGCCGGCTGGGGACGGCATGGATAGGGATCCTCAGCAGGGGGTCAAAAACAGCGCCTGTTCCCTCTGCCGGCGGGCCGCCAGGCCGGGCAGGGGCACCAGCTGGCCGTTGACGTGGGCCTTGTCCCAGACCAGGAACTGGTCGGCGGCACCGGCATAGTCGCCCTGGTTCAGCAGGCGCAGCAGGGTGGACTGGCTGAGCGAGCCGATGCCCAGGTTGAAGACGAAATCCGTCAGCGCGGCGTATTGGTTGTCATTCAGCGGCACGGTCACCACCTGCGTCACGCCGTTGCCGGCCGTGGCCAGGTCCTGGGCCAGCAGGGTCATCGCCTGGGCCTGGGTGATGGTCAGTCCAGGCGTCACGTCCGGCCCGGTATGGCCATAGCCGATGGTCAGGCGCCCGGCCGGGCACAGGTAGGCGGTCAGTTCCAGGCCTTCGGACTGTTCGGTCAGGGCGATGCCCGCCGCGTTCACGGCTCTGCTCATGTCAACTCCACACCCCTAAAGATGTACACCCCGGGCGTGCCTTTACGCCCTAGACTTACCCGTCGCCGAACCCAAAAAGCGGGACGTCCGGGCGTCAATTTGCCCAAACGGTTGCAAAACTCCGCCTTTAGGCCGCCATCCTTTGGGCACATTGGGCGCAGAGTATCGGCACCATATTATCAGTCCCTTAAGGCACCGCCCGCCCCACCCGGCGCGGACGGGGTACCCCACCGGATAGAACCGGCCTTCACGAGAAAGGTCCCACGAAATGCGCCGTCTTCACCTGGTCGCCGGACTGTTCACCGCCCTTATGGCCCTGCCCGTCGCGGCCAAGGCGGAGTACGCCTACACCGCCACCGGCACCATCCTGCGGGCGGGACCGGGCGGCGGCTATCCCGCCATCGCCAGCCTGCCGCCCGGCGCGCCGGTCAACGTCTATGGCTGCCTGTCCGGTTGGTCATGGTGCGACGCCGACTTCCAGGGTTATCGCGGCTGGATCTACGGCGGCAGCGTGCTGTACCCCTACCAGGGACAGCGGGTATATCTGCCGCAATACGGAGGCACCATCGGCCTGCCCATCATCACCTTCTCGTTCAACGATTACTGGGGCCGCTACTACCGCGACCGGCCCTGGTTCAGTGAACGCCACCGCTGGGAGCGCATCGCCCCGCCCCGTCCCATCTATCATCCGGGCCATGAGTTCCGCCCCGGCCCCGGCCCGGGCCGCCCGGGGTGGGATCATCACGACTATCGCCCGGGCCCAGGCCCAGGCGATCATCACGACCACCGCCCGGACGACCACCGCCCAGGTCCCGGACCTGGCCGTCCCGGCCCGGGCCCGGGCGGGGACCATCATGACAACCGTCCTGGTCCCGGGCCGGGCGGCGGCCACGGTGGGCCCGGCGGGGATCACCGGGGCGGCGATGACCACGGCCCCCACCATCAGCGCTGAGCCACCCTCAGTCCCTTTCCTCCATCGGGCGGCCCCAACCGGGGCCGCCCTTTTCGCATACGAATTCTTATTGTGGTCCGCCCCCCTTCCCGTGCCATGAAAGATGGAATGGCTGGACTTGCGGCTGATGGACAAGACACCGCGCGCGACGAAAAACAGCGCGGGCGAAAACGAAGAACCAGGGAGGGGACGGCATGGTGCCGGTTGCGGGCATGGCCTGGATCGACTACGCCATCGTGGCGCTGTATCTCATCGGCATCATCAGCCTGGGGCTGTACCTGGCCCGCCGCCATTCCTCGACCGAGGATTTCTTCCTGGCGTCGCGCGGCACCACCTGGCCGGTCATCGGCCTGGCCCTGCTGGCCTCCAACATCTCCTCAACCACGCTGATCGGCTTGGCGGGTGCCGCCTATGGCACCGGCATCTCGGTTTACAACTATGAATGGATGGCGGCGGCCGTCCTGGTGTTCTTCTGCGTCTTCTTCCTGCCCTTCCTGCTGCGTTCCAAGGTCTACACCCTGCCGGAGTTCCTGGAGCGGCGGTACAGCGGCCTGGCGCGCAGCTATTTCTCAGGCCTGACCCTGTTCCTGAACCTGGTGGTGGACACGGCCAGCGCGCTTTACGGCGGCGCCCTGCTGTTCAAGATCCTGCTGCCCGACGTCCCGCTGTGGGAGATCGTGATCGTCCTGGCGGTGTCGGCGGGCATCTACACCATCGCCGGCGGCCTGCGGGCCGTGATCTATACCGAAACCATCCAAGCCGTCCTGCTGCTGACCGCGTCCGCGATCATCGCCGTGCGCACCTTCCTGAAGGCCGGCGGCTGGGACGCGGTCATGGGCGCCGTCGATCCCGCCAAGCTGTCGTTGATCCGGCCGCTCAGCGATGCGGCCGTACCCTGGCCGGGGTTGCTGACCGGCGTGCCGCTGCTGGGCTTCTATTTCTGGTGCACCAACCAGTTCATGGTGCAGCGCGTGCTGTCCGCCAAGGATGAGAACCATGGCCGCTGGGGCAGCCTGTTCGCCGGCGCCCTGAAGCTGCCCATCCTGTTCCTGATGGTGCTGCCCGGCACCGCCGCCATCCTGCTGTACCCCAACCTGAAGTCGCCGGACCTGGTGTTCCCCACCCTGCTGTTCGGCCTGCTCCCGGCCGGCCTGGTGGGCCTGGCGGTGGCGGGCTTCATGTCGGCGCTGATGTCGTCCATCGCCTCCACCTTCAATTCCGCCTCCACCCTGTTCACCATGGACTTCGTGCGCCGCTGGAAGCCGGAGATGCAGGGCGCGGCCCTGGTGCGGGTGGGCCGCCTGGCCACCCTGGTGATGGCGGTGGCCGCCATGGCCTGGGCGCCGCAGATCGAGCATTTCGGATCGCTGTGGCAGTACCTGCAGGTCATCATCGCCTATGCCGTGCCGCCGGTGATGGCGCTGTACCTGGTGGGCATCTTCTGGCGCCGGGCCAACGCCGCCGGGGCCGCCGCCTGCATCGCCGCCGGCGTGCTGGGCGGTGCCGCCCTGTTCGTGGCCAACACCGTGCTGGACGTGGTCAGCATCCACTTCCTCTATGTGGCGCCCCTGCTGTTCGTGCTGTGCGCCGCCGTTCTGGTGGCGGTCAGCCTGGCCACGGCACCGGACGGGGCGGAGAAGTCGGCCGGCCTGGTCTGGACGCCCGCCTTTTTCCGGGAGGAGACGGCCCGCCTGGCGCAGGAGCCCTACTGGCGCAACTACCGGGTCCTGGCCGGCCTGCTACTGGCCGCCACCGCCGTCATCGTCTACACCTTCCGTTGAGGGATCTTCATGGGCGACCCGATGCGGGTGTTGCCGCCCGGCACCATCCGGACTGACCTAAAGGATCCCGAACCGCGACGCGCATTGCGGGGCCGCGGACCGGGTTGCTATCATCCGGCCCCAGGGGAGCACCAAGAGGTCGGAACCAAAGGGATGCGGGTCAAGCGTCCGACATCGTTCGATATCGCCGAACTGGCCGGCGTGTCGCAGTCCACCGTGTCCCGCGCCCTGCGCAACGACGCGATGGTCAGCGAGGATACCCGGCTGCGCGTGGCCCAGGCCGCCCGCCTGCTGAACTACAAGGTGGACGTCAACGCCCGCAACCTGCGCTCACAGAAGACCAATACCCTGGCCCTTCTGCTGTATGAAGACCCGGTGACCAGCCAGTCGCTGATCAACCCGTTCTTCCTGTCAATGCTGAGCAGCATCACCAAGGCGTCGGCCCGGCGCGGCTATGACCTGCTGATCAGCTTCCAGCAATCCAGCGATGACTGGAGTGCGGACTACGCCGCGTCCAAGCGGGCCGACGGCCTGATCTTCCTGGGCTATGGCGACTATCTGCGCTACGTCGACAAGATCAGCCGCCTGGATGAGGTCAGCACCGCCTTCGTGACCTGGGGCCCGGTCGTGCCCGGCCAGCCGGGGCACTTCATCGGGTCGGACAACAGACAGGGCGCCCGCGCGGGCGTGCGTCACCTGGTGGCCCGGGGCCGCAAGCGCATCGCCTTCCTGGGTGACATTTCGGAGCATTGCCCCGAATTCCGCGACCGCTACAACGGCTATGTCCAGGCGCTGGAGGAAGCGGGGCTGCCCGTGATCGAGGCGCTGTACGCCGACGCCGCCGCGTCGGAGGAGGTCGGCCACCAGGCCATCCTGGACCTGATCGACCGCGAGGGGCCGATCGACGCGGTGTTCGGCGCCTGCGACCTGCTGGCCATCGGTGCCATGAACGGCCTGCGCGAGCGGGGTTTACGGGTGCCCGAGGATGTGGCCGTGGTGGGCTTCGACGACATCGTCGCCGCCCCCTTCACCTCCCCACCCCTGACCACCATCCGCCAGGACACGGCGGCGGCGGGGGAACTGCTGGTGGAAAACCTGCTGCGCCTGATCGACGGCCGTCCCGTCGAGACAACGCAGATCGCCACCAGCCTGGTGGTCCGGAACAGCGCCTGACCCACCCTGTTTAGTTGCGATATTGCGCATGTCCGGGTGCTTGCGGTATGCCGATGGGGGGCACCGCCAGATGCGCCGCCGGGGGGCGGCCGGGCGCCCTGCCCTCACGGGAGTCGGATGTGCTGCAACGACCCAGTCACGGGCAATCCCTGATCTCCATGCTGATGGATCTGGCGGCCCCGGAAACCCGCGCCGCCGGCCTGGCGGAACTCCAATCCCAAGGCTATCTGACCCCCGAGCTACAGGACGTCTGGACGGCCGAACTGTCCAAGCCCCGCTACACCAGCCGCCACCTGAGCGGCATCATCGCCCCGGAGCGGGTGCGCATCCAAAAGCTGCTGCGCCAGGTGGGGGGCGAGCTGACAGCCGTCAAAACCCAAACCGTCATCGCCAATTTCTCCCGCGCCCTGGAGTTTGCCGGGCACGGCCATCGCCTGGAAGCGGCGCGCATCCGCCAGTCGCGCATCCTGGATTTCGGCTCCGGGGTATGGTCATCCCTGTCGGCGGCCATCATGCTGTACGCCATCGGCTTCGCGCAGGCCGACGCGTTCGAACCCTTCCCCATCGGGCCGGACATGGTCACGGAAAGCGTTTTCGAAACCATCCGCTGGCTGTACGAGACGCCGGCGTCCTTCGCCTTGCTTGGTGGCACACCGCAGGAGATGAAGCAGCGGGTGGCGGCCCTTGACTTCACCGACCTGGAGGAGAAGTTGACCCGGCTGAACGACGGCCCCGGGGTCGTCAGCTTCGGCCCCGTCCGGCTGTTCAACAACACGGACATGATGGAGAACGGCCACTACGACCTGGTGTGCAGCAATTCCGTGCTGGAACATGTTGAGGACATGCCGGGGTCGCTGGCCCGCCAGCGGGAAATACTGAAGGACGACGGCGTCTGCGTGCATACCGTGGACTTCACCGACCATCGCGCCATCGCCCCGGACCAGGATATCGCCGACTCCTTCCAGATGTACTACGACGGCATCCTGGACGAAGTGAACGGACTGAGGGCCGGTGACATGGAAGCGTTGTTCATCCTGGGGGGCTTCCAGGGCGCCACGGTGCATCTGGTAACCGCGCCGGAGGGGTATGTCGACCAGAGCCGGGTGGTCGAGCGCTTCGCCCATTACTCCCTGAGCGACCTGTCGGCGGCCGTGAACAGCTATGTGCTGACGAAGGTCTGAAACGGCCGACACCACCGACCTGACAGGCTGCGGCTCCCGGGGCCGCGCGAGGCCCCGGGAACGGCCTGCCTTCAGGGCTTGGTCGCGTAGCGCACCGCGACCGGGGCGTACATGTCCCAGACCCCGCCGTCGTGCAGGGAACGCAACAGCTTCACATATTCCGCGTGCGCCCAGGCCAAGGGCGTGGCGCTGTCGGTGCCGGCCCCCGCCTTGTAGCCGCGGCCGCCGTCGCTGCCCACGCCATCCCACACCTGTTCCGGGATCATCAAGCCCTGGTTGGCGAAACGCTCCAGGGCGCGGACATAGGTCGTGCGGATGGCGTTCACCTCCGCCGGCTTGGCGCCACCGGGCCTGGCCGCCGCCAGCGCCAGTTCATAATGCCCGCGCTCCCCCGTCAGCAGGGGCCAGACACGGCCGCGCTGGGTCGGCGTGGAGGTGCCGCTGACGGCGTAGTTGGCGCCGTTGGCCCGGTCCTCGCCATAGCCATCATTGCCGTAGCGCCGCCACCCGGGATAGGCGGTGGTGTCGCCGTCGAAATGGAAGGTGTATTTGACGCGGAGGTTCTCCGGCAGCGTCTCGTCATCCAGCACGGCCAGGCTGGCCTTGATGACGGGGTCGCCGGGTGCGCGCACGCCATAGCGCACCAGCTCCAGGAAGCCGCCATCGACGTAGGCGTCCTCCGTCAACGCCTGCTGGCCGTTGCGCACCGCCAGCGGCGTATGGGCGTTCGGCTGGCCGGTGGGCGCGATGCGCAGGTAGTATCCGGCCTTGCTTTCCTTGGGCGCCAACTGGCCGTTGGTGGTGACGGTCGCCTTCTCCAAACCGGCGGAGTAGGCGTCGGCGGCGGCGTAGTAGCGCTTCACCGCCGCCTCGTCCCCCGCCTGGCCCGCCAGCTCCGCCGCCGCCGCCAGCCCGGCGATGACCGCCGCGGTGGTGGAGGGGGAGTTGCCGGCCTGTTCCTCCCAGCGTTCCTGCTGGGTCGCGGGCGGGCGGATGGTCTCCTTGTTCCAGCCGATGCCGGCGGTGCCGCCCTTGACCAGGAAGTCGGCGGCGGGCTTCACCATGCTGGGGTAGAGCGCCGCCACGTCGGCGTCGCTGATGACGCCGTTGCGCCACAGGCGCCAGGCCAGCATCAGGGGCATGGCCGTCTGGTCCAGCTGCACCCCCACCCATTCCGGCGTGCCGTCCACGTGCGTTTTCTGCAGGAACCAGCCGCCATCGCCATGGTTGCCCGGCGTCTTCGGCCCCACCTGGATGGTCTTGAGATAGCTCAGTGCCGCCTTGGGCGTGTCGGTGTCGCCCAGCGCCAGCAGGGCCATGGCGCACTGGTAGAAGTCGCGCGGCCAGACGGCCTTGTAACCGGTCGCCGGCTTGTCCGCCTTCTGGGTGTCGCCCCAGGGGGCGGACAGGGAGGCGATCAGCGCGCCGGGATGGGTCTTGTCCTCCTGCGCCTTCAGCACCAGGGCGCTGGCGTACAGCAGCTTGCCGCCGTCCATCGCCTCCTTCGCCAGGTCGGGCAGGGGCGCCAGCTTGGCCTGGTAGCCTTCCCAGCCGGCGTTGTAGGCGGCCAGCACGGCGTCGTGCCCGCGCTTCAGCGTGGCGCTGGCGGCGGCGTCCGCCGCCTTGGCGCTGTCGCCGAAGCCGACGACGATGTCGAAGGTAGCCTCCCCCGTCACCGGCGCCAGGGCGCCGGCCAGGGCGACGTTGCCGGCCTTGTCGCCGGTGGTGGTGTAATCGGCGTCGAGCTTGCCACCGGCCTTCAGCTGGCTCAGCCCGTCGGAGGCGCCGACGAAGCCCACGCTGGCCGCCTTGAATCCCTGGGCCGCGCGCACCACCAGGTGGCGGCCGCCCTCATAGGCATGCAGGGCGCCATCGATCACATCGGCCTTGTCGCCACCGCCGGTGCCGGCCATCTGCGGGTCGACCAGCAGATAGGGGGTGACGGTGCCCCCCTTCAGCGCCCGCACCGTCACACGCACCACCAGCGTATCGGCGGCGGGGTCGGTGAAGACCTGCTTCTCGATCTCGTACTTGCCGTTCCTGGCCTTGTTGGCGACGCGATAGGCCAGGGAGCGCGGACGGCCGGCGGCATCCACGTCCAGATAGCTGGTGGTGCTGTCGGTGTCCGCGTCCTCCACATCCAGGAAGCCCTCGCCCTGGATGGCGAACTTCAGCTCACGCAGTTGCACCTCATGGATCAGGCCGTACATGGTCTCCGTGACCACGCCCTTGGCCAGCGAGAACCAGACGCGCGACGGCACCGCCTTGCCGGCCTGCGCGCCATAGGCGTGATACGCGGTGCCGATGCCGGTCTTGCCCGCATAGGCCCCCATCGCCGCCTGTCCCGGCGCGCCCGGCGCCACCCCGGCCAGCGCCGTGGTTCCCATGGTGGAGGCCAGCAGCATCGCCACCAGCGCCATGGCCCGTTTCCGTCCCATCATCTTGTTGTTCGTCATTCCATCACCAGGCTCAAAAAGACAGCAGGCCCCACTGTCCCCCGCAGTGCACCGCACAAGGCCTTGAATACGTATGGGACGCGCGGGACGGAAGGAGGAAATACGTATGGGGGCGGCGGCGATGGCGGGCAGGGCAGGCGCGCGCTCTGATCAGTGGATGGGAGTTTCCCTCAAAAGGTCGAGGAACAAGCGCGATGACCATCACCGCGAGAACGACATTAATGCAACTTTAAGACATTATTAATTGCGGAAATGTCAATGAATGCGCTAAGATGGTATACGGTAATATTTTTACACGTAAATGACCAAGCGGTTCTCTTTAGACTCCCAAGAACGACCCCCATTCCACCCTCCAATTCACCAATAAAATTGAAATGATGATCGTCGAAATTTACCAAGAAAAACGAAAGGAATATGAAAATGACATCTGTATCTAAACTAATGAGCGCCATATTCGCGATGGATTCGTACAACAGGGGATATGACGAAGGCATTGATATCGGTGGCCCTAATAAGCTGGGAATTTACGATATAAAGACAGATTTTGGTCTTTTTGATTATCTCAGCGGTTTTTATGCAACTGCCTACGAAAATGGAAGCGACAAGATAATATCGTATAGAGGAACGGATAATAGCGGAATATTATCAACAATTCAAGACATCATATTTGGATGGACAAGCGGCGCCGGCATTCTCGCTCCACAGGCGGCGATTGCAGAAAGCTTTTATAAAGAAATCACAGGGCATTCAATATTTGATGGAAGAGACAATAATGTTCTTCTAACCGGGCATTCTCTTGGCGGTGGCCTTGCCGGCTATATAGGAGCACTTTCCGGCGATGATGCCATCGTTTTCGATACGATGCCTTTTTCAGCTGCAGCTCTAAATAGATCTATAAATGAAGACGTAACTCGCTCATTTACAGATTTCCTAGCCTTGCTAACTGGAGCTACACCAGCGGGCTCGGTACCTTTGCCAAACGCTTCCAATGTACAGTCGATAGCCATATCGGGCGAAATTCTAACAACCGTCAGGGATTTGGCCCCAATAGGCGAAGCCGCAACCATTACCGCATTGTTGACTCCCATATTAGGTGCCTCAGAGGCTCTTGTATTGGGTAATGAGGCAGCTGCCCTTGCTGCCGCAATTGCAGCACAATCGCCTAGCATCGCGATTGACGCCCACGCGGATGGCCAATCCTCAACTCATCTCCATAGCATGGCCTTGATGGTGCTGCAGCAATACGCCATTGCGACGGATCGGACAGCATGGACCAATATAGGCACTCAACTGGCAAACGCGTATTTCAATCCCGCCATCGGAGAGGCCTTTGGGCTAAAGGCAGGAGTGACAGGCACGGCCTCTTCCGACGCTCAGTTGCTGAGCATGATTGCCTATTCCGCCGTCGAGAATGGCGAAACGCCTTTCGGTAACACGGGCATCAAGGCCCTATTCGACGACGCTGATGAACTGGGCCAACTCGCAGCGTCCGGCCTCTCCGGCGCGCTCACCGGCGCCACCGTGACCACCGACTTGGCTGATATCATCGTGGAGTACGCGGGCCTTCTGGCCAAAGGCAAAGATACCGATCTGTCGCATACGAGCGGCGTCCTGACCTACGATCCGACAAAGGCCAGTCTCACGGCCAATCTTTCCAGCGCGATCTGGAAAGATGTCACAGCGGCGAACATCGTCGGCCGAAGCGATTTGCTCACCACGCTGGCAAGCGGCATGACATATCTGCCGAGCACGGACAGCGTCGACGACCTGGTTCTGGCGACGACGAATGTCGGCTCCACACTGACAGCGTCCGGCACCCTCACTTCCAGCGACAGCGCGCTGATCATTGGCAGCAGCGGCAACGACAGCATCACAGGCTCCGCCGGTAATGACATTCTGGTCGCCGAAGGGGGACAGAACGTTCTGGATGGCGGCGGCGGCACGGCAGACGCCGCTTATTTCAGCGGCGACGCCATCGACTACGACATCATCCACAATCCGGATGGTTCCTGGTCCGTCAATCACGTCCGCAACGGCGGTGACGACAGCACAGCCACCCTGACCAACATTGAATACGCGGCCTTCGGCGATGGCCAGAAATTCGCCCTGCAACCCAATGCCATTCTGGATCAGACGGATTTCGCCTTCGTCATCGACACCACCGGCAGCATGGGCCCGTACATCGGCGGGGTGAAGGCCGATGCCATCAACCTGATCAATACGCTGTTCACGAACGGCAATACGGACGCGCATATCAGCGTCATCAGTTTCAAGGACCCGGACGAGGGCGATCCGAACGCCGTGGTCCTGCCTTTCACCACCCAGACCGACCTGGATGACCGGGAAAGCGCGGCGCTCAGCGCCATCAACAGCCTCTATGCGTACGGTGGCGGCGACACACCGGAGGCCGACAATGCCGGCCTGCTGCTGGCCCTTGACGGCAGCGCCGGCCAGTGGCGGGACTCTGCCGCCGTGCGGCGCATCGCCCTGTTCACGGATGCGCCGGTCAAGGACACGTACCTGGCGGAAACCGTCAGCCAGTACGCCCATAACCTGGGCGTGACCATCAGCGGCCATACCATGGGTACCATCCCCATGGGCACCAGCGTTGACACTTTCTCGATCTCGGCGGCCGCCACCGGCGGCGCCAATTTCCAACTGCAGATCTATACGATTCAGGTCGGATACGACTCCTCGGCCACCGCCAGCCTTCAGGACATCGCGACGGCAAACGGCGGCACATTCTTTTCCGCCCCGTCGCCCAGCGACCTCACCGAGGCACTAACGCGCATCATCATTGCACCACAGATCAACGGGGCCGTTGCCGGCCAGGTGATCAGCGAAACGGATGCAGTGACACCCTTTGCGGGCATCACCCTTCTGGATCCATCCGTGGGTGAGACGGAGACGGTGACCGTCACCCCATCGTCGTCCTTGAACGGTACCTTCACCAATCTTGGTGGCGGCAGCGTCAATGCGACAACGGGCGTCTACTCCATCAGCGGATCGGTCGAGGCCGTAACCAATGCCCTGGCTAATCTGGTGTTCACCCCGACCCGTCATCAGGTGGTTCCAGGCGCGTCCGTCACCACCAGCTTCACCGTCACGGACTCCTCAAGCAGCGGCGCCGCCGGCAGCGACAGCAACACCAGCGTGACCGTCTACGCTACCCTGGACAACCCGGTGATCGCCGGCACCATCGCCAACCAGGCGGTATCGGACGCGGGCTCCATCCGGCCATTCACCGGCGTCACTTTCGCCCAACCGGATTTCGGCCAGACCGAAACCGTGACCATCGCCCTGTCCAACGCGAGTAACGGCAGTCTGTCCAACCTCGGCGCAGGCAGTTACGATCCCACGACCGGCATCTATGCGATAACGGGCACAGCGGCCGCCGTCACCAGCACCGTGTCCAACCTGGTCTTCACGCCGACCAGCCATCAGGTGGCACCGGGGTCATCGGTAACCACCGGGTTCACCATTACCGACACCTCAACCAGTGGCGCTGGCAGCAGCAACGCCGCCACCAGCGTCGTCGCCACCGCCGCCGCCGTTCCGGGCTTCTCGGTTCTGGATGCGTCAACGGGCCTGCCGCTACCATCCGCCGTTCATCCCTATACCGGCCCGGTCGCCGGCATCGCCAACGAATATCTGAACTTCACCCCGGACAACTTGGTCATCGCCGCCAGCACGGATAACTGGTTCATTCATTCCGGTGACGGCACGGACGCCATTTCAGTGCAAAGCGGCACCAACGTGCTGGATGGTGGCGCGGGGTCCAACTTTCTGGGCGGCGGCAGCGGCATAGACACATTCTTCATCGACGACCGCAGCCCTTCCTCCGATATTTGGAGCACAGTGGTCAACTTCGGCGCTGGTGATGCGGTGACCGTGTGGGGAATTACGCCAAGCGGATCGGACTCCCTCTGGGCGGACAATGAAGGTGCCGCCGGCTACCAGGGACTGACACTGCACCTGTTGACCACCGGCCACCCCAGCGCCTCGTTGACACTGACCGGATTCACCAAGGCGGACTTCGACAGCGGCCGGCTTTCCCTCAGCTACGGAGCCGATCCAGCCGGCACCAATCCTTATCTGTACATCCACGCCAACGGTTAAGGACAGCTCCCGGATAGCGTGCCAACCGGGGCCGCGCGGCGGGTCAGGCGGTCGTGGCTCAGCGCCCCTTCCCCGCCACCAGTTGCACCGCCGCCCCACCGCCGCGCGCCAGCGGCAGGGTCAGCGTGTCGCCCTGGTGCACGGTGCGGTTCTCGACCGTCATGGGGTGGCCGTCGGTGTGCCAGTCGGCGTTGGGGCCGTCGCGATAGATGTGAGCGGTGTAGTCGCGGCCGGCGTCCAGGAAGTCCAGGGCCACGGTCAGGGTGCGGGGCTGGTCGTCGCCCACGCTGCCGATGTACCAGTCGTCCCCCCCATTGGCGTTATGGGCCCTATCCTTGCGGGCGAAGGTGGCGTACTGCCCAATCTCACCGTTCAGCACCCGGGTGTCGGACCAGTCAACGGGCACCGCCTTGATGAAGGCCAGGGCGTCGGGATACTTGGCGTAGTTCTCCGGCAGGTCGGCCAGCATCTGCACCGGGCTGTAGAGCACGACATACAGCGCCAATTGCTTGGCCAGGGTCGAGGCGATGGGGGTATCACCCTTCCCGCGCAGGCTGACGATGCCGGGGGTGAAGTCCATGGGGCCGGACAGCATGCGGGTGAAGGCCAGCGTCGCCTCATGGTTGGGCGGGTTCTTCGGCTCCCCCCACGCATTGTATTCCATGCCCCGCGCCCCTTCCCGCGCCACCCAGTTGGGGTAGGTGCGGCGCAGGCCCGTGTCCTTGATGGGCTCATGGCTGTCGATGGCGATGTGGCGCTTGGCCGCCTCCGTCACCACCAGCAGGTGATGGCGGGCCATCCACTGACCGTCATGCCATTCGCGCAATTGCGTGCCGTTGGGATCCACCCGTTCCACCTGGCCGGCGTCGGCGACGTAGCCGGTCTTGATGACGCCGATGCCCAGGCCCTGGGCATAGTCCAAGGCCGCGCCTAGTTGGCTTTCGTAATGGCTGACGCCACCGCCCGTCTCATGATGGCCGACGATGCTGACGCCCTTGGACTTGGCGTAGGCGGCGACGCCGGGCAGGTCCAGGTCGGGCGT
Source organism: Azospirillum sp. B4 (assembly GCF_000333275.1). GTDB lineage: Bacteria > Pseudomonadota > Alphaproteobacteria > Azospirillales > Azospirillaceae > Nitrospirillum. The sequence goes on along the minus strand of NZ_BACU01000545.1, from coordinate 8,155 downwards.
CGGCTTCTTGAAATCGAAATCGTTGCCGTTGCCGAACCACTGGCCGTCCCAGCCGACGTTCCAGCCCTCCACCAGCACGCCGGGGATGCCGTTGGCGGCGGCGAAATCGATGTAGCGGCGGACATTGGCGGTGGTGGCGCCATGCTTGCGCCCGGTGGACCAGGTGCTGCGGTCCAGGTGCATCTCCCACCACACGCCCACGAACTTCTGCGGCGTGAACCAGCTCACATCGCCCAGCGTGTTGGGTTCGTTCAGGTTCAGTTCCAGGTGCGACTGGTAGAGGCCACCGGCGCTGTCGGCGAAGATCAGGGTACGCCAGGGCGTAGCGAAGGGCGCTGCGCGCACCACCTTGGCCCCTTGCGCGCCCGGGGCCAGCACGGCCTTGAACCGCGTGCCCTCCACCCGCCGCAGCCACATGGCGGAATAGTCCACCAAGGCCGCCTCGTGCACCGCGATGTGGGTGCCGTCGGCCAGGCGGATGGTCAGCGGCGTGTGCGCCTGGCCAACCGCGTCCGGGCTGGTGTGCTGGTACAGGTATTCGTACCGGTTCCACTCGCCCCCAGGAATCCACCACGCCTCTCCCTTGCCAGCGACGGCGAACTCCGTCAGTTCGTCGGCGATGCGCACGGTCTTGAGCTGGGGTTGATCGGGGAATTCGTAGCGGAAGCCGACGCCGTCGTCGTAGACGCGAAACACCACGTCCAGTTCCCGCGCGGGCAGTTCCCGCACGGGCGCCGCCTTTTCCTTCAGGCGCACCCGCAGCTCATTGAAATGGTTGGCGATGGTGCGCCATTCGCCCCAGGGCTGCTCCCACGTCTCATCCACCGTACGGGTGGACTGGCCGGCCAGGGCGAAGCCGCGTTCCATCTTGGGCTGGTCGGTGAACAGGAATCCCAGGCGGGAAGGGGCGACGATGTCCGTCCCACGCCGGGTGATGGCGTAGGCTGGGCGCCCCTCACCATCAAGCTCCACGCGTACGGCCAAGGTGCCAGCGGGCGATGCCACGGTGGCCACGACCTTGGCCGTTTCCGCCAACGCCGGCACTGCCACCAGCAGCACCGCCAAAGCCGCCAGCGCCCACAGGCGCGCCATCATGCGCATCATCCCGCCCTCCGTTTTATTCTTTTGCGGTCACAGCCCCTCAGGGCCGCGACAGCACCAGCCCACCAAAGGGCGGCAAGGTCCAGCCCTGGGTGCCGGACTGGGGCTCGCCCACGGCATGCACCACCGGCCAATTAGCGCCTTCGGGTGTTGTCCAGGCCTCGGGCCCGAAGTTGAACAGGCACAGCAGCGTCTCATCCCCATGGCTACGCTCGAAGGCCAGCACATGCTCCCCCGCCTCAACGAAGCGCATGTCGCCCACGGCCAGCGCCTCGTGGGCCTTGCGCAGGCCCAGCACCCGGCGGGTCAGCGCCAGGTGGGACTGGGGGTCGGCCTGCTGCCGGTCCACCGCCAGGGCGTCATGGTCGGCGCCCACCGGCAGCCAGGGCTGGGCCGTGCTGAAACCGGCGTTGGGGGCGCCGGAGGTCCAGGGCATGGGCGTGCGGGCGCCGTCGCGGCCCAGGGTCAGGGGCCAGTTGGCGATGGCCTCCGGGTCCTGCAACTGCTCGAAGGGGATGGCCACCTGGGTCAGCGCCAATTCCTCCCCCTGGTAGAGGAAGATGTTACCGCGCAGGGTGACCAGCAGCAGCGCCGCCATGCGGGCGAAGGCCGCGCGGTCGGCCGGCTTGGCCCAGCGGGAGACGCAGCGCGGCGCGTCATGGTTGGAGAAGGCCCAGCTGGGCCAGCCCAGGCCGGGCTCGTCCGGCCACAGCTCCAGCGCCTTGCGCACCAGGGCGGGCGTCAGGGTATCGGCATAGAGGAAGCTGAAGTCGTAGGCGCTGTTCAGCCGCCGGTCGCCGGCGGTGAAGGCCTTCATCTCCCGGTCCGCGTCGGGGCCGCCCACCTCCGCCACCGTGAAACGGTCGCCGCCGTAGCTGTCCAGCACGCCCCGGATGCGTTCCAGGAACTTCGGGATGTCCGGGTGGGACATGTTCTTGGAATGCAGCTGGAAATCGAAGGGCCGCGTGCGCACGGCGTGCGTATCCGGGTTCACCGGGTTGTCGGTGAAATCCTGATCGTGCATGGAGAAATTGATGGCGTCCAGGCGGAAGCCATCCACCCCCCGGTCCAGCCAGAAGCGCGCCACGTCCAGCAGGGCGTCCTGCACCACCGGATTGTGCACGTTCAGATCCGGCTGCTCGGTCAGGAAATTGTGCAAGTAGTACTGGCGCCGGCGCGCATCCCAGGTCCAAGCCGGGCCGCCGAAGACGGATTGCCAGTTGCAGGGCGGCGAACCGTCGGGCTTGGCATCCGCCCAGACGTACCAGTCGGCCTTGGGATTGGTGCGGTCCCGCCGGCTTTCCTGGAACCAGGCGTGCTGGTCGGAGGTGTGGGAATAGACTTGGTCGATAATGACCTTGAGGTTCAACTCATGCGCGCGGGCCACCAAGGCGTCGAAGTCAGCCAGGGTGCCGAACAGCGGATCGACATCGCGGAAATCGGACACGTCATAGCCGAAGTCCCGCATGGGGGAGGTGAAGAAGGGCGACAGCCAGATGGCATCCACGCCCAGGCTGGCGACATGGTCCAGATGCCGGGTGATGCCGGGCAGGTCGCCCACCCCGTCATTGTTGGCGTCGGCGAAACTGCGCGGATAGATCTGGTAGATCGCCGCCCCGCGCCACCAGGGTCGGGGGCCGCCCGGTCCGGTATGGGTGGGGTGTTCCATGGTCATGAAGCCTCTCCAGATGCGCAGACAACGTAATCAAGCGGGGCCACCTGGACAGCATAGCTGCCAGGGGCCGTTGGGGCAGGGCCGCATCGGCCGTGCAGGGCGGTGAAACTGGTCCATTGGCTGCCGACCTCAACCTGGGCGTTCACCATCTGGGTCGAGGTGTTGACGGCCACCAGCACCTCCCGACCCGCATCGGGCCCAGAGGCGGAAAGGATACGGGACACGGCGAACAGACCCGGCTTTTCGCTGGCGAAACGCAGGACGCTGCGGCCGTGGCGCAGGGCGGGCTCCGCCTCGCGCAAGCGGGCCATCTCCGCCAGGGCTTTATAGAGCGGGTGGTCCGGGTTGAAGCTGGGGGTGGCCGTGGTGGCGGTGGCCCCCACCAAGTGTTCCGCGTTGTAGGCCGGGACCCGGCTGCCGAACATGTCCTCACGGCCCGCGCGGTCCTCCCCCCCGCTGAAGCCCTGCTCATCCCCAGCATAGACCACGGGGACGCCGCGCTGGGTGAACATCAGGGCGTTGGCCAGGATGACGCGTTTCAGGATCTCATCCTCCCCCGCGTCGGGAAAGGCCTTGCGGGCGAAGAAGGCGAAGCGGCCGTGGTCGTGGTTGCTGACGAAGGTGGGCAGCTGGCGCGCCGCGTCCTCACCCCCCTCATACAGGGCATCGCCGTCCAGCATCAGGGCCAGCCGGTCGGTGCCCTTGGTGCCCGCAACCGTATCGACCACGGCGCGGCGGAAGGCGAAGTCCAGCACCGCCGGCAGCTTGTCCACCCGGGTGTGCCGGGCCAGGATCGCCACCCGGCCATCGGTGTCCGCCACCTCGCCAAAAATATGAAAGTGGGGGATGCCCCGGGATTTGGCACGCTCCAGCATGGCGGGCACGAAGGCTTGCCAGAATTCCGGATTCACATGACGGGTGGTGTCGATGCGGTAGCCATCAATGCCGTAGCGGTCGATCCAGCCGCCATAGATGTCGATGAAGCCCCGCACCACGGCCGGATGCTCCGTCATCAGGTCGTCCAGGCCGCCGAAGTCCCCATCAAGGGAGCTTTCGCCCTTGAAGGTGGAGTTGCCACGATTGTGGTAGTAGCGCGGATCGTTCAGCCAGTCCGGCACCTTCACATGCGCCTCGGCCGCCGGCACGACGGGGGTGTAGGCGTAGGCGGGGTCGGTCAGGTGGGCGAAGTTATCCTCCGTCCGCACGTCATCGCCCCGAAAGCCGGCGTTGATAGCGGGACCGCTGACGCCGCCCTTGCGGGTGTAGGGGTAGTCGGCCTTGGAGCGATAAGGGCAGGGCTTCCCCTGCCCGTTTACAGGGGCACACTCCTTGTACTGGATGACGTCGGCGGTGTGGTTGATGACGATGTCCAGATAGACCTTCATGCCACGGGCGTGCGCCGCGTCCACCAGGGCCTTGAAGTCGTCGTCCGTGCCGAAATGCGGATCGACATGGGTGAAGTCGGTGATCCAATAGCCGTGATAGCCGGCGGACTGGTGTCCTGGGGCACCCTGCACCACCTTGTTCTTGAAGACGGGCCCCACCCACAGGGCGGTGGCGCCCAATCCCTGGATGTAGTCCAGCCGCCGGATCACGCCCTTAAGATCGCCGCCATGGTAATAGCCGCTGTCGGTGGGATCGTAGCCGGTCACCGAGCGGTCGCCCGTCAGCCCGCCCCTGTCGTTGGCGGTGTCGGCGTTGTCGAAACGGTCGGGTAGCAGGAAATAGACGATTTCATCCTCAGCCAGCCGGTCGCGGAAGTCCGCCGCGCGGGCGGCCGACGGCAGGGCCCCGGCGGCGATGATCATGGTGGAGGCAAGCAGCGCCAGGCGGCGGTTGAACGCTTTCATGCGGTCCTCATAAGGCTGTCGGCCTTGCAGTTCCGGGCGATGAAGTCGGCGTGGGTGGGCATGGCGTCCACCTCCCGCGCCACGGCCGCCTTCATGTCCTCCAGGAAGCCGCGCAGATCCTCCGGCGACAGCTGGTCGGCCAGGGGGTGATGGTCGCGCGGCCAGATGCCCTGGCCCAGGAAGACGTGCAGCCAGCTGACCTCGCTGAACAGTTCGTCATGGTCGCGGGAGACGCGGCCCAGGGCCTGGAAGACGCGGATTCGGCGCGCCAATTCCGCCGGGATCTCCCGCACCCGGCACTCGCGCCATAAGGGGCTGTCCACCCGTTCCGTGGCCGCGTAGTGCAGGATGATGAAGTCGCGGATGCGCTCATACTCGATGGCGGTGGCGCGGTTGTATTCCTCAACCACCGCCGGATCGACGCCATGGTTGGGCAGCAGGGTGATGAGGCGGGAAATGGCAGACTGCACCAGGTGGATGCTGGTGGATTCCAGCGGCTCCAAGAAACCCGACGCCAGGCCCACGGCCACCACGTTGCGGTTCCAGAACCGGCGCCGGCGGCCGGCCGTGAAGCGCAGTTGCCGGGGTTCGGCCAGCGCCTCGCCATCCAGGTTGGCCATCAGGGTGGCCGCCGCCTCGTCATCGCTGACGTGCCGGCTGCTGTAGACGTAGCCGTTGCCGATGCGGTGCTGCAGCGGGATGCGCCATTGCCAGCCGGCGGGCCGGGCGGTGGAGCGGGTGTAGGGCGTGAACTCCCCCCCATTGGCGCAGGGCACCGCCCAGGCGCGGTCGCAGGGCAGCCAGTGCGACCAGTCCTCGAACCCGGTGTTCAGCGCGCCCTCGATCAGCAGGCCACGGAAGCCGGAGCAGTCGATGAACAGGTCGCCGCGCACGCGGGTGCCGTCCGCCATTTCCACCGCGTCGACGAAGCCGTCATGGGACCGCAGCACGGTGCGGACGATCTTGCCCTCCGTTCGCCGCACGCCGCGCTGTTCCGCGAACTGGCGCAGATAGCGGGCGTAGAGGCCGGCATCGATGTGGAAGGCGTGGGCCAGGGGCTCCAGCGGGCTCTGCCGCCGGGGATCGGGCCGGGCGAAGCGGCCGCGCCGGGCCGCCACGCTGTTCAGGATGTAGGGTTCCCAGTAGTCCGTCATGCCCAGGCGATGGGCCCGCAGCCAGAAGTCCTGGAAATGGCCCAGGCCCAGCGGCCGGCCGAAGGCGCCGAAACTGTGCAGGTAGCGGTGGCCGGGCCGCAGCCAGTCCACGAATTCGATGGCCAGCTTGATGGTGCCCTGGGTGTGGCGCAGGAAGTCGTTCTCATCCAAGCCCAGGGCGCGGTTGAACACGCCGATGGGGGGGATGGTCGCTTCTCCCACCCCCACGGTGCCGATCTCCTCCGATTCCACCAGGTGGATGCGGTGGCCGCCCGGCCCCAGGATGTGGATGAGCAGGGCCGCCGCCATCCAGCCGGCGGTGCCGCCGCCGACAATGACGATGTCGCGGAGGGCGCCGGTCCCCTGCCCGGCGTCCATCTTCTCAAGCGCGGGGGCGGTCGTCATGGGCCTGTGGTCCGCATCGCTGGTGCCGGGTGGGGCGGGCGGGTTGGCCATGGGCGCCGGCATGACGTGCCGCGGGTGCCCATGGCCAACCTGTCCGGGTGTCCGGGACGGTGGGGGAAAAGGTGAGGCGGGCCAGGGTCCACCTGGGCCCGGGCCCGCCTCACGAGGGCTCGGGGAGAAAGGTCGAGAAGCGCCCCGCCGGCACGGACACCGGCGGGAAACCCCAACCCTATCGGTTCAGTACTTGTAGGAAGCACCGAACAGATAACGCGTGCCGTACTTCTGGTACCGCCAATTCTGGGTGGCATCACCGTTGTAGTAGGTGATGACCGGCTCATCCGTCAGGTTCTGGGCCTGCAGGACCACGGACAGGCCCTTCAGCGCGCCTTCGGTGAAGTCGTAGCTGACCTGGGCGTCGACCAGCGTCTCCGGCACCGCCATGTCGAACTCGCGCCCCTGGCCGAAGCCCGTCTGTTCCGACAGGTAGCCGGAGCGGTGGGTGACCGAGACGCGGGCACCGAAGCCGCCGTTCTCATAGTAGAGCGTGCCCTGCTCCGTCCATTTGGAGTAGCCGGCCACCGGCAGGGTGCTGTTGCCGCTGCCCACGCCCTGCGACCCCGCCTGCAGGTCGGTTTCCGTCCAGCCGGCGGCACCGTTGATGCCGAAGCCCTGCAGCTTGGACCACACCAGGTCCAGCGGCATGGCGAACGCGGCCTCCACGCCCTCGATCATGCCGCCCGCACCGTTCACCGGAACGGTGACATAGCCGAAGTTGGTGGCCGGCGTGGCGGCGGAGTTGGTGTTGATGCCGGTGAAGTCGGTCAGCGTGCTCTTGTTATAGATGTTGTTTTCCAGATGCTTGTAGAACGCCGCCAGGGACAGGTAGCCGGCCTTGTTGAAGTAGTATTCGTAGGACAGGTCGACCGCGTCGGCGTACCAGGGCTTCAGGTAGGGATTGCCGCCGGTGCCGCTCCACGGGCCGTTGTTGGGATTGGAAATCCCGGCCTTGGAGGCATCGAAGCCGTAGGACAGGTTGGCCTGCATCTGGTCCATGCGGGCCCGCATCATCTCACGGGCCGCCCCCAGGCGGATCTGGTGGTCCGGGTTGGGTAGGGCGAAGGCCAGGTTCAGGCTGGGCAGCAGGTCGGTGTAGGCGACGCCCTGGGTGCGGTCCTGGTACTTGTTGGCGGCGACGATGGCGACGCCGGTGGACGACTGGTCGGTATGGACCAGTTGCAGGCCGACGTTGCCTGTCACCTTGATGGCGCCCAGGTTGCCGTCCAGGTCCGCCTTGACGAAGCCGGTCGTCACCTTCTCATCCACGGTGTAGTGGCTGTCGCTGGTGCAGTTGGCGCGGTACTGGGCGCAGGGGACCAGGCTGTAGACGCCGCGGGACAGCAGTTCCACCGGGTTGTAGGCGACGGTGTTGCCCAGGCCGATCCAGCTGAGGTCGGCGGTGCCCACCATGGCCCAGGACGGAATGGTGGCGCTGGCGCCCTTCACCCCGGTGAGGGGATCGACGGCGGCGGTCAGGTTGGACGTCAGGGTGACGTACCATTCCGGCTGGTAATATTCCTTGTTGCGCTCGGTGTAGTTCACACCGATGTCGATGTCCTTGAGCAGGCCGAAGTCGTGGAAATCCTTCTTCAGGTCGCCCTTCAGCGAGTACAGGTCATCATGCACCCGCGGCTTGTTCAGGTAGCCGTTCTGGGCATAGGGGGTGGTGCCGCCGTTCCAGTTATTGGGATCGGTCAGCTTGATCAGGTTGGGATCGGCGTAGTTCAGGTTGTGGGTGTACTGGTAGCCGGCGACGTCGGTGCCGACGTTCTTGAAGCCGATGGTGTCGGTGGCGCCGGTGGAACCGCTGGAGCCCGTGCCGAAGTAGGATTCGAAACGGGTGGTGGTGCGGTCGGCCAGGCTGTAGCCGGCGTCCAGGGGGCCGGTCCAATCCCCCTTTGGTGTACTGGCCG
>NZ_BACU01000546.1 GCF_000333275.1 Azospirillum sp. B4 | reverse complement strand
GGGGGCGATCAGCTTCACGTTCACCTGCACGTTGTCGCCCGGCATCACCATCTCGGTGCCTTCCGGCAGCGAGACCATGCCCGTCACGTCCGTGGTGCGGAAGTAGAACTGGGGACGGTAGTTGGTGAAGAACGGGGTGTGACGGCCGCCTTCTTCCTTCGTCAGGATGTAGGCCTCGGCCACGAACTTGGTGTGCGGGGTGATCGAGCCGGGCTTGGCCAGGACCTGGCCGCGCTCGACGTCCTCACGCTTCGTGCCGCGCAGCAGCGCGCCGATGTTCGGCCACCAGGGTGCCACCGCCGCCGACGATGTAGTTGCCGGTGGCCGACAGCCCGGCCGAGACCGTGCCCGCGATGGTCGCCGCACCGCTGACCACCAGTTCGCCGGTGCCCGCGCCCAGCGACAGGGTGCCGGAGGCACCCTGGGTATAGGCGCCGGTGATGCTGACGATGCTGGACAGCACAAGGTTGGCGCCGGTGTTCACCACCGTGTGGCCGCTGGCGCTGATGCTGTCGTTCAGCAGCAGGTTGCCGCCCGCGAACACCACGTCGGCGGAGGACACCAGCGTGCCCTGGCTGGTCACGGTATAGCCCGTCAGCGTGCCGACGGTGGTGCCCGACCCGCCCGAGATGGTCAGGGCGTTGCTGGTGCTGTTGCTGAGGTCGCCGGCGATGGTGCCGCTGTTCACCAGGGCGCCGATGGTCCCGCCCAGCACAATCAGGGCTTGGCCGCTGCCGGCGATCAGCCCGCTGTTGACCATACGATCGATCCCGCCGCTGGCCGCCACGCCCCAGTAGCCGGTGATGGTGCCGCTGTTCAGCAGGGTGCCGATGCTGCCGGAGGAGTTAATGGCCGCGTTGCTCGCCTGGATGGTGCCGCGGTTGTCGAGGACGCCGATGCCGCCCGTGTTGAAGACGGCGAAGAAGCCGGTGATGCTGCCCGTGTTGACCAGCGTGCCGATGGTCCCGCCGCTGTTGCCCAGGCCGCTGTTGGCGCTGAGAATGCCACCGCTGTTGAGCAGCGTCCCGATGGTCCCATAGTTGCGCAGGTTCAGGAAGGCGGTGATGGTGCCGCTGTTGTCCAACGTGCCGATGACGGCGTTCGCCGCGTTCTCAAAGCCATAGGACATCCCGGTGATGGTGCCGCTATTGCTCAGGGAACCGATGGTGCCGGCGTTGTAGACACCGTCGCCCACCTGGTCGCCATTCAGCACCCCGCTGTTGACCAGGGTCCCCAGGCTGCCGGTGCTGGCAACGTACACCCCATACTGCACACCGCTGATGGTCCCGGTGTTGCCCAGGCTGCCCAATGTGCCGCCGACATAGTCGTTGGCGATGGTCAGCAGCAGGTTGTTGGCGCCATCGCCGCCGAGGGTGGCGGCCAGGCCGGTCACCGTGTCGCCAAGCACGGCGGACGCGTAGTTGGATCCGGCGCCGCCGGCCACCAGGGTGCCGCCGCCAGCGGTGTAGTTGCCCGTGGAAGACAGCCCGGCCAGCACCGTGCCCGCGATGGTCGCCGCGTCGCTGACCACCAGCCCGCTGGTGCCCGCGCTCAGCGACAGGGTGCCGGACGCCCCCTGGGTGAACGCGCCCGTGATGCTGACGATGGTCGACAGCGTCAGGCTGGCCCCGCTGTTGTAGACCGTCTGCCCGATGGCGTTGATCACATCGTTCAGCAGCAGGCTGCCGCCCGCGAACACGACGTTGGAGGAAGAGGCGTTCAGCGTGCCCTGGTTGGTCAGGGTACTGCCCGTCAGGGTGCCCACCGTGCCACCGGTGCCACCCACGATGGTCAGGTCAACACCGCTTTGATTGGTCAGCACGCCGGCGATGGTGCCACTGTTGACCAGCTGGCCCAGCGATCCGCTGGCCAGATTGATGGCGTAGGTGGCGCCCTGGATCAGCCCGCTGTTGTCCAGCGTGCCGATGGTGCCGGGGTTGAACAGGCCCCAACCGCCGGCGATGGTACCACTGTTGGACAGGATGCCGATGCTGCCGGAGTTGCCGAAGGCGGAGGCCGTGCCCCGCAACAGCCCGCTGTTGGCGACGGTGCCGATGACCCCACTGTTGTGGAGGCCGTAGAAACCGCTGATCGTGCCGCTGTTGCTGAGCGTGCCGACCGTGCCGCCGCTGACGATGGTCAACGCCGTGCCGGCGGTCACGAGGCCGCTGTTGTCCAGCAGGCCAAGCGTGCCCGCCACCAGAACCGCAGCCCCGCCGCCGAAGCTGCCCGCCACCGTGTCGCTGTTGCTGAACGTCCCCAGGCGGCCGGTGGACGCCACATACAGGCCGTACTGGGCCGAGCCGACGGTCAAGCCCGCCGTGTTGCCCACCGACGCCAGCGTGCCGCCAATGTAGTCGTTGCCGATAGTCAGCAGCAGGTTGTTGCCATCGACGCTGCCGCCGGCACCGGCGACGCCAGCCACGGTGACGACACCAAGGCTGGCACCGGAATAATCACTGCTCGCCCCCGCGCTGACCAGGGTGGCGGGCGTCCCCACCAGATAGTTGCCGGTGCTGGACAGGCTGGCGACCACGCTGCCGCCGGTGATGCTGGCCCTGCCGCTGACGATCAGGCTGCCGGTGCCGACCGTGCCCAGGTCCAGTGTGCCGGCGCTCTGGGCGTAGTGGCCGGCGATGCGGATGATGGTGTTCAGCGACAGGCTGGCGCCAAGGTTGCTGACGGTATGGTTGGGCGCGAAAATGCGGTCGTTGAGCAACAGGTTGCCACCGGCGAACACCAGGTTGCCCAGGCTGCTGACGATGGTGCCCATGCCCGATTGGCCGGTCAGCGTGCCGATGGTGCCGGCGGCACCGCCGCTGATGGTCAGGGTGGCGGCGGTCTCATTGTCGATGGTGCCCCGGACCACGCCGCTGTTGCTGAAGCCGTTGACCAGCGTCCCGGTCAGGTACAGCGCGTTGCCGCCGCTGATGGTGCCGCCCGCCAGGTTGATCAGCGTGCCCAGCGTGCCGGCGACGTTCACGGCGTTGGTGGCGTTGGCGATGAGGCCGCTGTTGACGAGCGCATCCAGGGTGGCGGACACCTGGATGGCGCTCTGCACGGCGGTGATGGTGCCGCTGTTGTCCAACGTGCCCATCGTGGCGTTGCCGTCGATGTAGACGCCCTGTTGGCCACCGTAGATGCTGCCGCTGTTGGTCAGCAGGCCCAGGGTGCCGAAGTCGACGACGCCGCGGGAGCCGGAACTGATCAGGCCGGCGTTGGACAGGGTGCCCAGGTGGGTGTCGTTCTGCGCGGCCGCCGCAGTGCCGCCCAGGATGGTGGCGCCGATGCTGTTGATCAGGGTGCCGATATAATTCTGGTTGCCCAAGGCCTTGGCAGCACCCTGGATAAGGCCGGCATTGGACAGGGTGCCTATGCTGCCACCATTGGAAAGGGCCGCGCCGCTGAACCCCGTGGCCCTCAAGGTCCCGCTATTGGTGAAGGAGCCGATGCTGGCGGCCCCGTCGATATGGGCGCCGTAGTTGTTGACACTGATCGTGCCAACGTTGGTCAGCGTACCGACCGTGCCGCCACCGGCGACGTAGATGCCGGTTGAAACCCCACTGATGTTGGCGGTGTTGCCGATGCTGCTCTGGGTGTCGCCGATATAGTCGTTGACGGCCACCGCCACCAGGTTGGTGCCGATGGTGCCGGCCGTCACGGCCAGGCCGGTGATGCCGCCGCTGATGCTGGTCGTGACGCCGGTGTAGCTGGAGCCCGTGCCGCCCGCCACCAGGGTTTTGCCGGCCGAGGATCCGACCAGATAGGTGGCGCCCGTCGCGATGCCGCTGGCATCGGCCAGCACCGTGCCGCCGGTGATGCTGGCCGTGTCGCTGACCACCAGGCCGCCGGTGCCCACGTCCAGGGTGCCGGCGCTCTGGCTATAGGCGCCAGTGATGCTGATGATGGTGTTGAGCGCCAGCGAGGCGCCGGTGTTCAGCACCGTATGGCCGGTGGCGTTGATGACGTCATTCAGCAGCAGGCCGCCCGAGGCGAACACCACATCGCTGTTGGTGTTGCGGATCGTGCCCAGGCCGGCAGTGCCGGTCAGCGTGCCAATGGTACCGCTGGTGCCGCCGCTGATGGTCAGGTCGTTGGATGAGACATTGGTGATCGGCCCCATCAGGGTACCGCTGTTGGCCAAGGTACCCAGCGTCCCTGTGCTGGCGATATACAGGGCGGTGCCGCCGTTGGCGGTGATCAGGCCGCTGTTGGCCAAGAGGCCCAGCGTGCCGATCACATAGACGGCGCTGGCGTTGCTGATGGTGCCGCCCGCCACGTTGGCCAAGGTGTCCAGCGAACCGGTGATGTCGACACCGATGGGCGCGGTGTCGATGGTGCCGCTATTGGTCAGCGTGCCGACACGGCCCGCCAGGTTGACCGCGCTCTGGCTGCCCGCCAGGGTGCCGGTATTGCTGATCGTGCCGACCGTGCCGGTCGATGCCACATAGAGGGCGTAGCTGGCCCCACCGATGCTGCCGCTGTTGCCGAGGGACCCCAGCGTGCCGCCGATGTAGTCGTTGGCGGCGTAGAACAGCAGGTTGTTGCCGCTGATGCTGAGGCCGCTGCTCAGGCCGGTGATGGCGCCGGCCACCAGGGCGGCGCCGCCCTGGAGGGCGGAGCCGGCGCTGATCAGGGTGGTGGTGGTGTCGACCAGGTAGTTGGCGGTGCTGGACAGGTTGGCGACGACGCTGCCGCCGGCGATGGTCGCCGCGCCGCTGACCACCAGTTCGCTGGTGCCCGCGCTCAACGCCAGCGTGCCGGCGCTCTGCGTGTAGTCGCCCGTGATGCTGACGATGCTGGACAAGAGCAGGTTGGCGCCGGTGTTCAGCACCGTGTGGCCGGTGGCATCGACGTTGTCGTTCAGCAGCAGATTGCCGCCCGCGAACACAAGGTCGCTGACCGTGTTGTGGATCGTGCCGATACTGTCGAGCGTCACGATCTGATTGCCCGGCCAGCCCCCTATCGCGCCCTTCAGCGTGCCCACGGTGGCGCCGCTGCCGCCGATGACGGTGAGCGCGGTGGTGGATTGGTTGACGATGTCGCCGGCGATGGTGCCGCTGTTGACCAGCGTCCCGACGCTGGCCTGGAACGCGAATCCGGCGTTGATCAGGCCGGTGTTGATCAGCGTGCCAACGCTGCCGCCGGTGAGGGCGGCACCCGTGACCGCGATGGTGCCGCTGTTGGCCAGGGTGTTGATGACGCCGCCGGTGTTGTTGATGGCGGTGATGTCGGCGCCGATGGTGCCGGTGTTGTTCAGATAGCCGATGAGACCGGCGTTGCCGATGGCCGGCCCGGAGGCGCCCGCGATGATCGAGCCGTCGTTGACGATCACCCCGATGGTGCCGCCCCGGTTGCCCACACCCGTCTGGCCGGTGATCAGGCCGCTGTTGTTCAGGGTTTGAAGGATGGCGTTGCTGGTGCCGTCGCCGTACAGCAGGATGGCCGGGCTCTGATAGCCCTGGATCATGCCGGTGTTGTCGATCTGACCGATCGTGACGTTGTTCGCGGTGCCCTGGTATTCGCCAAGCCGGATGCCGATCATCCCGGCGATGGTGCCGCTGTTGCTGAGCGTCCCGATGACGGCCGACGCGCCGGAGGTGCCGGTGAGGGCCAGCGCGGTCGTCCCGCCGCCATCGAGGATTTGGCCCTGGTTGACCAGGGCGCCCACCGATCCGCCGGCCGCGATCTTCATGCCCCGGCCACCCATGGCGGCCAGGATCCTGCCTGAGTTGGCCAGGGTGCCGACAGTGCCGCCGACGTGCAGCCCCGTGGTCATGCCGGCCAAGGTCCCGCTGTTCGACAGGCTGCCAATGCTGCCGGTGGCAGCGACGTAAATCGGTGACGGGGGGTAATCGAAATTGGTGGTGTTGATCAGGCTGGCCAGCGTGCCGCCAACATAATCGTTGGTGATGGTCAGCAGCAGGTTGTCGCCGGCCCCCGCCAGGGTGGCCGCCAGGCCAGTGATCGAGGCCCCCAGGGTGGCGGTGGTGTAGTCCGACCCACCGCCGCCGGCCACCAGGGTGTTGACGCCCACCAGGTAGTTGCCGGACGCCGACAGGGCGCCGATGGTGCCAGCCACACTGGCCGCACCGCTGACCACCAGTTCGCCGGCGCCAGGCGCCAGCGACAGCGTGCCCGAAGCCCCCTGGGTGAACGCGCCCGTGATGCTGACGATGGTCGACAGCGTCAGGCTGGCCCCGCTGTTGTAAACCGTCTGCCCGCTGGCGTTGACCACGTCGTTCAGCAGCAGGTTGCCGCCCGCGAACACGACGTTGGAGGAAGAGGCGTTCAGCGTGCCCTGGTTGGTCAGGGTGCTGCCCGTCAGGGTGCCCACCGTGCCACCGGTGCCACCCACGATGGTCAGGTCGCTGGCGGAACTGTTGATGTTGATGGTGCCAGCGATCGTGCCGCTGTTGACCAGCTGGCCCAGCGATCCGCTGGCCAGATTGATGGCGTAGGTGGCGCCCTGGATCAGCCCGCTGTTGTCCAGCGTGCCGATGGTGCCGGGGTTGAACAGGCCCCAACCGCCGGCGATGGTACCACTGTTGGACAGGATGCCGATGCTGCCGGAGTTGCCGAAGGCGGAGGCCGTGCCCCGCAACAGCCCGCTGTTGGCGACGGTGCCGATGACCCCACTGTTGTGGACGCCGTAGAAACCGCTGATCGTGCCGCTGTTGCTGAGCGTGCCGACCGTGCCGCCGCTGACGATGGTCAACGCCGTGCCGGCGGTCACGAGGCCGCTGTTGTCCAGCAGGCCAAGCGTGCCCGCCACCAGAACCGCAGCCCCGCCGCCGAAGCTGCCCGCCACCGTGTCGCTGTTGCTGAGCGTCCCCAGGCTGCCTGTGGACGCCACATACAGGCCGTACTGGGCCGAGCCGACGGTCAAGCCCGCCGTGTTGCCCACTGACGCCAGCGTGCCGCCGATGTAGTCGTTGGTGACCGTCAGCAGCAGGTTGTTGCCGCTGACGCCGGCGCCGGCCCCAACGACACCCGCCACGGTGACGACACCCAGGCTGGCACCGGAATAATCACTGTTCCCCCCCCCGCTGACCAGGGTGGTGGGCGCCCCCACCAGATAGTTGCCGGTGCTGGACAGGCTGGCGACCACGCTGCCGCCGGTGATGCTGGCCCTGCCGCTGACGATCAGGCTGCCGGTGCCGACCGTGCCCAGGTTCAGCGTGCCGGCGCTCTGGCTGTAGTTGCCGGTGATGCTGACGATGGTGGACAGCGTCAGCGATGCGCCGCTGTTCAGCACCGTGTGGCCGGTGACGGTGACATTGTCGTTCAGCAGCAGGTTGCCGTCGGTGAAGACCAGGTCGGACGCCAGGCTGATGGCGCCCTGGTTGGTCAGGTTGACGCCTGTCAGGGTGCCGATGGTGGCGCCACTGCCGCCGCCGATGCTCAGCGCCCCGGCGCCGCGGCCAGATATGTTGCCGGCGATGGTGCCGCTGTTGATCAGCGCGCCGATGGAACCGAGGCCCAGGTCCAGGGCACCGCTATGGCCGTTGATCAGCCCGCTGTTGACGACGGCGCCGATGGTGCCGGCATTCAAGAGCCCGACGCCGCTCGCCCCCCCCTTTATGGTTCCGCTATTGGCGATGGTGCCGATGGCGCCACTGTTGACGATACCGCCATAAAGGCCGGCAAAGATCATGAGCGGCCGGCACCGGATGAAGGCGGACAGGCGCGGCGTCGCGGGCGGCTGGTCATGCCCCCGGGCCTGATCGTGCCCCCGGGCTTGATGGTGATTGATCGCCCCCGCCGGAATCGACAGGACGGCCGCGATGGCCAGCAGGGCGAAGACGGGCCCCAGGAGGAAGACGGCCCGCTGGCCGAAGAG
>NZ_BACU01000547.1 GCF_000333275.1 Azospirillum sp. B4 | reverse complement strand
CGGAGCCCTTCTCCTTCGCCGTCTTGATGAAGGCGTTCAAGTCGTCGCCGATCACCTCCGCCATGCAGGTGGTGGAGACGGAGATCATCTTGGGCTTGTACATGCTGTAGGTGTTGGCCAGGCCGTCGATCATGTTGTTCAGGCCGCCGAACACCGCCGCGTCCTCCGTCATGGAGGAGGAGACGCAGGAGCTGGGCTCCTTGAAATGCCGGGAGAAGTGGCTGCGGTAATAGGCGACGCACCCTTGGGACCCGTGGACGAAGGGAATGGTCCCCTCGAACCCCACGGCGGCGAACACAGCGCCCAACGGCTGGCACGCCTTGGCCGGGTTCACGGTCAGCGCCTCGCGGGCGAAGTTCTTCTCGCGGTATTCGGGCGTCTTGGCCCATTCGCGCACCCGCTCCACCTCCGCCGGATCCCCAGGAAGGCGGCCAGGAAATTCAGGCTGTAGAGAGCCAACATGGCGCGGTCGCGCATCAGCACCACGAATGGCGCCAGGGAGAACAGGGTCGCGGCCAGGACCGCCAGGAAGCCATCCACCCACCGGCCCCATTGGCTGGTGATGCCCTTGCCCAGGAAGTATTCGTCGTTGAACTTGTAGGTGCGGTCGAAGGTCAGGCGGCGGAAGACGGCGAAGGCCCCGTCCAGGCCATGGGATATGGGCCGGTAGTCGCCGAAGCCGGCGAAAGCCAAGTCATCCGGGGGGCGGACGGTCCACAAGAAGCCGGCGATGAAGGCGGTATAGAGGGCCAAGCCCGCCGCTTCCCGTCGCAGGGCGGTGATCAGCGAGGTCGCGTGCCAGGCCCGCAGCGCCCGCGTGCCGGCCAGCACCCCCGACAGCAGCAGCGCGAACGCCGAGCAGTTGGCCAGCAGGCCCAGGGTGAGATAGATCAACAGGCGCCGCTGGGGATGCGCACATTCCAGCCAAGCGTA
>NZ_BACU01000548.1 GCF_000333275.1 Azospirillum sp. B4 | reverse complement strand
GACCATGGCCCCCAGGACCAGCCGGCCAGCAGGGGCGCCCGGAACTTCCATTTATTCAGCAGGGGGCGCAGGNCTTCCGCCAGGGCCCCCACCCTTGGCCGCCGCCGCCGGTGAGCCGCCATGCCCCGGCAGTTCGGGCGCGATCCACCGGAAATCCTGGGCCAGATTCGCCAACTGGGCTTGAAGAAGCCGCCATGGGTGGCCCAACCATGCAGCAACACCAGGGGGCGCCCGCGCCGGCGGTACGGCAGCCTGGATGCCCCCTCCGTCCCGGTGGCAGGCGCGCTTCAGCCCCGCCCGGCCGATCCCCGGCCTGTCGCCCCAGTTCGTGCATCGGTGTTTCCCGCGCTTCGTGGTATCCACCGACAGTGGTGCCGGCGGATCGTCCTCCCGCCGTCATGCTTGCCGCAAGATGAAAGTTGAGTCAACGTTCAAGTTCGAGAAAGCGAGAGAGGGAGGTTGGGCATGGCGCGGACGCGGGACGCGGCGAAGCAGGTCGCGAGCGGCGATGAAGCCGATGCCACGGCGCAAAACGGGGTGGGTGGGGGGCCGGAAACAGAGGTGGCGTCCACGGACTCAACAAGCGCCGACAAGACGCCGCGCACCGAACGGGGCAAGCGCACCTTGCGCAAGCTGCTGGACGCGGCCGCCCTGGAATTCGGTGAGCGCGGCTTCCATGAGGCGTCGGTCAGCGGCATCACCCAGCGGGCGGCCGTGGCGCTGGGCACCTTCTACACCTACTTCGACAGCAAGGAGTCGCTGTTCCGCGCGTTGGTGGAGGACATGGGGGCGCTGACCCGCCGCTGGATCGCGGAGCGGGTGGCCGGCGCGCCCGACCGCCTGACGGCGGAACGCCTGGGCCTGGAGGCGTTCATCGAATTCGTGCGGGCCCATCGCAACCTCTATCGCATTGTGATGGAGGCGCAGTTCGTTGCCGAGGATGCCTACCGGCGCTACTATCAGGTGTTCGCCGACGGCTATATCGCTGGTTTGGAGTCGGCCAAGAAACGGGGGGAAATCCGCGAGGGCGACGTGGAGGTGCGGGCCTGGGCCCTGATCGGCATCAGCGTCTTCATCGGCCAGCGCTACGCCGTCTGGGGCGACGATCGCCCGGCGGCGGAAATCGCGGCGGAGGCGGCCGACTTCATCGGCCAGGGGCTTAAGCCCTGAAGTGGCGAGGCATTCATAGGACCATTCCGCAACCGGAACAGTACGGGGAGGGGCGTCCGGCCTGATCATGTGGGATCT
>NZ_BACU01000549.1 GCF_000333275.1 Azospirillum sp. B4 | reverse complement strand
TTCATGGGGCGGAGGATGCAGCAAAGCCCCGTCATCGGCAATTGCCGCCGGTCCCCCAAAAGCGAAAGGCCGCCCCTCGGGGCGGCCTGTTCAGCGTGATCTGTGGAAAGCTGGCGCTTAGCCCAGCGCTCAGCCCACTGGGGCGGTCGTGGCGCTCTGATAAACGCGGCGGGTGCGCGGGGTAACGGCCGTGCTTTCCTCGTCGTTGCAGCCGTTGCCGTCGATCAGGGAGGCGTTGACGGAATTCAGACTGACCAGATTGCTGCGCACCTTGCAGGCGTAGGCATGGGCCGTCTTGCCGCTGCCGCCGTTATAGCGGGCCACGGCGGCGGCCCAGCTGCCGGCGGTGGCGCGCAGGCGGGCCAGCATCTTGGCGGCGTACTGCACGTTTTCTTGGGGTCGACGATCTTTCCACCGGGCGGAAGGCCGCCTTGTGGTCGGACAGCGACAGTTGCATGCAGCCGACGGTCGCCTCCTGGCGCAGGTTGCCCTTGGGATCGCGCAGATACTTGGCGGCGGCGTTCGGGGTGGAGGCGAAGTGCACCGTGCCCTTTACGTTCACGGCATAGGCTTCGGAGGAGATCGACTGGCCGCTTTCCACCAGGGCCACAGCCAGCAGCAGGCCGGAGGGCACGCCCGCTTCCTTCTCGGCCTGCAGGATATGATCCAGGCAAGCAGCGTGGGCAGGGGCGGCGGCCATCAGGCCCAGACCGACCAGCAGGCCTGCGAACGTGGTCTTCATAAGGCGGGAGACGGAGCCGTTAGACACGGATTCAGACTCCCGGCCTAGAAGGGCGTCGCTATGGCGGCGCGCGATCTGCATGAGAGTCCTCCATCTGCGTCACTGGCATCGGCGACCCCGTGTCGCGATGTCCATCTGGCGTTGTTCGTGCTGGTTTCCCAAAGCACATTCCCGCTCGCGGGCGGGGCAGTCGTCAGGCCACCGATACTTTAGTGCGGTGACCGCTCCCTAACCGAATGGGTCAATCTGCCGCTGCGGGATGTCCGTAAGGCCTATATCCATGCAACGGCCGCATAGCAATTACAGACAAAACGCAGCAGGTCAATAAAAAATATGACCGGAGTGTGGCAGGGGCGCCACGCATGCCCCGGATCAACGGCGGCACCATGCCCCATCCGTCCCGGGATTCCAAGCCTTTAGCGTGCGTCATGTTGCCCCCGTGTGAACTGCGGGACCCTCTACAAATAGCGCGACGGCGCGGGTTGCCCCCCAGGAATGGAGGGGCCATAAGGGATGTCTCCGTCCCCTGGCCTGGAACTGATTCCCCCTATGCCTTCCGACCTGTCCCGCGACTATGAACAGCGAATGACCCAGGCCTATGACGCCCTGGACGCGGGGGACGAGGCCGCGGCCGAGGCGGCGCTGACCGCGGCTGTGTCCTTGATGCCGGGTGTGGCCGAGGCGCCAGGGGCGCTGGGCGCCCTGCTGCGCCGCCAAGGCAGGCTGGACGAGGCCGCCGCCCAGTTCGCCGCCGCCGCCATGGCGGAGCCGGATCGCGCGGCCTGGGCGTTGGAGCAGGCCGTCTGCCGGGCGGACGCCGGCGACACCGCCGGGGCCTGGGCCCTGGTGTCGGGCGTGCTGGGGTGTCGGGCGAATGAAGCCGCCGCCCAGCGCCTGGCGGCGCGCCTGCAATTGAGCCTTGGGGAGAAGGACGCCGCCTTGGCGCATGCGCGCGAGGCCCGCTTCCTGGCGCCCCATGACCTGGAGGGGGCGGCGGAGATCGCGCAGGTGCTGGTGGACGCCGGCGACCCCCTGGCGGCGGCGGAGTTGCTGGAGCCGCTGCTGGCCCACGCCCACCCGGCCGACCCCGCCCGCGCGGCCTGCCTGGTGATGCAGGGCCGTGCCTGGATGGCCTTGGCGGAGAGGGGGAAGGCGGCCCGTTGCTGGCGCCAGGCGTTGGAGGCCGATCCGGAGGACCAGGGCGGGGCCACTCGTCTGCTGGCGACGCTGGAGGCCGCCATGGCCGCTGGCAGCGCCGACCTGACGCCCACCTATGTGAGGGCCCTGTTCGACCGCTATGCCGACCGCTTCGACACGGACCTGACCCAGAAGCTGCGCTACCAGGCGCCGGACCTGTTGCGCCGGGCGCTGGACGCGGTGGGGGTGGGGTCTGGCCTGGACATCCTGGACATTGGCTGCGGCACCGGTCTGGGCGGGGTGGCGGTGAAACCGCTGGCGCGCCACTTGGCCGGCGTGGACCTGTCGCCCCGCATGGTGGAGCACGCCCGCGCCCGCGGCCTGTACGACCGGCTGTGGGACGCCGACCTGATGGGCGCGCTGGCTGAGGCGGACGGGGCCTGGGAGCTGGTGCTGGCGGCCGATGTGCTGGTCTACCTGGGGGACCTGGTGCCTGTCTTCCGCGCGGTGGCCCAGGCGCTGAAGCCCGGCGGCCGCTTCGCCGCCACGGTGGAGCGCTGGACGGGCGAGGGTGCCTACGCCCTGCGCGAAAGCCGCCGCTATGCCCACGCCCAGGACCACGTGCTGACGGCTGCTGCCGGGGCGGGCCTGCCCGTGGAGCACCTGGCCTCCGTCGCCCCGCGCTGGGAGAAGGGGCGGCCGGTGGATGGGTTGCTGTTTGTTTTAAGGAAGTAATCCCCTCAGTTGCCGGGCGCCGACATCCATCGGCTTGGCTTCCTCAGTTTCCAGTCCACTGCGTTCCCCGGAAACTTCCGGCGGATGCGGTTGGATCCTACAGCAGCATGAGGTTGTCCTCATGCTGCTGGCTCACATCAACAAAGCCAGCAACAGGGGCACCAGCAGTGCGGTGATCAGGCCGTTCAGCGCCATGGCGATGCCGGCGAAGCTGCCGGCCAGGGGGCTCATGGTATAGGAGATGGCGGTGCCGACGCCGTGGGCGGCGATGCCCATGGACAGGCCCTTGGCCCGGTCGTCGCGGATTTTCAGCCAGCGCAGCAGCAGCGGTCCGAAGACGGCGCCCAGCATACCCGTCACCATGACCATGGCGGCCGTCAGCGACGGGATGCCGCCGATGCGCTCGGAAATGCCCATGGCGATGGGGGTGGTCACCGACTTGGGCGCCAGCGATAGCACCGTCTGCTTGTCGGCGCCCAGCACGTTGGCGATGAACACGGCCGCCGCCACCGCCGTGGCTGACCCGGCCAGCATGGCGATGGCCAGGGGCAGGGCGCCGCGCCGCACGTCGGCCCGGTGACGCCATAGCGGCACGGCCAGCGCCACGGTGGCGGGCCCCAGCAGGAAGTGGATGAACTGCGCCCCGTTGAAATAGGTGGTGTAGGGCGTGTCGGTGACCAGCAGCAGGATGACCAGGCACAGGGTCGCCAGGGCCACCGGGTTGGCGAAGGGATTGCGGTTGGTGCGCGTGTAGATGTGCATGCCCGCCAGGTAAGCCACCAGCGTGGCGCCCAGCCACAGCAAGGGGCTGGCCGACAGGTAGACCCAGATGTCGCCCAGGTTCTTGCCCATCATGCCTTTCCCCCCGCGTTCCCCACATCCGTATCGGTATCGAAAGGATCGGGCCCCGCGCTTTCGGTGGTCGATGCCGGCGCCTTGCCGCCGAAGCGCCGGTCGGCCCATAGGAAGGCGTAGGCCGTGACGGCGATGGTCAGGACGGAACTGCCGAACAGGGCCAGCACGATGGCCGTTCCCTGGGTCATGAAGCGCTGGCCATGCTGGACGATGCCCACGGCCGCCGGCACGAACAGCAGCGACAGGTTGCTGAGGATGCCGTCGGCGGTGCCGGCCATCTCCTTGCTGGGCCCGCCGCGCAGCGCGAACCAGCCGACAAGCAGCAACAGCCCGAGCACGGGGCCGGGCACGGGCAGGTGCAGCCCGTGCACCACGATTTCCCCGATAAGCTGGCAGACCACCAGTGTGGCAAGGGCGCCGACCATAGCGAACTCCGGCATGTGAGACGGTCTTCGGCGTGAAACCAAAGGCGCCTGACGCGGTGGGATTGGTGGATGGGGGTGTTTCACGCAGGCTGGCCCGACTATGCCACCGGGGTCAACGGGCGTGGCGCGCGGGGGTGGCCTGCCGTCGCCGCATTCATGGTTATTGCCTGCCGGGGCTACCGCCCGCCAGCGTCCGGATCGGCGGGGACCACCACCGCAGGGCGCGGCCCCTGCGCCACAAGGTCTAACCCGCGAGAACCGAGCCGCGCCTCCAGCCATTGGCCGTCCACCGCCAGGGCGGGCAGGTGGCGCGCGGCCTCGGCCTCGGCGTCGGGCGCTCCGTCTGGCGGCAGGGAGCCTGGGCGCAGCAGCACCAGGTCGATACCGCTGTCACGCCGGAAGTCGTCCAGCATCGGCGCCAGGGTGTCGACCCCCGCACCGCCGGGGCGCAGGCGGGTCAGGTGCGCGCGCCAGCCGGTCATGGCCGGTCGGGGGCTGCGCGCCAGCACCAGGACGGCGCGGCAGCCGCGCAGCCGGTCCAGCCGTTCCGGCAACGCGTTTGGGGCCGCCGCCGCGTCCAGCGCCAGCACGCCCAGGCGGTTCAGGCTCAGGCCCTGCACCAGGTCGTTCGCGCCGGCCCAGGCGTTCTCCGGCCTTTCCTCGACCCCCAGACCGAGGGCCAGCAGGCGGTGCAGGGTACGGGATGCGGTGGCCTTGGCATGCCTGCTCCCCGGGCCCGTCCAGGCCGCCAAGTGGGGTACGCTGGCCATCAGGGCGCGGCGTTCCGCCTGGGCGGGACCCGTCAGCGCGCCGTCCGGCGCCAGGCCCCCTGGGGCCTGCCTAGGTGTTTGACCGAGAGGAACCATGCCGCTGATGACGAACAGGTGGAAGGGCTGCACCCGGTGGCGGGACAGCAAGGCCGACCAGGGGGAGGGGCCAGTGAGGGAGGGACCAAAGAGGGAGGAGCCAGGCGGCACCCCGCCGGCGGCATCCGCTAGGGCCAGCCGCGGCGGCACCGCCATGCCGGGCACGGCGAAGGACCAGGGCGTGCCCAGATCCAGGAAGCCATAGTCGGCCCGCCCATCCTGCGCCCCCCGGGGCACGGCGAAGTCATAGCGCCAGGCGGCGCCGTTTCCCTGCGGCAGCTTCCCCAGCCAGCGCGGCGGCACCGGCAGGCCCACGCCGGTGACCGTCAGATCCGGCGGTTCATCCTCACCATCCGTGACGATGACGGCGCTGATGCGCCAGCGGTCGCCCTGTCCGCCCCGGGCCAGCAGCAAGGGGCCCAGCAGCAGCGCGGGTTGGACAGGCCGTCGGGGGATGGAGGCGCGGCGTTTCATGGCGGCGGACCATGGACGAGCGCGGGGCGCCGGCGCAAGGGCGAAGCGGTACCTTATGTCTTATACACGCCCCTCAAACGGTGGACGGCCACAACCGTGGCCTTGCCTTATCCTCGGATTCCAGTCCACTGCGTTCCCCGGAAACCTCCGGCGCACGCGGTCGCGTCCTACAGCGGCATGGGTAAGAGACCCATGCCGATGGCCTTATGTCTCCAACCGGTCCAGCACGCGCTGGTACAACGACCGGCGGGCCAGCGCGTCCTCCAGCCGGTCCAGCGCCGCCGTCACGGCCTGCGCCTCCGCATCCAGTTCCAGGGCCGCCCCTTCCAGCGCCTGCCACAGGGGCCGCAGGCGGCTGACCAGCCCCTGTCCCGCCGGCGTCAGGCTGAGGCGACGGCGCCGCGCGTCGTCGGGGTCGGCCGTGGTCTGGGCCAGGCCGGCCTTCTCCAGCGAGGCCCGGGTCTGGCTGACGGAGACGTGGGTGATGCGCAGGCGCGCCGCCAGTTCCCCCACCGTCAGCGGGCCGTTCAGTGACAGCTGGTTCAGCACGCCGAACCAGCGCTGTTCGAAGGTCACGTCCAGGGCGGCATAGGCGCGGGTGGCGTCGCCGTCGATGGCCTCCGACAGCCGCCGCAGCCGGGCGCCCAGCGCCGCCCCGCCCAGGCGGCGGGAATAGTCCTCCGGCAACGGCTCCCCATCCGATGGCGTCATGATCAAAGACCTTCTTGACATATATGTAGGTGCCTACAGATTATGACCGTGCCGGGACGGGATGTCCAGGATGGAAGCAGGGATAGGGCAGGGGATAAGCATGAAACTGACGCGCCGCCACATGATCGCCGCCGGGGCCCTTGCGATGGGGGCGGGCGCCTTGTCCGCCCGCTTGGCGCCTGCCGGCCCAGCGGCGGGCCCGAGGCCGGCAGGCGCGCTGGAGCGCGCCATTCACGCGGCCTTCGCGGAGGCCGGCATCCCCGGGGCGGCGGTGGGCTATGCCCGCGATGGCCGGGTGCGCTTTGTGCGGACCTACGGCCATGCCGACATGGCCACCGGCCGGCCGGTGACGATCGACACCGTCTTCCCCATCGCCTCCATCACCAAGACGCTGACGGCGGCGGCCATCCTGCGGCTGGAGGGGGAGGGGCGGCTGCGGCTGGACGACCCGGTGGCGCCGTATCTGGACTTCCCCCTGGTCAACCCGCACCAGCCTGCCGCCGCGATCACTTTCCGCCACTTGCTGACCCACACCTCCGGTATTTCGGATGAGAAGTACTACGCCGTGGACTTCCGCCACCGGGGCGGGGATACGCCGCTGTCGCTGCGCGACATGCTGGTGGGCTACCTGGTGCCCGGCGGCGCCTATTATGACGCGGAGGGCTGCTACGCCGCCGCCGGCCCCGGTGCCGCCTGGGACTACAGCAATGTCGGCTTTGCGGTCCTGGGCTATCTGGCCGGCCGCATCGGCGGCTTCGACGCGCGCATGGCGCTGCGCCAGTTCCTCATGGTGCCACTGGGCATGCGCCACAGCTATTGGACGCTGGGGGAGGTGCCGGCGGCACTGGCCGCCACGCCCTACGACTGGGTTGATGGCAAGCCCCGTCCGGTGGCCGCCATGGGCTTCCCCGATTGGGCCGCGGGCATGCTGCAGTCTTCCATCGCCGACTTCACCCGCTACGTCGCGGCCTGCGCCAACGATGGCGAGGCCGAGGGCGTGCGCATCCTGCCCTCCGGCGTGCTGGGGCGGATGCTGACGCCCCAGCCGGCGCCTCATCTGCCCGGCTGGCTGACGGGCCAGGGCCTTGGGTGGATGATGGGGCCGCTGGACGGCACCGACCGCTGGGAGCACTGGGGCGGGGCGGAAGGCATCTTCACCGTCGCCTATTTGAATCCGGAGCGGCGGCAGGGCGTCACCATCCTCACCAACGCTACCGCCAGCGACGCCGCCAAGGCGGCGGTGAAAAAGGTGGCGGCCCTGCTGCTGCGTGAGGGGGCGTGATGGCGGCGGCATGAGGCAAGCCTCATGCCGCTAGGCCGCGACTGCGGTCGCCGGAGCTTTCCGGGGAGCCGAAGGCGGATTGGAAAGCGAGGAAAGCCCAAGCGGCCGGATGACCGCACCCCGGCGCCTGAGGGCGAGAAAGCCTACCTCCCCGCGTCTGGCGCCACGCTGCGTTGCGTTGCGGCATATAATGGAATCCTTGGCTTTTGCGGGCGGTCCCCGTATGGTCCGCATCGCCTGAGTGGCCGAGGGGCCCCTGGCGCAGCATACCGTTCGTCTCCGCGTTGCAGGACTCGAGGGCTGCGCCGTTTCCATAGCCCCGCTTCTATCGGGGTTGTGATTGCCGGATGGGTCTGGCTTTCCACACGTTCCGACGTTGCGCCGCTCTTTCGTTGGCCGGTGCCGCCCGCCGCTTGTTCGGCGGGGCGCGGTTCCGGCTTGGTTGTTCGCGTGCCTTTCCCGGGCGGGAAGGGCGCGGCGCTGTTTTATACCGTGAAGGAAAGTCCCTTGGATTTGCCCGTTTCCGCTGAAACCGAAGTGACCGAAACCGAAATCCTCGATACCGTCGAGATCGACGCCGCCAATGACGGCCGCGCCACCTTCGCCGACCTGGGCCTGGCCCCAGCCCTGACCAAGGCGCTGGAAGAAGTCGGCTATCAGTACCCCACCCCCATCCAGGAGCGCGCCATCCCCGTCGCCCTGGAAGGCCGCGACCTGATCGCGTCCGCCAACACCGGCACCGGCAAGACCGCGGCCTTCGTGCTGCCGGCGCTGCACCGCATGGCCACCACGCCGCGCCCGCTGAGCGCGGATGGCCTGCAGACCTTCGGCCCCCGCTTGCTGGTGCTGACACCCACCCGCGAACTGGCGACCCAGGTGATGGACGCCGTCCGCGGCTATTCCAAGTACAGCCGCATCCACACCCTGGCCATCCTGGGCGGTATGCCCTATCGCCAGCAGCTGGAGATGCTGCGCCGCCGGGTCGACCTGGTGGTCGCCACCCCCGGCCGCCTGATCGACCATCTGGAGCGCGGCCGCCTGGATCTGTCCACCGTCGAGATGCTGGTGCTGGACGAGGCCGACCGCATGCTGGACATGGGCTTCCTGGAGCCCGTGGAGATGATCGCCAACGCCTGCCCGGAAAACCGCCAGACGCTGCTGTTCACCGCCACGGTGGACAAGGCCATGGTGCGCCTGGCCGGCAACCTGCTGAAGAACCCGGAGCGTGTTGACGTGGCCGGTGGCAGTGTCAACGTCAGCGCCATCGAGCAGCGCTTCCTGCGCGCCGATGGCCTGGAGCACAAGGAAAAGCTGCTGGCCCACCTGGTGGCTGACCCGTCCATGAACAAGGGCATCGTCTTCGCCGCCACCAAGCGCGACGCCGATCGACTGGCCGACAGCCTGTCCGAGGCCGGCTATGCCGCCGCCCCCCTGCACGGCGACATGCGCCAGCAGGAACGCAACCGCACCGTCCAGGCCCTGCGCAGCGGCCGCGTCCGTCTGCTGGTGGCCACCGACGTGGCCGCCCGCGGCATCGACGTGCCGGACGTGACCCACGTCATCAACTTCGACCTGCCGCGCCAGGCCGAGGATTATGTGCACCGCATCGGCCGCACCGGCCGCGCCGGCAACACCGGCAACGCCTTCAGCCTGTACACCCGTCATGAATGGGGTCTGGTGCGCGGCATCGAGGGCTACACCCAGACCCGTGCCATCGAACATGTCATCCCGGGCCTGGAGCCGCGTGAGATGCCCAAGCGTCCGGCCGGTGGTCCCGGTGGCGCCCCCGGCGGCCGTCCGCGCAAGTCGTTTGGTGGTCATGGCGGCGGGTTCAAGCAGGGTGGTTTCAAGCAGGGTGGCGGCTTCGGCGGCGGCAATCGCTCCGAGGGCGGCTTCCGCGCTGACGGCCCGCGTCCGGAGCGAGGCGACCGTCCGGAAGGCGGGTTCAAGAAGTTCGGCGGCCCGCGTGGCGAAGGCCAGCACCGCGCTGAAGGCCAGCATCGCCAGGATCGGCCGGCCCGTGCCCATGGCGCCGGTCATGGCGGGCACGGTGCTCATCACGGTGCTCATCAGGGCAACGGCGGCGGCTACCACCCGCTGGACGGCGCCAAGCCGGCCCGCGACGGCCACCGGGGCCAGAACAACGGCGGCGGCCATGGCAGCCCCCGTCCGGCCCGGGTGCAGGGGGACAATGGGGCGGGGGGCTTGCGCCGCCCGCGTTCTTCCGCCAATTAAGTCCCGCGTTTGATGACGGGGCCGTCCCTCACCGGGCGGCCCCGTTTTCGCCTTTGCAAGCCTTAGAGATAAGTCCCAGGTCCCATGAGCGCGCTCCCCCAGGAAGTCCATAACCGTCGGACCTTCGCGATCATCGCGCACCCCGACGCCGGCAAGACCACGCTGACGGAAAAGCTGCTGCTGTTCGGCGGCGCCATTCAGATGGCGGGTGCTGTGAAGGCGCGCGGCGAGCAGCGGCGCGCCCGGTCGGACTGGATGAAGGTGGAGCGGGAACGCGGCATCTCCGTCACCGCGTCGGTGATGAACTTCGATTATGCCGACCGCACCTTCAACCTGGTGGACACCCCAGGCCACGAGGACTTTTCCGAAGACACCTACCGCACGCTGACGGCCGTGGACAGCGCGGTCATGGTCATCGACGCCGCCAAGGGCATCGAGGCACAGACCCGCAAGCTGTTCGAGGTCTGCCGTCTGCGCAACGTGCCCATCATCACCTTCGTCAACAAGATGGACCGCGAGGCCCGCGACCCCTTCGACCTGATGGACGAGGTGGAGCGCGACCTGCAGCTGGAGGTGACGCCTGGTTCCTGGCCCATCGGCTCCGGCCCCGACTTCCGCGGCTGCTATGACCTGATCCGCGACCGGCTGGTCCTGCGGACCGCCG
>NZ_BACU01000550.1 GCF_000333275.1 Azospirillum sp. B4 | reverse complement strand
GGTGGCTCAGCGCTGATGTGGGGGGCCGTGGTCATCGCCGCCCCGGTGATCCCCGCCGGGCCACCGTGGCGCCCGCCCGGCCCGGGACCAGGACGGTTGTCATGATGGTCCCCGCCCGGCCCCGGGCCGGACGGCCAGGTCCGGGACCTGGGCGGTGGTCGTCCGGGCGGTGGTCGTGATGATCGCCTGGGCCTGGGCCCGGGCGATAGTCGTGATGATCCCACCCCGGGCGGCCCGGGCCGGGGCCGGGGCGGAACTCATGGCCCGGATGATAGATGGGACGGGGCGGGGCGATGCGCTCCCAGCGGTGGCGTTCACTGAACCAGGGCCGGTCGCGGTAGTAGCGGCCCCAGTAATCGTTGAAGCATCCAGAACGCTCCGGACTGGATGGCCAATATCGAGGCCTTCTATGAAAAGGACGGCTTCACCCTGGACCTGATCTACCACTACACCGGTGCCTATGTGGCCCAGTACGATTACCTGGGCCTGGGCAGCAGCTGGGACGACCTGTGGGTCCGGTCGTCGCAGCGGGTGGACCTGCATGCCGGCTACGACTTCGGCTATGGCGTGCGGGCCGACCTGTCGGTGGCCAACCTGTTCGACGACGTCTCCTACTGGTCGCACATCGGCAAGTCGAGCCTGGCCATCTCCGACGTGGTGGAGACGGGCCGGACCATCCTGGTCAGCATGAAGTACAGCTACTGATCCTGCTCTGTGACGGAAGGTCCTGGTGGCGGTCACCAGGACCTTTCCCTATTCTGCGGGGGCCCTGTTCCGCGGGAGAATGAGGCCGGATGAACCGGCCCGTTTCCGTTGCGGGCCCCAGACACGGGATGCGGATGCCTATACGCCGTGATTTGCTGAAAATGGCCGTGGCCGGCGTGGGACTGGGCCTGGCGGGTCCGTCGCGCGCCGCGTCCTCGCCGGTGTCCCGGCGGCCGGCCGCCACGGCCCGGGGTTATGCCAGCCCGGCGGGGAGGCGGTGATC
>NZ_BACU01000551.1 GCF_000333275.1 Azospirillum sp. B4 | reverse complement strand
ATCAACGTCAATCCCATCATCACCGCCGTGCTGGCCTCCTTCCTGTTGGGGGAGCGATTCGGCCGCTGGGGCTGGATCGGCACCGCCGTGTCGTTCAGCGGCATCGGCCTGATCGCCCTGAACGAGACAATGGGGAGCGAGGCTGTGGGCGGTGGCCTGCAGCTGGGCTGGGGCGCGCTGCTGGTGCTGGGCGCCGCCCTCTGCAACTCCGTCACCACGGTGGTGCAGAAGCCCCTGTTCGCCCGGCACAAGGCCCTGACCGTGTCGGCCGGCAACATGGTGGTGGGGGCGCTGGCGCTGTCCCCCTGGCTGCCCGGCGCCTACGCCCAGGCCCAGGTCGCCCCCATGCCCGGCCTCATGGCCGCCCTGTACCTGGGCGTGATGCCCAGCCTGGTCGCCTACGCCACGTGGTCCGTCGTCCTGTCCCGCATGCCGGCCGCCCGCGCCAGCAACTTCCTGTACTGCGCGCCGCCGCTGGCCATGCTGCTGGGCTATCTCTGGCTGGGCGAGGTGCCGACCCTGATGGGCGTGGTCGGCGGCCTGATGGCGCTGAGCGGTGTGGCCATCGTCAACCTGAAGCGTTGAGCCACCCTTAAGAGGAACGGAAATTCGGTATCGGAGGGCGCGAAGACGGCGGTAGAATGGGACTTCCCGCCGACCTTGCCTGCCTCCACCCTTCCATGCCGCTCCCCAGGCCCCGGATCCTCCTGGCCGCCCTGTTTCTTGTGAGCGCCGGCGCCGCCGCGGCGGCCCTGCTGCCGCCCCGCTCACCGGCGCCACCTGCCGTTCCGCCCAACCATGTCCCCAACGACATCTATGTCTGGCAGCGCGCCTGGACGCCGGCCCTGGGCCAGGCCATGGACCAGGCGGCGCCGGATGTCACCGCCTGGCGCGTGCTGGCGGCGGAGGTGTCGGTGGAGGGCCGCGCGGCCCCGGCCTTGGCCAATGATGGGGCCAACGACGGGCGGCTGGAGTCGCTGCGCGCGCATCTGGCCGGCCGGCCCGTCATCCTGGTGGTGCGCATCGATGGCCGGTTGACGGAGGCCGATCCGGCGGCCCTGGTGGACACGGCGCTCGCGCCGCTGCGGCGCTGGCGCGAGGCGGGAGTCGCGGTGGCGGGGCTGGAGATCGACCATGATTGCCCCACATCCCGACTGCCCTTCTATGCCCGCTTCCTGACGGCGCTGCGCGCCCGGCTGGGCACGACGCGCCTGTCCATCACCGCCCTGCCCACCTGGCTGCCCGCCCCGGCCCTGTGCGATGTGGTGGCCGTGCCGGATGAAGTGGTGCTACAGGCCCATGCCGTGTCCGCCCCCACCGATGGGCTGTTCAGCCCGGTCCACGCCGCGCGTTGGGTGGCCGCCTACGCCGTAGGCTTCCCCACCCCCTTCGGCGTCGCCCTGCCCGACTATGGCTCGTGCGTCAGCTGGAACGCTGACGACACCCTGGCGACGGTGAACGG
>NZ_BACU01000552.1 GCF_000333275.1 Azospirillum sp. B4 | reverse complement strand
CAGCTTCAGCAGGCGCGCGGCGTCGGCCAGGGTCAGGGCCCCGGCGGCGCACAGGGCGGAGTATTCACCCAGGGAGTGGCCGGCGACGAAGCGCGCTGCCTTGGCCAGGTCCAACCCGCCGTCCTTCTCCAGCACCCGGGCCACGGCCACGGACACGGCCATCAGCGCCGGCTGCGCGTTTTCGGTCAGGGTCAGCTCTTCCAGCGGTCCCTCGAACATCAAGGTGGACAGCTTCTGCTTCAGCGCCTCATCGACCTCGCCGAAGACGTCGCGGGCGGTGGCGAAGGCGTCGGCCAAGTCACGACCCATACCCACAGCCTGGCTGCCCTGGCCGGGAAACACGAAAGCGCGAATCATATGCGAATACCCTGGAAGCTCTGTCAGAGGCGGTGGCCAACACACGGCCGGCCATGACCAAGACTGTCACGCCCCGACGCCAGCACCGCAATTCGCGCCATGCATACCGCCTGCAATCAATCTGTCAATCATCATCACAAAGGGCGGTGTCCGGTTGACGTGGGCTGCGCCTGGGTTTCAGGCGGCCGTCCAGGGAATGAAGGGGCGGCCGTGGCCCTCCGGCGTTTCGGCGTTGAGGAAGGTCGCCAGCGCCTCGGGCGACACCTCCGCCTCCGCCGCGATGCGGCGCGCCAGTTCCAGCGCCGCAGTCCGCATGCGTCCCGGCGGACGGTCCAGCCAATAGCTGGTGGGGTTCAGCACCGTGCGGTCGTCCACGGGCACCACCCGCCCGCTGCGCAGCTTGGACCGCACCAGGGGGGGCCGGGCCAGCGCGATACCCAGCCCGCAGACGCAGGCGTCGAGGACCAGGTTGTAATCCTCGAACCGCCGATCCTGCGGCCGGGGACGGTAGTCCAGGCCCTGGGCGGCGAACCAGGTGCGCCAGCCCGACGCGTCGGAGTCGTGGATCAGGGGGAAGGCCAGCAGGCGCGCCGGATCCCCCTGCCCCACCTGGTCCGCCAGGATGGGCGAGGCCAGGGGATAGCACCATTCCTCGAACAGCTTCAGTGACACGCGGCCCGGCAGGGCGCCCCAGCCGCAGCGGATGGCCAGGTCCATGCCCTCATCCGCCAGGTCCAGCGCGCGATGATCCACCGACAGCAAGATTCGGAGTGCCCCGCCCGCGTCCCCCTCCCTACCCTCCAATCCCGCGAGCCGGGGCATCAGCCACAGCCCGCAGATGGAGGGCAGCGAGGTCAACCGTACCACCGCCGTCCCCCGGGGTTCCGTCCAGCGGTTGGAGGTGTCGGCGATGAGGGCGAAGGCCTCACTGGTGCGCTGGAACAGGCGCTGGCCGTCCGGCGTCACCACCACGCCGCGCGCCTGGCGGTGGAACAGCCGCAGGCCCAGCCACTGCTCCAGCTTGGCGATCTGGCGGCTGACGGCGCCATGGGTGACGTTCAAGGCCGCCGCCGCGGCGGAGAAGCTGCCCGTCCGCGCCGCCGCCTCGAAGGCGCGCAGTGTGTCCAGCGGCGGCAGGGGGTGTGAGCTGTGATCCATGCTCACAGTTGGCTGCTGATTTGATCGATTGTCAATCAGCTCCCTTCCCGGCGTACTGACTTTCATAAATACCCTCGTTCCAGG
>NZ_BACU01000553.1 GCF_000333275.1 Azospirillum sp. B4 | reverse complement strand
CGGCCACGCCCAGGCGGGTGATCGCGGCCTCGGCGCGCCCGGCGATCATCACGTCGGCGTCATCCCACATGATCAGCCGCGCGGCGTCGCCGATGGCGTGCGCGCCGTGGAGCAGGCGGTGACGGCCGAGTGGTTCGGGCCCTTGAAACCGTGGATGATGGAGACGTGGCCGGAGACCAGGTTGATCAGGGCCGACGGGATGAAGAAGGGGGAAATGCGGCGCGGGCCTTTCTCGGCCAGCACCAGCGACGTCTCATAGATGGCGGAGAGGCCACCGATACCGGAACCGATCATGACGCCGGTGCGCTCACGATCCTCTTCCGATTCCGGCTGCCAGCCGCTGTCCTTCACCGCCTCGGCCGCCGCGGCGACGCCGTAGATGATGAAGTCGTCCATCTTCTTCTGGTCCTTGGGCGGCACGAACGCATCGGCATTGAAGGTGCCGTTGGTGCCGTCGCCCCGGGGAACCATGCCGCCGACCTTGGCCGGCAGATCGGACACGTCGAAGGTGTCGATGGCGCGGATGCCAGACTTGCCGTCGAGCAGCTGTTTCCACGTGTGCTCAACGCCCGTTCCGAGAGGGGTTACCAACCCGAGACCGGTGATGACGACGCGACGCATGGGTCAGACCTGTACCTAGTTCCAGAGAAATGCGGGCCCGGATTCCAGGAAGAAGCGGGGTGCTCCGCCCTCCCCAGGCCCTGAACCACCAAGCGTTTCCCGAATTTCGGCGCGGCATCCGCCAAAGATGGCGGTGCCGCGACCGAAGTGCCGGGAAGAAGGGGATCAGCCCTGCTTGGTGGAAATGAAGTCGATGGCGTCCTTCACGGTCAGGATCTTCTCCGCCGCGTCGTCCGGGATCTCGATCCCGAACTCTTCCTCGAAGGCCATGACGAGTTCGACGGTGTCGAGGCTGTCGGCACCCAGATCGTCGATGAAGCTGGCGGTGTCGGTGACCTTGCCCTCTTCCACGCCCAGGTGCTCGACGACGATCTTCTTAACCCGTTCGGCGATGTCGCTCATTTCCTATACCTTCCCGAATTTTCACAGTTGGGGTTGTTTACTGACTTATCTGATTGGCGTGGTACGTCCGGCAGGACGAATGCGAGCGCCCATCCTTTGGAAAAGTGCCGTCAGATACCACAGGTAGGCTCATCTTGCCTAGCGCTCGCGGGGCCTGGGACACCCACAAGGGCGGAGACCCTGTCAACTCGGTCCCGCCGATACTTAGGGGCGCCCCGCGAAAGGACAAGCCCCCAAGGCCGGCCGGGGCCTGATCAGATCATGGCCATGCCGCCGTTGACGTGCAGCGTCTGGCCGGTGACGTAACCGGCCTCGGTGGAGGCCAGGTAGAGCACGGCGGACGCGATCTCGTCCGGCGTGCCCAGGCGACCGGCCGGCACGCCGGCGGTCAGCTTTTCCTTCTGTGCGTCGGCCAGCACGTCCGTCATCGCGGTGGCGATGAAGCCCGGCGCCACGCAATTGGCGGTGATGTTGCGCGAGGCCACTTCGGCCGCCAGCGCCTTGGTCATGCCGATCATGCCGGCCTTGCTGGCGGCGTAGTTGACCTGGCCAGGGTTGCCGGTGACGCCGACGATGGAGGTGATGCCGATGATGCGGCCCCAGCGGCGCTTCATCATGCCCTTCACCAGGGCGCGCGACAGGCGGAAGGCCGCCGTCAGGTTCACGTCGATGACGGAATCCCAATCCTCGTCCTTCATGCGCAGGATCAGGCCGTCGCGCGTCAGGCCGGCGTTGTTCACCAGGATGTCCACCTGGCCCAACTTGGCCTCCGCGTCCTTGGCCAGGGCCTCCACGGCCGCCGGATCGGACAGGTTGGCGGGCACGACCACGGCGCGGTCGCCCAACTCGGCGGCCAGGGCTTCCAGGGCCTCGACCTTGGTGCCGGACAGGGCCACGGTGGCGCCCGCCTGGTGCAGGGTGCGGGCGATGGCGGCGCCGATGCCGCCCGAGGCGCCGGTGACGAGGGCGGTCTTGCCGGTCAAATCGAACATGGGAATGGTCCTTTTAAAGGATGATCCGTTCAGGCCTTCAGGAAGGCTTCGATGTCGGCGGGCAGCCCCAGCGACACGGCCGTCAGTTCCTTGTCGATGCGCTTGGCCATGCCGGCCAGCACCTTGCCGGCGCCCAGCTCCACCAGTTGCTCCACGCCTTGTTCCTTCATGAACAGCACGCTTTCGCGCCAGCGCACGGAACCGGTGACCTGTTCCACCAGCAGGCGGCGGATTTCCGCCGGATCCGTGACGGTGCTGGCGATGACGTTGGCCACCAGCGGCACCTTGGGCGCCACGATGGTGGTGTCGGCCAGCGCGGCGGCCATGGCGTCAGCGGCCGGCTGCATCAAGGGGCAATGGAAGGGGGCGGACACCGGCAGCAGCACGGCGCGCTTGAAGCCGCGCTCCGCCGCGATGGCGATGGCGCGCTCCACGGCCGGTCTGTGGCCGCTGATGACCACCTGGCCGGGG
>NZ_BACU01000554.1 GCF_000333275.1 Azospirillum sp. B4 | reverse complement strand
CGTGGCGACCAAAGTCTTTTTTTATAACTCAGTTTCTCAGCATGCACGAACTCCCAGACCGAGCGGTAGTCCACCTTCAAATTCCGGTCCGCCAGCTCACGGACAAGACCACGTAAGGTGAACGGGCCGCTGGCACAGCGCGTCAGCAGCCAGTCCCGGTGCTCCCCGGAGATCGCCTTCGGCTTATGCCCTCCCATCTGACCAGGAGCCACGCTGCCGGTTACCGCCTCGCGCTCCAGCCATTTGATCGCCGTGCTCACCGCAACGCCAAACCGCTTCGCGGCCTGATGGCGTGACAGGCCATCAAGCTTAACCGCGTCAACAACGCGCTGACGAAGATCCATCGAGTACGGACGACCCATCGTTCCCGGCCCCATATAAATCAAACCGGTAACCTTGAATCACATTCCAAGCTCGTTGGGAATCCAATCCTGAATCAGCCTTATTTCATCCCGCTCTAGCGCTGCGCCTTCTCCCGCAGGTCGCGCCATTTGGCGACGTTGCGGTTGTGGGCATCCAGGGTCGCGGCGAAAGCGTGGCCACCACTGCCGTCAGCCACGAAATACAGGTCACCGCTATCCAGGGGGTTGGCCACGGCGCGCAGGGCTTCGCGGCCCGGGTTGGCGATAGGGCCGGCGGGCAGGCCCGTGACGGCGTAGGTGTTGTACGGCGATTCCACCGCCAGGTCGGCGTGGGTCAGGGGACGGCCAAGAGGGCCGGCGCCGTTGGTGAGGATGTAGATGACCGTGGGGTCGGACTGCAGGCGCATGCCCAGTCTCAGGCGGTTGTAGAAGACGGCGGCGATGTGCGGCCGTTCCGCCGGCACGCCCGTCTCCTTCTCCACCAGGGAAGCCAGGGTCACCATCTCCTCCGGCGACTTCAGGCTGAGGCCCGCGGCACGGCCGGCCCAGATCTTGGCCACCGCCCGGCGCATCTCGGCGGCCATGCGCTCCACCATCTGCGCCCGGCTGTCACCCAGGGAGAAATTGTAGGTGGCGGGCAGCAGGCTGCCTTCCGCCGGGCGTTCCGTGATCTCGCCGGACAGCGCCGGCTCCGCATTCAGCAGCGCCACGATCTGGGCGGAGGTCAGCCCCTCGGGTGCCGTGAAGCGATGGACCACGGTCTTGCCGCTGCGCAGCAGGGCGACCACGTCCCGCAGGGAAACATGGGCGGGAAAGGCGTATTCGCCGGCCTTGATCGGTGGCTGGCCAGCCTCCGTCAGGCGCACGGCGGCGACGAAGTCGATCTCGCCCCGCACGACGCCGGCCTGCGCCAGGGTGGCGGCCACAGCCTGAAGACCGCCCCCGCCATCGCGGCCAACCACCACGGTCGCGTCCTGGGCCAGGGGGCCGGGATCGACGTAGCGGTGATAGCCGATCCACGCCAGGGCGGCCGACACCAGAATCACCAAGGCCGCCGCCCAGAGAAGGCGGCGGCCCAGGGATGGATGTGTCGGAGGAACCGGGTTCGGAACCTTGGCGGTCACGAGCCGGTGTATTCCTTGACGATCAGCGAGGCGTTGGTGCCACCGAATCCGAAGGAGTTCGACAGGGCGGCGCGCACCCGGCGCTTCTTGGACTGGTTGGGCACCAGGTCCACGCCGGCGCATTCCTCGGACGGGTTGTCCAGGTTCAGCGTCGGCGGCACGGCCTGGTCACGGATGGCCAGGACGGAGAAGATGGCCTCGATGGCGCCCGCCGCCCCCAGCAGGTGGCCGGTGGCCGACTTGGTGGAGGACATGGAGGCCGTCTGCAGGGCGTCGCCGAACAGGCGCTTGACAGCACCCAGCTCGATCAGGTCGCCCAGCGGGGTGGAGGTGCCGTGGGCGTTGACGTAGTCGATGTCGGCCGGGGTCATGCCGGCGCGCTTCAGGGCCATGGCCATGGAGCGGTAGCCGCCGTTGCCGTCGTCCGCCGGGGCGGTGATGTGATGGGCGTCGCCCGACAGGCCGTAGCCCACGACCTCGGCGTAAATCTTGGCGCCGCGGGCCTTGGCGTGCTCCAGCTCTTCCAGGACGACGACACCGGCGCCCTCGCCCATGACGAAGCCGTCGCGGCCCTGGTCATAGGGGCGGGATGCCTTCTCCGGCGTCTCGTTGTAGCTGGTCGACAGCGCGCGGGCGGCGGCGAAGCCGGCCACGCCCAGGCGGTTGATCGCGGCCTCGGCGCCGCCGGCGATCATCACGTCGGCGTCATCCCACATGATCAGCCGCGCGGCGTCGCCGATGGCGTGCGCGCCGGTGGAGCAGGCGGTGACGGCCGAGTGGTTCGGGCCCTTGAAACCGTGGATGATGGAGACGTGGCCGGAGACCAGGTTGATCAGGGCCGACGGGATGAAGAAGGGGGAAATGCGGCGCGGGCCTTTCTCGGCCAGCACCAGCGACGTCTCATAGATGGCGGAGAGGCCACCGATACCGGAACCGATCATGACGCCGGTGCGCTCACGATCCTCTTCCGATTCCGGCTGCCAGCCGCTGTCCTTCACCGCCTCGGCCGCCGCGGCGACGCCGTAGATGATGAAGTCGTCCATCTTCTTCTGGTCCTTGGGCGGCACGAACGCATCGGCATTGAAGGTGCCGTTGGTGCCGTCGCCCCGGGGAACCATGCCGCCGACCTTGGCCGGCAGATCGGACACGTCGAAGGTGTCGATGGCGCGGATGCCAGACTTGCCGTCGAGCAGCTGTTTCCACGTGTGCTCAACGCCCGTTCCGAGAGGGGTTACCAACCCGAGACCGGTGATGACGACGCGACGCATGGGTCAGACCTGTACCTAGTTCCAGAGAAATGCGGGCCCGGATTCCAGGAAGAAGCGGGGTGCTCCGCCCTCCCCAGGCCCTGAACCACCAAGCGTTTCCTTCACCTCCAACGCGCTCAGCCTGCATGTCGACGCCGCCAAGCCGCCGCGCGTGCCCAGCCAGATGGAGAAGTATTCGCGCCGCAGCTGCCGCC
>NZ_BACU01000555.1:2885-3168 GCF_000333275.1 Azospirillum sp. B4 | reverse complement strand
ATCGCCTTCATCGCCACCCCCTAGACCCATGCTGTCGGCGGCGAGCTGTGCATCGCATGCATGACGTGGTGCGCACCACTTACAACAAGGAACTGACCGCCCAGGGCGTGGGCAACCTGCTCTGCGGCCTGGCGGGCGCCCTGCCCATGACCGGCGTCATCGTCCGCAGTTCCGCCAACGTGCAGGCTGGCAGCGCCACTCGCGCCTCCACCATCCTGCACGGCGTGTGGATCCTGGGGGCGGTCGCCCTGCTGCCCTGGCTGCTGCGGGCCATCCCCATGTC
>NZ_BACU01000555.1:0-2864 GCF_000333275.1 Azospirillum sp. B4 | reverse complement strand
GGTCACCGGCTATCGCCTGGTCAGTGTCGCCCATGCCCGCCACCTGTTCGAACGCTACGGCGCCCTGCCCGCCACCATCTGGGCCGTCACCCTGGTCACCGTTGTCGGCACCGACCTTCTGACCGGCGTACTGGTCGGCCTGGGCCTCAGCCTGATCGAACTGCTGCCCCAGGTACGCCGCCTGCGCCTGCTGGTCGTGACACGGGAGAAAGAGGCCGGCGAGTGGGAGGTGGTGCTGTCGGGCTCCGCCAGCCTTGTGCAGTTGCCCCGCCTGGCCCAGGCCCTGGAAGGCCTGCCGCCCGCCCGCCGCGTCACCCTGCGCATGCGCTCCCTCTGGTTCGTGGACCACACCTGCGCCGAGCTGATCAGCGGTTGGATGGACCGGCGCAAGGCGCAGGGGGAGCGCGTGGTCATCGACGACGGCGACGTCGCCCGTCACCAGGAACTGGCGGCCAAACTGCAGTTCAGTCCCGGCTGACCCAGCGTTCCTTCCCTCACATCTTCACCTCACAAGGAGACATCCCATGCGTTTCACCAAGACCCTGGCCGTCCTTCCCGTCCTGGCCGCCCTCGCTGCCCCGCTGGGTATCGGCGCGGCGTCTGCCGCCGGCACCGCCCAGGTGCCCGCCATCACGGTGACGGGGGCTCAGACGGACGCGGCCCGGCGCGTCTGCCGCGACACCCTTGGCTTGGCCCCGGCCAACGTTGATTTCGCCGCCTGCGTGGACAGCCTGAAGACCCAGGCCGCCGCCGCCCAGCAGCCGGTGCCGGAGGCGCGCGCCTGCGCCGAGATGGGCCACACCCCTGGTGGTGTCGACCATCGCCACTGCGTCGCCCAACTGGCCTCGGCCGTCAGCCACGCCCAGACACCGATCAACTGATCCCCGGCGCGCCTACGCGTCAGTCCCTTCATCTTCCCTTGAATCCGGCGGCGGTCTGACTGCCCGGGTGCGGCTCCCATCCACCCGGTCCCTACCCTCCGTCCGCTGGTGCCCATCCCTCGTTCCCCGGGGGATGGGCTTTTTTTTAATCTGGCCGGGCATCGGGTCATGCTATCAAGGCGCCATAAGATGGATATTTTTCACATCTTATTTTGAGTAATTGCCGTCTGGTCACCCCCGATGCATCCCTACCTGCGGTCCTTCCGCCCCATGCAGCCCGCCTTGCCGGCGCTGGCCCGTGTCCGCATCTTCGCTGGCGCGCTATTGGGCATCCTGCTGACCACGCTGATCAGCCGCTGGTGGCTGGGCGGCACCGCCGGCCTGCCCTATCTGGTGGCACCCATAGGCGCCTCCAGCGTGCTGGTGTTCGCGGCCCCGGCCACGCCGCTGGCCCAGCCCTGGGCGGTGCTGGGCGGCAATGTGGTGTCAGGCCTGGCCGCCGTGTTGTGCGCCCGGCTGATCCCCGATCCGGTGCTGGCGGGCGCCAGCGCCGTGGCCCTGGCCATCGTCGCGATGTCCCTGCTGCGCTGCCTGCACCCGCCGGGCGGGGCTGTGGCGTTGACGGCCGTGCTGGGCGGCCCCGCCATCCAGGTGGCGGGCTTCGGCTTCGTCCTGGCGCCGGTGGCGGTCAACACCGCCCTGCTGGTCGCCATGGGCCTGGTCTTCAACAACCTGACCCGCCACCGCTATCCCCACGTGGCGCCGGCCCAGCCCCAGCCCGCCCGCAACAGCGCCGGCTACACCATCGAGGATCTGGATCAGGTGCTGGCCCATTATGGGGAGCAGTTGGACGTGGACCGCGATGATCTGGACGCCGTGTTCCGCCAGGTGGAGGCGCGCGCCTATCAGCGCCGCCATGGCGACATCCGCTGCGGCGCCATCCAGTGCAAGGTGCCAGCGGCGGTGGGGCCGGAGGATACGGTGGCCACGGTGCGCGGGCTGATGGCCGATTACCACGTGCGCACCGTGCCGGTCACGGATGAACGCGGGCGATTGCTGGGCGTCATCCCGCCCCAGCCGGCCACGGTCCCCAACCGCCAAGGCATCCGCCGCTTGGTCCAGCCGGCGGTGACGGCGCTGGCCGCCACGCCGGTAGTCAACATCCTGCCGGCCATGACCAACGGCGCGCATGAGGCCATGGTGGTGGACGACACCGGCCGCCTGATGGGCATGGTCACCACCGCCGACCTGCTGTCCGCGCTCTACGGCAACGAGCCGGTGGCGCTGGCGGGATAGGGACTTTGCGCGCCGTGCCGCCACGCTCAGGCGCACGAAGCCGGCTCTAGAGCGTGATGATTTTAGGTTCGCACATACCCTGCATGGGCGAGGTAGTTTGAACACTCTGCGGGAGTGACGGTTTGGAGAGTTTTGCCGATGGCGGCACAGAGGCCATCGGCAGATCGCTCTTGAGCTTGACGCAGATGATGCTTGAGTTTGGCGAAGAACTGCTCGATGGGGTTCAGGTCGGGTGAGTATTTTGGAAGGAAGATCACCCTGGCCCCGGCCGCCCGTATGGCGTCCCGGACGGCCTTGCCTTTATGTGAGCCGAGATTGTCCATGATGACGATGTCGTTGGGCTTCAATGTCGGGACAAGGACCTGCTCGGTATAGATCCTGAAGCGCTCGCCGTTGATCGGCCCCTTGATCAGCCACGGCGCATCCACGCGATCTTGGCGCAGGGCGGCGATGAAGGTCATGGTATTCCAATGGCCGAAGGGGGCCGGACCAGGTAACCGTTGCCCACGCGGGGCCCAGCCTCGCAACGGCGCCATGTTAGTCTTGGTCCACGTCTCGTCGATGAACACCAATCGAGACGGGTCGATCCCCGGTCGCAGTCTCAGCCATCGCTCCCGGTGGCGGGCGATGTCCGGCCGGCTTCTTTCCGTGGCGACCAAAGTCTTTTTTTATAACTCAGTTCTCAGC
>NZ_BACU01000556.1 GCF_000333275.1 Azospirillum sp. B4 | reverse complement strand
GACGCCGCCACCAGATGCACGCCGCGATGGCTGTAGTGGGACTGTAATTCCGCCAGCAGGCCGCGCAGGTCGGCGCCTTCGCCCAGGCGGGCGGCCAGGGCCGCCTCCTCCACCGGCTCGGCGGAGGCGAACAGCACGGCCTCCATCAGGCGCAGCTGTTCGGCGCGGCGGTCGAAGCCCTTCTTCCGCCTCCCCAGGTGTCCCGGGTGGCGCTTCGGGCGACAGGGTCTCGGCGGTCATGGTTCCTTATCCGTGATCTCGGCGGGCGTCTCGACGCGGCGGACGTAGAGGGGGCCGAAGGTGCCGTCCTGCCGCACCTCCAGCTGGCCGGCCTTGGCCAGCTCCAGCGTGGCGACGAAGGTGGCGGCCAGGGCGGAGCGGGCCTTCAGCTTGTCCTCCCGGCTGGTGCCGCCGCGCCAGTCGGGTGGCAGGAAGCGGTCCAGGCGGGTCCAGTCCGGCAGGCGGCCCAGCATGGCCTCCACCCGGCGGATGGCGTCCTCGATGGTGAACAGGTCCACCGGCGGCAGGTGCAAGGGCCCAACCTTCTGCTGCCGGCGCTTGATGTCGCCATAGGCGCGCAGCAGGTCATACAGCGTCACCTCGGTCACCCGCCGCTCGAACACCGGCAGGTCCTCCGGCGCGCCCCTGGGGAAGACGTCGCGGCCCAGGCGCGGCCGGGCCATCAGGCGGGCGGCGGCGTTCTGCATCGCCTCCAGCCGTTGCAACTGGAAGGCCAGGGCCTGGGCCAATTCCTCGCCCGTCGGCTCTTCCGTCTCCGGCGTGGGCAGCAGCAGGCGGGACTTGAGGTAGGCCAGCCAGGCGGCGGTCACCAGATAGTCGGCCGCCACCTCCAGCCGCAGGCGCCGCGCCTCTTCGACGAAGGCCAGGTACTGCTCGGCCAGCGCCAGGATGGAAATGCGGGTGAGGTCAACCTTCTGGTCACGCGCCAGGGTCAGCAGCAGGTCGATGGGGCCTTCGAATTCCCCCAGGTCGACCAGCAGCGCCGGCTCCCCCTCGGCCAGATCGGCCGTGGGGGGCGCGTCCCATCCCTCATCCTGGCCCTTGGCAGCGGCCATCAGTTCAGCCCCGTCACCTTCATGAGGATGTCGTACAGCAAGGCCACCGGCACGCCCACCACCCAGCGCATGGGGTTCAGGCCGCCCAGGCCCATATGGTCGAAAAGGTAAGGCAGCAGGAAGAAAACGGTAAGCAGGATCATCATGCCCTTGTCCTCCAGCGCCGCGAAGCGCTGGCCCAGGCGCGGGGGCAGCAGGCCGGTCACCACCCGCCCGCCGTCCAGCGGGGGGATGGGCAGCATGTTGAAGACGGCCAGGAACAGGTTGATCTGGATGCCGGCGGTCAGGTTCTGCCCCACCCAGGCCTGGCCCGGACCGGGCAGGAAACCCACCCCCTTCAGCAGCAGCAGGCAGACCAGGGCCAGCAGGATGTTGGTCATGGGGCCGGCCAAGGCCACCAGAATCATGTCCCGCCGGGGATTGCGCAGGTTGCGGAAATCCACCGGCACGGGCTTGGCCCAGCCGAACATGGCCCCGGTGCTGAGGAACAGGGCGGCGGGCAGGATGACGGTGCCGAAGGGGTCGATATGCTTGGCCGGGTTGAAGCTGACCCGCCCCTGCAGATAGGCGGTCCGGTCGCCCAGCTTCATCGCCACCCAGCCGTGCGCCGCCTCATGCATGGTGATGGCGATGATCATCGGCAGGGCGATGACCGTCAGGGTCAGGGCGAGATCTGAAAGGTGGAGGGTTCCACGAAGGTCAGTCCCAATGTCCGACAATGTCTATGAAGCGGGCGCGGCAGGCGGCCACGGTCTGGGGTTCGGCCGGCGCCGGCTGCCCAGGGCGCGCCTGGGCCCGCGCCCAGCGCACNTGCGCTTCNGGCGTCAGGCGGGGCACCACGGCCGCCACCGCCGCCATCTCCTCCACCGTGCCGTTGCAGTGCAGGGCCACGTCGCAGCCGGCGGCCAGGACGGCCACGGCCCGCTGCGGCACCGTGCCGGACAGCGCCTGCATGTCGAGGTCGTCGCTGATCAGCAGGCCGTCGAAACCGATGCGGTCGCGCACGATCTCCCGGATCACGGTGGGTGAGGTGCTGGAGGGCTGGTCGGCATCCACGGCGGTGAACAGGATGTGGGCCACCATGCCCAGCGGCAGATTGGCCAGGGCCTTGAACGGGGCGAAGTCCAGCGCGTCCAGCGTCGCCAGATCCGCCGTCACCGTCGGCAGTTCCTTGTGGCTGTCGGCCATCGCGCGGCCGTGGCCCGGCAGGTGCTTCACCACCGGCAGCACCCCCCCGGCCATCAGGCCGTCGGCCTGGGCGCCGGCCAGCAGGGCGACACGGTCGGCATCGTGCGCGAAGGCGCGATCACCGATGACATCGTGGGCGCCTGGCTGGGGCACGTCGGCCACGGGGGCGCAGTCGACATCGATGCCCATCGGCGCCAGCGTCGCGGCCAGCAAGCGGCCGTGCAGCCACGCGGCTTCCTTGGCCAGGTCGGCATCGGTGACGGCCCCCACCCGCCCCGCCGGCGGCAGCGAGGGCCAGTGTGGCGGGCGCAGGCGGGCCACCCGCCCGCCCTCCTGGTCGATCAGGACGGGGGCGTCGGGACGGCCGACGCTGTCGCGCAGCGCGGCGGTCAGGGCCGCCACCTGTTCTGGCGTCTCGCAGTTGCGCCTGAACAGGATGAAGCCCAGGGGATTGGCCGCCGCGAACAGCGATCGCTCCGCCGCCGTCAGCACCGGGCCGGTGCAGCCGAAGATGACGGCCGCAGGGGTTTCGGGGGCCGGAACGGAGGGTGTGGTCATGGGGGCCGCCCGTCAGTGCGCCAGAATACAGCCGTCCCTGGCCGCCTTCACCGCCTCGCAGATGCGCCGGGCCTGCGCCTCGTCCACCGGCCCCGTCTGGACACGGTAGTACAGGCCTTTGCCTGGAACGTCCGCCTTCACCAGGCGCAGACTCAACCCACCCAGGATGGCGGCATGCTTGCGCTGAAGGCGTTGCAACTCCGCCTGGGCCTGGGCTTCGGACGGGATGGAGGCGAACTGCAGCTTGACCGAAGCGCCACCAGCGGGCGTGGGTGCCGCGGGCGCCGGCGCGGGGGCCGGCGGTGGCAGGGGCTTCTCGGCGGGCTTTTCCACTGGTTTGGGCGCCGGTTGTGCCTGGGGGGGCACCAAGGCGGTGGGCGCGTTGGTCGCTGGCGCAGTCTGGGCCGACACAGGCTGTGCCGGTGCGGCCTGGACCGTCGCGGGCGGCTTGGCGGTTGGCGCCTCGGAAGCGGGCGCCTTGCCGGCCGGGGGCGGGGGCAGCACCGTGGGCGGAAGGACGGCGGGGGCGGTCACCTGGGGCTGGGCTGGCGCCGCAGCCGCCTGTTGCGGCGGTTCAGCCGGTGGCGGGGGCGGCGGCGGTGCCGCCTTGGGCCGTTCCATCGGCGCTTCCGGCGGCGGCAGCAGGCGTTCCACCCCGGGCTCCGTCTTGTTGTCGGCGCGCAGGCGGTCGTAGATCAACCGGTCTTGGTTGGGCACTTCCATCCCGCCGGGCGTTTCCGGCTTCACCTTGGTCGGGCCGGGGTCGGCATGGATGATGGGGGCAACCGCCTCCGTCCCCGCCCGCTGGCCCTGGGTGTAGACGAAGTAGATCAGGCCGCCGAAGCTGCCGACGGCCACCGCGACCACACCCAGGCTCAAAAGCCCGCGCCGGCGCGGGGCCGGCTTGCGCCGCCCCTGCCAGTCGTATC
This sequence comes from Azospirillum sp. B4, assembly GCF_000333275.1. Classification (GTDB taxonomy): domain Bacteria; phylum Pseudomonadota; class Alphaproteobacteria; order Azospirillales; family Azospirillaceae; genus Nitrospirillum. Next base: position 20,952 of record NZ_BACU01000556.1, on the reverse strand, counting down.
CGGGATCGTAGTCGTAGTCGGGGTCGCCGTGATGGTCGTGCATGTCACTCATGGATCAGCGCAACTCCTCGGCCGGGACCACGCCCATGATGGCGAGGCCGGACGCTATGACCAGCGACACCGCCGTCACCAGGGCCAGGCGGGCCTTGGTCAGGGCGTCGTCGCCTTCAATGATGAAGCGCAGGGTGGCGTCATCCTTGCCCTGGTTCCAGAAGCCATGGAAGGCGGCGGCCAGGTCCTGCAGGTAATAGGCGACGCGGTGCGGCTCATGCGCCTCCGCCGCCGACTCAACCGTGCGCGGCCAGTTCAGCATCAGGCGGATCAGGTCGACCTCCGCCGTTGAGGCCAGCCCATCGAAGGATACCTGGGACAGCGCCTCGGCCGACAGGTCCCAATCGGCGTGCAGGCTGGCGGCCTGGCGCAGGACGGAGCGGCAGCGGGCATGGGCGTACTGCACGTAGAAGACGGGGTTGTCCTTGGACTGCTCCGTCACCTTGGCGTAGTCGAACTCCAGCGTCTGGTCGTTGCGCCGCGTCAGCATGATGAAGCGCACAACGTCGCGGCCCACGGCGTCCATGACGTCGCGCAGCGTGACGAAGGTGCCGGCCCGCTTGGACATCTTCACCGGCTCGCCATTCTGCAGCAGGTGCACCAGCTGGCACAGCTTCACGTCCAGCGCGGCCTCGCCGCCGGAGATGGCCTTGGTCGCCGCCGCCATGCGCTTCACATAGCCGCCGTGGTCCGCACCCCATACGTCGATCAGCACGGGGCAGCCGCGCCGGTACTTGTCGTAATGATAGGCGATGTCGTTGGCGAAGTAGGTCCACGACCCATCGGATTTCTTCAGCGGGCGGTCAACGTCGTCGCCGAACTGGGTCGCCTTGAACAGGGTCTGGGGCCGTGGCTCCCAGTCATCCGGCTTCTTGCCCTTGGGCGGTTCCAGCACGCCGACGTAGATCAAGCCGGCCTCCTCCAGCGCCGCGAAGGCGCGGTCGACGGCGCCATTGTCCACCAGGGCGCGTTCGCTGCTGAACAGGTCATGGTGGATGTTCAGGGAGGCGAGATCCTCCTTGATGCCGGCCATCATCTGGTCAATGGCGAAGCCGCGCACCGGGGCCAGCCACTCCTCCTCCGGCAGGTCGCGCCACTTGGCGCCGTCCCGCTCGGCCAGGGCCTGGCCCACGTCCTTGAGGTATTCGCCCGGGTACATGCCGGCCGGGATCTCGATGCCCGTCTCACCCAGGGCCTCGCGATAGCGCAGGTGGGTGGAGCGGGCCAGGACGTCAACCTGGGCGCCGGCGTCGTTGATGTAATATTCCCGCGTGACGTCATACCCGGCCTTTTCCAGCAGGGCCGACAGGGCGTCCCCCACCACGGCACCCCGGGCATGGGCCGCGTGCAGCGGCCCGGTGGGGTTGGCGGAGACGTACTCCACGTTGACATGGATGCCCTTGCCAATGGTGCTGGCGCCGAAGGCCACACCCTGGGTCAGGACGTCGGCCAGGCGGGCGCGCCAGTAGCCGGGCGCCACACGCAGGTTGACAAAGCCGGGGCCGGCGATGGTGACCTCGGTCACGTCCGGCAGGGCCCGCAGGTGCGGGGCCAGCGCCTCGGCGATGGCGCGCGGCGGCTTGCCCGCCGGCTTGGCCAGCACCATGGCGGCGTTGGTGGAGATGTCGCCATGCGCCGCCTCGCGCGGCGGCTCCACCGTCACGCGGGAGAGGTCCAGCCCGGCGGGAATGCCGCCGTCGGCCGCCAGGGCCTCCAGCGCGCGGCGAACCAGGGCTTCGAATTCCTTGTAAACGTTCATGGCGATAGAACCGGCACAATCCAAAAGAGTCGTGTTCGCCGGTCCATGGTGACCGGCGGCGGGGCACCATACAAGGTTCCAACCGTTCAGGTCATCCGTGTAGTTTCATGAACAGGGGCACGCGTGGGCGGCGCCACTGGCCGGCCGCCCACGGTGTACCAAGCCGCCCCTTAAGGCTTTAGGGTAAAAACCGCCATCGCCGGCAGGGCGAAGGCGCACACCACCTTGTAATCCGGCTTGTTGCCGGGGCCGGTGATCTCGTAGTGGGAGCCGACCTCCACCCCCATCGGCGCCAAGGCGAAAACCGTCACGTTGTTGGCGACAACCGCCGCCGCGGCACCTGCGCCATTGTACACGGTGCCATCAATCCCCTTGACCTGGGCCGGAGAGAAGAAATTCAGCATTTATATCTCCATCGGTGATTGTCGTTGCCCGAAGCAGGCACGGGCGTCCCGCCACGCACCTGCAACTTATCGATTATCATGATGAGAAATATCAGTCTATTAGTTGTTTTGCGTCGCAACAAAACAACCATAAACCAGGCTGCGCCCTATCACAATCCGTCCGGTTGACGCACGTTGGCGTAAGTTCCGCTTACCCGGCGCCTCATCCCGCGATCATCTGCGCCTGGCGGATGGCGAAGCGGTCGGTCATGCCGGCGACGTAGTCCAGCAGGCCCTGCACCCAGCCGGCCCGCTCATAGGGCAACTGGCGCGACTCCGGCATTGTCTCCAGCAGGGAGGCCCAGCGGCGCGGCAGCTTGGCGCCGGGGCCCAGCTTTTCGCGGTCCAACAGGGCCTCGCCATAGGCGTCCAGCAGGGTGGTGATGGTGCGGGCGGCGATGATGTCGGTCTCGCAGCGTTGCTGGCCGCGATAGATACGCTCATGGCTCACCTGCTCGATCCGGCGCAGGGCCTGGGCCCGGTCGGACAGGGTCAGCAGCGGCTTGCAAAAGTCGCCGGCCATCAGGCTGGGCAGGCGGTCCAGAAAGATTTCGGCGGCGTCGCGCACCAGCCGGTCGATGGCCTGGGCGCGCAGGAAGATCAGCTTGCGGTCCTCATCCTCCAGCGTCCTGTAATCCGCCGCCCAGTCTTTCGTCGTATCATCACGGATGAAGGCCAGCAGCAGGTCCTCCGCATGCTCGAAGCTTAGCATGCGCATCTTGGCCGCGTCCTCGATGTCCACCACGTGGTAGCAGGCGTCGTCCGCCGCCTCCACCAGATAGGCCAGCGGGTGGCGGCACCAGGCGCCCTCCCCCTTCTCCACCAGGCCGACCTCGGCCGCCACCTCGGCGAAGACGTCCTGCTCGCTCTCGAAGAAGCCGTACTTGCGCTTGTGCGGGCGCTTGATGGGCCCGCCAGGGATTTCCACGCCCCAGGGGTACTTGCCCCCCGTTCCCAGCGTGGCCGCCGTCAGTTGCAGACCGCCCACGCCGCGCCAGCCCTGCAACCGCGTCAGCACGCGGAAGCCCTGGGCGTTCGCCTCGAACTTGCACAGTTCCGCCTGCTGTACGGGGCTCAGGCCCTCGCGGATGCGGATGCCGATGGCGCTGTCGGCGAACCAGTCGGAGATGATGTCCTCGCCCGTGTGGGCGAAGCACGGCGTGCCGACGTCATGGGCCAGGGAAGCGGCGGCGACCACATGGCCGATGTCGGCCGGCGTCGCCTTCACCTCATAGTCCACGCTGTTCAGGATGGCCGGCCCCACCCACATGCCCAGCGAGCGCCCCACCCGCGCCGCCTCCATGGAATGGGTCAGACGGGAACGCACATAGTCCGACCCGCCGATGCCGTGCACCTGCTGCTTGTCCGCCAGGCGGCGGAAGCTGGTGGTGAAGGTGATGCGGTCGATGTCGATCTCATAGGCGCTGCGGTGCGGCAGTTCCGCGTCGGCCGTCGTCTTTGCCAGGCGCTTGCGCGACAGCAGCCGGTTCCAGTTCATCATCGCCGCATACCTCATGCCAATCCGGTGCGGGCGCCGAATGGTTTCTCGTCCTTTGACGGAACCATTCGGAGCGCCTACATACTATGGGCGTTACAGAGGAACGTGGTCCCTGTCCAGCCGCCTTTTCAACGGCTACGTGGGTTGGGGGCCGGCCCCCTGCAACCGGAAAAGGCCCAAAACCGGAAAGATCCGTCGATGACCGTCACCGACACCGCCGCCCCCGCCGACATCGCCCCGCCGCCCGCCCGCGCCATGAGCCTGAGCGCCAGCGCCGCCAAACGCGTGCGCAAGCTGGCGGAGATGGAGGGCGGGGCCCATGTCATGATGCGCCTGTCCGTATCCGGCGGCGGCTGCTCCGGCTTCCAGTACGGCTTCAGCTTCGACGACACCAGGACCGACGAGGACCACGTGTTCGAGCGCGACGGCGCCAAGCTGGTGGTGGACGACACCTCGCTGGACCTGCTGGCGGGGGGGGAGGTCGACTTCGTCGAGGAATTGGCCGGGTCCTACTTCAAGGTCAACAACCCCAACGCCAGCTCCTCCTGCGGCTGCGGGCAGAGTTTTTCGCTTTAAGCGTTCCCTCAGGTGCCGGGCGCCGGCGTCCGCCGGCTTGGCTATCCTCGCTGCGCCCTACGGTGCTCGCTCCGGCGGACGCGGTCGCGTCCTACAGCGGCATGGTGTGCCGCTGATTATTGAGACCGCTCGCCTTGGGGCGGTCTTCGCTCTAAGGTGCGCCGAAACCGCCTTACGAGAGCCTCCCCATGCGTATCGCCACCTGGAACGTGAATTCGGTCAAAGCCCGCCTGGCCAACGTGACGGAGTGGCTGGACAGCGCCAAGCCGGACGTCGTGCTGTTCCAGGAGATCAAGTGCGAGACGGCGGCCTTCCCGCTGCAGGCCTTCCAGGACCTGGGCTACCACTGCGCCGTGGTGGGGCAGAAGGCCTACAACGGGGTGGCGCTGCTGTCGCGGGATGAGCCGCAGGACGTCATCACCCGGCTGCCCGGCGAACCGGAGGACGAGCAGTCCCGCTATGTCGAGGCCACCGTGGGCGGCGTGCGCATCGCCAGCCTGTACCTGCCCAACGGCAACCCGGTGGGCACGGAGAAATATCCCTACAAGCTGCGCTGGATGGACCGGCTGAAGGCCCACGCCGCCACTTTGCTGGCGCAGGAGATCCCGTTCGTGCTGGGCGGCGACTACAACGTCATTCCCGAGGCGCGCGACGTCTACGACCCCGCCGCCTGGATGACCGACGCCCTGTTCCGGCCCGAGACACGGGCCAAGTTCCGCGAGATCACCCACCTGGGCCTGACGGAGGCCTTCCGCGCCGTCCACCCCACGGCTGAGCGCGCCTACAGCTTCTGGGACTACCAGGCAGGCGCCTGGCCCCGCGACAACGGCCTGCGCATCGACCACTTCCTGCTGTCACCCCAGGCTGCCGACCGCCTGGTGGGGTGTGCCATCGACAAGGAACCGCGCGGCAAGGAAAAGGCGTCGGACCACACGCCGGTCATTCTTGAGTTGGCTGACTGAATTTCACCCTTCCCGCTTGCCTGTCAGCAGTTCCACGGGGCCGCTGAATGGGTAGAGGAACTGGCGGAAGAAGCCGCCGGGGATAGGCTTGACCGTGCCGTAGTGCTGCGGCCACCGATCCTTGGGCTGATGGTAGGTCCGGAACACCATGTCCCATAGAGGGGTGTGGGCGCAGTAGTTGCGGTCCAGCGCCTCCGCGTCCGAGGCATGGTGCCAGTGGTGGAACTGCGGCGTCACGACGACGTAACGCAGCCAGCCCAGGTCCATGGCGATGTTGGAATGGATCAGCACACCCTGCACCGATACGAAGATGATGTAGGCGAAGACCGTGTCCTGCGGGAAACCCAGCAGGAAGATGGGCACCAGGATCAGGGATCGGGTGAACAGCACCTCCAGCACATGCAGGCGGGAACCGGACAGCCAGTCCATGTGCTGGGGCGAATGGTGGACGGCGTGCAGCCGCCACAGCCACGGCACTTCATGATAGGCGCGGTGACTGACGTACTCCACGGCGTCGGCGGCCAGAATGACCAGCAGGAAGCGCACGAATCCCGGCAGGGCCGTCACCTGCGCCTGTACCCAGCCGTTCACCGCCCAGCCGAACACGTCGTGGGCGAAATGGTTGGAGATCAGCAGGAAGGCGCCGATCAGCAGGTGGTTGACGGTGAAATAGCTGAGATCCAACTGCCAGCCGTCCCGCAGCACCGGCTGGTCCGGCGCCACCCGGGGAAGCAGGCGTTCCAGCAGGATGAAAGCGCTGCCAGTAAAGAACAGGTCCAGCACCAGCCAGTCCAGCCCCACCCAGGTGCGCGCTTGGTCGAAATCCTCATAGGGCACATACGGCCCGCCCAGCAGCAGGGCCAGCACCACGGCGCTGATACCGATGGCGCCGGACCGCCGGTGGCGGTTCAGCACGCAGGCCGCCAGCCCCAGGAAGGTCCCAATGCCCATGGACAGCGCCAGGATCAGGCGCAGCAGGTCCATGTTGTAATGCGGCCGCAGATCGGGCGTGGTCAGCCAAGCGGGATAGCGCAAGCACAGCACGGCAGCGATGCTGAGCAGGCCGATGGCCAGGGAGATGCCGCCGGTGACTTGGCTGGACATCAGCCTATCCCAAGGGCCGGCCTTGGTCTTCATACCCGGCACTTCAGCAGGAGCCATGCCCTTCTCCCCGGCGGTGGAAGCGATAGCCACCAGTCAACCAAGATCGTCGCTGGCTTGCAACGATCACGGTGTAACGCGCTGGCTCGGCAGGAGATGCTGGGGAGCATTACATGGCGCAAATTGTCCCATCTTTGTCCGCCGCCTCCATTATCACGTGTTACGCTGCGGGCTAGCATCCAGGTCATCGCTCACCCCCGATGGCAGGAGACAGCCCCAATGACCATCCCCACCGCCCTGATCGTGATCGACGCCCAAGAGTCCTTCCGTCACCGCCCCTATTGGGTGGAGGCGGAGTATCAGGCCTATCGTCCGGCGCAGCAGGCGCTGGTGAACCAGGCCAAAGCCCTGGGTATTCCCGTCGTCCAGGTCTTCCATGTGGACGGCGATGCGCCCTTCAGCTTGGAGTCCGGCACGATCCGCACGCTGGAGGGGTTGGACATCACCCCCGACGTCACCTTCCACAAGGCGCGGCACAGCGCCCTGGTGGGCAGCGGGCTGGACGTCTGGCTGATCAGCCGGGGTATCCGCCGGGTCATCATCTCCGGCGTGCGGACGGAGCAGTGCTGTGAGACCACCACCCGCCATGCCTCCGACCTGGGCTTCGACGTCACCTACGTGACGGAGGCGACGCTGACCTTTCCCATGACCGACGCGCGGGGGCGCACCTGGCCGACGGCGGAGATCAAGGCCGCCACGGAACTGGTGCTGGACGGCCGCTTCGCCCGCATCGCCACCGTCGCCACGGCGTTTGATGCCTGAGGGCCGGCGCATGACCGCATCCATCACCCCCGCCTGCGTCCTGCCGGTCTATGTGGTGCTGCCACCCCGGACCCTGCTGCTGGACGTGGCGGGACCGGTGGAGGTGTTGCGCCGGGCCAACGTGGAACAGGACGGCCTGCGCTTCGCCGTCCGTTACATCGGCCCGGCGCCGTCCCTGGTCAGTTCCATCGGCCTGACGGTGACGGGCATCGAGCCCCTGCCCGACGCCCTGCCGGATGAGGCCATGGTCATGGTGGTGGGCTCGGTGGAACAGATGCTGGGGGATGACCCGACGGATGCCGCCGCCGTCGATGCCGACAACCAGGCCATCGTCGATTGGCTGCGGGGCAATATCCGGCCTGGGCATCGCCTGGTCAGCATCTGTGCCGGCGCCCTGCTGGCGGGGCGGGCGGGGCTGCTGGATGGCCGGTCCTGCACCACCCATTACAGCGATTGCGCGGCGCTGGCCCGCCTGGCGCCCCGGGCGCGGGTGCTGGAGAACCGCCTCTATGTCGAGGACGGGCCGGTGGCGACCAGCGCCGGCGTCACCGCCGGCATCGACCTGATGCTGCACCTGGTGGCGGAGCTGCTGGGGCCGGCCGTCGCCCTGGCGGCGGCGCGGGCCCTGGTGGTCTATCTGCGCCGCGCGGGCGGCGATCCGCAGCTGTCGGCGTGGTTGGAGGGACGCAACCATGTGCATCCAGCGATCCACCGGGTGCAGGACGCCATCACGGCGGACCCCGCCCGCCCGTGGTCGCAGGAAACGCTGGCGGATGTGGCCGGGGCCAGCCCCCGCCATCTGTCACGCCTGTTCAACGAACATACGGGGATGACCCTGCCGGACTATGTGAACCGGCTGCGGGTCGCGCTGGCGGCCCAGTTACTGGGCCATACACGGCTGGACATGGAAAGCGTGGCGGAGCGTGCCGGCTTCGCCTCCACCCGCCAGATGCGGCGCGTCTGGCGGGCTTATTACCCGACATCGCCCAAGGCGGCGCGGGGTACTCCGGGGACTATGTAACCTTCTGGAACGACGGCCCGCGGCGCTCAGAAGCTATGGATACGGGCCACGGCCAGTTGGTCGTGGGCGAAGGCCTGCTTGCTGGCCAGGCAGGCGTTCAGATGATCGGCGCGCTGCCCCCCCTGCTCGGCCCCGGGATAGAGGTCGAACGCGGACTGCGCGCAGCTGGAAAAGGCGGGGTTCTCGTCGGCCACCTGGACGTAATCATGATCGGGGGCGCCGGTGCAGGCGGCGATGGGCAGCAGCACGCCCAGGGTAGGCAGCAGGCGGCCGGGTAGCAGGCGGCGCACCCAATGATTGATCTGCTTGGTCATGGCGTCATCCCCGAATTTCAGCGTCGTTCCGTATCGCAAAGCTAGCGGACCGTTGCGCTGCCGGGAGTGACGACCGTCATAAACGCGTCACCGCTCAGGCATAGAAGCCCCCCGCGTCCCGCATAACAGGCAGAACCGGGCTTAAACGTAGGGGATGGGGTTACTGGGTGTCCTGGTGTGACCGCCAGGCGCGGGCCAGGCGCACGAAGCCGGCTACGTCCACCTCCTCCGCCCGGGCGGTGGGGGCGATGCCCGCCGTCTCCAGCAGGGGTTCCGGCTGGGCGATCAGGACCTTCAGCCCGGCGCGCAGCATCTTGCGTCGCTGGTTGAAGCATGCTGCCACCACCCGCTCCATGTCCCTGAACGCCGGCGCGTCAGCTGGCAGTACGCGGGGGGTGATGTGCACCACCGAAGACATGACCTTGGGCGGCGGGGAGAAGGCCTGGGGCGGAATGTCGAACACCAGCTTGGGCTCGGCCAGCCACTGGCTCATCACCGCCAGGCGGCCATAGTCCTTGGTGCGCGGCTTGGCGACGATGCGGTCCACCACCTCTTTCTGGAACATCAGCGTCAGACTGCGGAATTCCGTGATCTGCCGCAGCCAGCCCACCAGCATGGGCGTGCCCACGTTGTAGGGCAGGTTGGCGACGATGGCGCGGGGGGCGGGGGCGATGGCGGTCATGTCCACCTCCAGCGCGTCCCCCTCCACGATGGTCAGGCGGCCCGCCGCCGCATCGACCACGTCGGCGAGGGCGGCGATGAAGCGGCCGTCCCTCTCCACCGCCACCACCGCCTTGGCATCGCTTTCCACCAGGGCGCGGGTCAGGCCGCCGGGACCGGGGCCGACCTCGATGACGGTGACGCCGCCCAGGTCGCCCGCCGCCGCCGCCACGCGCGCCGTCAGGTTCAAATCCAGCAGGAAGTGCTGCCCCAGCGCCTTGCGGGCCCCCAGGTCGAAACGGGCGATGACGTCGTGCAGGGGCGGCAGATGGGACAGGTCGGTCATGGGAAGGTCTTATCGAGGAATCAGGAGGCCATGGCCCGCTGCCGCGCCAGGCGATCAGCGGACAGCAGGGCCGCCACCAGGCTGGAAGGGCTGGCCTTGCCCGTGCCGGCCAGCGACAGGGCCGTGCCATGGTCAGGCGAGGTGCGGATGAAGGGCAGCCCCAGCGTGATGTTCACGCCGGTATCGAAATCCAGGGTCTTCAGCGGGATCAGCCCCTGGTCATGGTACTGGCAGATGACGGCGTCATACATCGCCCGCGCGCCGGCGTGGAACAGCGTGTCGGCCGGCAGCGGGCCGGTGACGGCCAAGCCTTCCGCCTTGAGGATGGCCACGGCGGGGGCGATGATCTCCATCTCCTCCCGCCCCATGGCGCCCCCTTCCCCCGCATGGGGGTTAAGGGCGGCCACGGCCAGGCGTGGCTGGGCGATGCCGAAGTCACGGCGCAGGGCCTGGCAGGTCACGCGCGCCGTGTGCAGCAGCACATCGGACGTCAGCAGGCCGGCCACGTCCTTCAGCGCCACATGGATGGTGGCCAGCGCCACCCGCAGGCCGCCGCCCTCCAGCAGCATGACGGGCTCATCCTTCAGGCCGGCCAGATGGGCCAGGTACTCGGTGTGGCCGGGGTGGCGGAAGCCGGCGGCGTACAGGCTGCTTTTCTGAATGGGGTTGGTGACCACGGCGGCCGCCTGCCCCGCCCGTACCAGATCCACCGCCCGGTCGATGCTGGCGATGACAGCGCCGCCGTTGGCCGGATCCGGGCGGCCGGGGATGACGGGGGCGGCCAGTTCCTGGGGCAGCACCGGCAGACCGTTGTCGAAGGCCGCCATCGCCTCGGCCGGATCGGCGATCTCCCGCACCGGCACGGGCAAGCCCGTCGCATGCCCAAGGACCGCGAGGCGCACCGGATCATCGATCAGGAAGAAGGGGGGAAGGTTCCGCTCTCGCCGCTGGCGCCAGGCCATCAGCGCGATCTCGCCGCCGATGCCCGCCGGTTCCCCCATGGTCAGGGCCAGCGGCAAATTGGGGGCGGACGGCGCGGCGGTCATGGCGGACTACGGGGGGCGTGGCGCCCCCCGCCCTCAGCTGCGGATGTCGATGGTGGCGGCTCGCCGCAGGTCGCGCAGGTTGCGCCGCTGCAGCATGTCCATGCGCTCGCCGCCGATGACGTTGGCCACCTGGTCCCGCGGCGGGGCGCTGCCCTCCGGCACCTTGCGATCGCACACCATCAGCAGCATCAGGCCGGCCTGGGTTTCGAGGGGGTCGGTGGCCTGGCCCACGCCCAGGCGGCCAATCAGCTTGGCCACGTCACCGGGGATGTCGCCCAGCCGGGTCATGGCCTGCGCGCGGGTGGCGGCGCCCGGCAGGTTGGCCTTGGCGGCGGCGGCCAGGGCATCGCAGCTGTGGGAGCTGTCGCCGATCTTCTTCACGGCCTGGCCCAGGGCCTGGACGTCGCTGCCCGGCGGCACCGGCACCACCACCTGGCCGACGGAGACCTGGATGTCGTTGGGGTCGCCGGCGGTCACCAGCCGTTCGTCGCGCACCAGGAAGATGTAATAGCCACCGGCGCCCCGCAGGGGCACCGACACCTGGCCCGTGGGCAGGCGCTGCAGCGCCCGGTCCAGCGCCGGCTCCAGCTGGCCCTGCTGCACCCAGCCCATGTCGCCGCCGGCCGCGGCCGTGGCGCTCTGCGAAAACTGCTGCGCCACGGCGGCAAAATTGGCGCCGTGGGTGATTTCGCCCACCAGCTTGTCAGCCAGCTGGTGCGCTTCCTGGTCCAGCTTGGGATTGTCGACGGAGATGAAAATCTCGGTCAGCAGGTATTCCGGCTTGCCCGCGTTGGCGATGATGCGCTGGGTGCGGCTATCGATCTCCTCATCGCTCACCTGGATGGTGGGACGGATGCGGCGCTGCACCACCTTGTTCCAGGCGATGTTGGCGCGCATCTGCTCCTTGAGGGAGGAAACGGGAACGCCGCTACGCTCCAGCGTATTGGCGAACTCCTCCGGCGACGGCGCCTTGTTCTGCTTGGCCAGGCGCGCGAACTCGCGGTCCACCTCCTCGTCCGTGACCACCAGGTTCTGCTTCTTGGCTTCCTGCAGTTCCAGCTTCTCGTCGATCAGCAGGCGCAGCACCTGGGGCTTCAGCTTCTGGGCCACGTCAGGGGTGTCGGGCAGGCCGGTGTTGATGATGGCGAGGCGCATGCGACCGGACAGGTCGGTCTGGGAGATGGCCTCGTCATTCACCACGGCGACGATGCGTTCCTCCTGCTGCCCCATGGTGGGCGTCGCGCGGGGGCCCGGCAGCGCCATGCCGTTGGCGGCGGTCGCCGTGCGGGGGCCGGCCAGCTGCGCCAGCGCGGGCGTGGCCAGGCAGGTGGTCAAGGCCAGGCCAAAGGCGAACGCGGCAGCGGCGGAACGGCGGGAGAGTTGGATCATCTGACCTTACCGAGAAAGCGAGGAACGGAACTTATAGTGCCAAGGATGGTCGAAGGCAAACGGACGCGGGGCGGCCGTTCAGCCGTCCTCAAGATGCAGCAAGGCCGCTGCGCCCAGCATCAGGCAGATGCCGGCCGGCGCCCAGGCCGCCAGGAACACTGGCAGCACGCCGCTGCGTCCTAGGGCCAGGATGATGTTCTGGCTGACGAACAGCACCAGCGCCGTCAGCAGGCCGGTGCCCAGCATCTGCAGGGTGCCGCCCCGGCGGGTGTGCCGCAACGAGAAGGTGCCAGCCAGGAACACCATGGCGCAGAAGAACGCGGGCACGGCCAGCATCGATTCGTAATACATGCGGTGTCGGACCGACGACAGGCCCGTCTGCTCCAGCGTCTGGATGAAGCCGGGCAATTCCCAGAAGGACAAGGTGTCAGGCTGGGCGAAGCTTTCCTGGATGCGGGCCTCGGTCAGGTCCGTGGGCAGCGCCGTCACGTCCACATGCTCGGTGGGGCGGCCCGGCCGGTTCAGCCAGGCGTTGCGCAGCACCCACCGGCCCTTCTGCAATTCCGCCGTGTCGGAATCCAGGCGGCCCACCGGGATCTGGTTGTCGCCGTTGAACAGCAGGATGGTGACGGTGCGCAGGTTGACCGGCTTGCCCGGCCCAACCGATTCCGCATGGATCAGGTAGTTGCCGTTCTCCCCCTCCTGCACCTGGCGCAGCCAGACGCCGGAGCGCGCCACGTCCAGCGAGCTCTGCTGGCCGCGCAGGTAGCGGCTTTCCAGCTGTTCGTACCGGGTCAGCATGGTGGCGAACACGGGGCTCAACAGGGTGATGTGGATGACGCCGGCCGCCAGCGCGGTCATCAGCACCGGGGTCATGAACTGCCAGACGGAGATGCCGGCGGCGCGCACCACCACCAGCTCCTGGCTGCGGGTCATGCGGAAGAAGGTGTACATGGCACCGAACAGCACGCCGAAGGGGAAGATTTGCTGCCCTATCTCCGGCAGTTTCAGGATGGCCATGCCCAGCACGATCTGGAAGGTGGCGTCGGTCTTGGCCGCGGCGCGGCGCAACAGCTCCACCGTGTCCAGCAGCAGGACCAGCGCCAGCATGCCGCCCAGGATGACAAGGAACCAGAAGACGAACTGGCGGGTGATGTACACGGACATCGTCGGGGAAATGCGCATGGGATCAGGCGGCCTTTCCACCCATCGGTCCGGCGGAGGGCGGGCCGGCCGGCACCGGACGGCCCGCCCCTTTGACGCGGCGCCAGTTCTGCAAATACCAATAGCCGGCCATCACGGGCAGCAGGCCGACCGCGTACATGACGAAGTTGAACACCTGGGTCTTCACAGCCAGGTTGGAGATACCCAGCATCGAAGCCTGAAGCAGCATGCCGAAAACGACGGCCAGGGCGATGCGCCGGGCCTGGCCGCGGCGGGAGAATTCACCCGACATCAGCGCCGTCAGCGCGATCATGGCGAAGGCCGGCGCCAGCAGCGGCGTGGCGAAGCGCTGGTGCAGCTCCTGGTTCAGGCGGGGCCGCAGCTGGGTGTCGATGGGGTTGCCGGTGTCGAACACCAGGTCGCTGAGTGGCCGTTCACGCGGGTCGGGCCAGCGCGGCGCCTCCCCGGCGTTCAGCACCTTCAGGTCCACGGTGTAGCGCTTGAATTCCAGATTGGAGGCATGACCGGTGTCGCGGTCGTATTCCTGGCGCACGCCATCATAGACGATGACGCGGGGGCCCGCCTCCGCTGTCACCAGGATGCCGTGGTCGGCGATGGTGGTCACCGGGTGCTGCGGCTTGCTGGCGTCATAGATGATCAGGCCGCTCAACATCCCCTCCGCCCCGCGCTGGCGCACATAGACGGTCTTGCCCTCGCCCACGTCGTTGAACATGCCTTCACGCAGCAGGACGGAGGAATAGTCGGTCCGGATTTCCTCCCGCAGGCGCACGAACTCACGTTGTGCCGCTGGCGCCAGGAACAGGTTCAACAGCAGGCAGAGGAACAGCACGGCGGCCGACAACTGCAGCGCCGGCCGGGCCAGGGTGATGGGCCCCATGCCTGCGGCGCGCATCACCACCAGCTCGCTGTCCAGGGTCAGGCGGTTATAGGTGAACAGCGTGGCGATCAGCACGCCCCAGGGCATGACCAACGCCAGGAAGGTGGGCAGGGTGGAAAAGGCGAGACGCAGGAACATGCTGATCGGCGCGCCGCCCTCCACCACCAGCTGGATCAGGCGCAGCGACTGCGTCATCCAGATGGTCGAGGACAACCCGGCCGTGATGAAAACCATCGCCACGACGAGGTTGCGCGACAAATACCGGCCGATAAGGTTCATCGTGCTCCACAACACCAAAAACGGAACCGCGCCGATTTCCATCTGGCGACGCGGCTGGCCCGGGCCACTATAGTGTCCCACACTTTGGCGAAACCAGGGCACTTTGCCCCACCCGACGGGCAGTGACACGGCTGTTCTTATCGACTCCCGTCTCGGGAAACAACCGCCAGGGAGAATGGGGCTGGATTTCGAGCGTTGACGTACAACATTGAGAAATCCTGTATACGACTACCAACGCCATAAGGCGAAGCCATCGGACGGCAACGGAAGCCTCAGGGCCCCGCCGTCCAAAGGGACGACCAAGAGAGGCAAGATGAAGATCGCTTACGCCCAATCCGCCCTGCCGCAATCCGGGGTGCTGGCCATCACCGTGTCGCAGGGGCGCGGGCTGGGCAGCCTGGGCGCCGAACTGGACCAGAAGGCCGGCGGCGCGCTGGCCCGGGCCATGGAAGCGGGCCGCTATACCGGCAAGGCGGATGAGACGCTGACCCTGCTGGCCCCCGCCGGCACCGACTATTCGCGCATCGTGCTGCTGGGCATCGGCCCGGCGGAAAAGGTGACGGATCTGTCGGCCCAGTCCCTGGGCGGCACGGTCGCGGCCAGCCTGGCCCGCGTGGGCGACTCCGACGTCACCCTGGTGCTGGACGATCACGCCGGCCTGGTGCTGCCGGCCGCCACCGTCGCCGCCAATGTCGGCTTCGGCGCCCGCCTGCGCAGCTACCGTTTCGACAAGTACCGGACGAAGGAGCCGAAGGACCAGAAGCCGACGCTGAAGAAGCTGACCCTGGCCACAGCCGAGCATTCCGCCGCCAAGAAGGCCTACGGCAAGCTGGAGAAGATCGCCGACGGCGTCTTCCTGACCCGCGACGTGGTGTCGGAGCCGCCGAACGTCATATACCCCGAGACCCTGGCGGAGCGTTGCCAGGCCCTGGCCGAACTGGGCGTCGAGGTCGAGGTGCTGGACGAGAAGAAGATGGCCAAGCTGGGCATGGGCGCCCTGCTGGGCGTGGGCCAGGGCTCGGCCAAGCCGCCGCGCCTGGTGATCATGCGCTGGAACGGCGGCGCGAAGAACGACGCGCCGTTGGCCTTCGTGGGCAAGGGCGTCACCTTCGACACCGGCGGCATCTCCATCAAGCCGTCCGGCGGCATGGAAGACATGAAGTGGGACATGGCCGGCTCGGGCGCTGTCATTGGCCTGATGGCCGCGCTGGCCGGCCGCAAGGCCAAGGCCAACGTCGTCGGCGTGGTGGCCCTGGTGGAGAACATGCCCGACGGCAACGCCCAGCGTCCGGGCGACGTCGTCACCTCCATGTCCGGGCAGACGATCGAGGTGCTGAACACCGACGCCGAGGGCCGCCTGATCCTGGCCGACGCGCTGTGGTACACCCAGGCCACCTTCAAGCCGAAGTTCATGATCGACCTGGCCACACTGACCGGCGCCATCATCGTGTCGCTGGGCAATGAGCATGCCGGCCTGTTCTCCAACAACGACGAGCTGTCGCAGCGCCTGACGGATGCCGGCCTGAAGACGGGCGAGACCCTGTGGCGCCTGCCGCTGGGCGCCGCCTACGACAAGGACATCGACTGCGACGTCGCCGACATGAAGAACATCGGCAGCCCGGGCAAGGCCGGCAGCATCATCGGCGCCGTTTTCCTGCAGCGCTTCGTCAACGATGTGCCGTGGGCCCACCTGGACATCGCCGGCACCGCCTGGATTAAGAAGGATGGCGCCACGGTGCCCAAGGGCGCCTCTGGCTATGGCGTCCGCCTGCTGGACCGGCTGGTGGCGGATTACTACGAGGGCTGACAAACACCCGCGTAGTGAGGATAAGATCGGGGGCGGTCCGGGTTCCGGGCCGCCCCTTTTCTTTTCCTGGACCGCCGCTCATGACCGAGGTCAACTTCTATCACCTGCAGCGCAGCAGCCTGGAACAGACCCTGCCCGACCTGCTGGAGCGGTCGCTGGCGCGCGGCTGGCGGGCGGTGGTGCTGTCCACGGTGGTCGACCGGTCGGAACAACTGGCCCAGCACCTGTGGACTTGGCGGCCGGACAGCTTCCTGCCCCACGGCACGGCCAAGGACGGCCACCCCGCCGACCAGCCCATATGGCTGACGGCGGAAGATGAACGGCCCAACGACGCGCAGGTACTGTTCCTGACCGATGGCGCCACCAGCGCCCGCATGGCCGAATACGTCCGTGTCTGCGACATCTTCGACGGTATCGATCCAGACGCCGTGGCCGCCGCCCGCCAGCGCTGGAAGGCCGCCAAGGAGGCAGGGATGGACCTGACCTATTGGCAGCAGACCGACAAGGGCTGGGAAAAGAAGGCGTGAGGCGGCTTTCCCATCTTCTGTGCATATGCAGCATGGATTGACACGGGCGCCCCTGGAAAGACGCTGGCCGGCCCTTATTTAAGGCCGATGAACAGCCTATCCATAGCGCGCATCCTGCTGGTCGAAGACGATCCGGCGATGCGCACCCTGATCCTGCGCGTGCTCAAGGAAAACGGGTTCGAAGCCACGGGCGTGCGCGACGGCCGCGACATGGCCGACGCGCTAGGCCAGGGCAGCTTCGACCTGGTGCTGCTGGACGTCATGCTGCCGGGGCAGAGCGGCCTGGACATCTGCCGCGAGCTGCGGCGCACCAGCCAGGTGCCCATCATCATGGTCAGCGCCCATGGCGAGGAGATCGACATGGTGCTGGGGCTGGAGATGGGGGCCGACGACTACGTGCCCAAGCCCTTCCGCGCCAAGGAGCTGCTGGCCCGCATCCGCGCCCTGCTGCGCCGGGCCGGCAACGGCAATGGCGAGGCCGGGACCATCGGCGCCCCCCCGCAGGACGTGATGGCCTTCGCCGGCTGGCGCCTGGACCGCCGGCGGCGTGAGCTGACCGACCCGGATGGCGTGGCCGTGGACCTGTCGGGGGCGGAGCACGACCTGCTGGTCAGCTTCCTGGAGAACCGCCAGCGGGTCATCGGGCGCGAGCGCCTGCTGGAACTCTCTCGCGCGCGCCTGGGCGAGGTGAACGACCGCAGCGTCGACGTGCTGGTCAGCCGTCTGCGCCGCAAGCTGGGCGATGACAACCGGCTAATCCGCACGGTGCGCGGCGTGGGCTATATCTTCACCGCCGACGTCAGCATCCTATGATCGATGACCTGCTGAGCCGCGTCGCCCGCCTCTGGCCCCGCAGCCTGATCGCCCGCCTGGGCGTGGTGGTGTTCGGCGCCGTGCTGCTGGCGGTCATCGGCAACGCCATCGTGCTGGGCCAGGCGGAACAGCATTACGGCGACGAAAGCCAGACCTGGCACATCGCTGAGCAGGTGGAGACGGCGGGCCACGTGCTGTCGGCCATCGACCCCGCGCGGCGGCAGACGGTGGCGGCCTCCCTGTCCTCCCCCTACCTCACCTTCACCTGGGCGGAAGGCACGGCAGGGCGGCCGGACCAGGGCGACACGCCGGCCAGCTGGCTGCTGCGCCATGAGATGATCGAGCATCGTCCCGCCCTGTCCGCCCTGGACCTGCGGCTGCGCACCGCCACGGAAACCCGCGTGAAGGCCTTCGACGGCAGCCTGGGCCTTACCGACGGCAGCGTGCTGACCTTCAACGTCACCAACCTGCCCTCCCCCGTGCCCGTCATCTATGCCCAGTTGGGGTCCATCGCGCTGCTGTCCATCGGCGTGCTGCTGATGGCCCTGTTCCTGGTGCAGACCCTGGCCGCCCCCCTGCGCATCCTGGTGAAGGCGGCGGACGCCGTGGGTAACGGCCCGCCGATCTTCATTCCCCTGCGCGGGCCCCAGGAGATCCAGCAGGTCGCCCAGGCGTTCAACGCCATGCAGCGGCGCATCGACCGCCTGATCACCAGCCGGACCGAGGCGTTGGCCGCCGTCTCCCACGACCTGCGCACCCCCATCGGCCGCCTGCGCCTGCGCGCCGGCTTCCTGCCCAGTGCCGAGGAGCGGGCCGCCTTCGACAGCGACCTGGATGAGATGCAGGGCATGGTCAACGACCTGCTGGACTATCTGGGTGGGGAGGAGGATCCGGAGAAGCCGCGGCGCACCGACCTGCCGGCGCTGTTGTCCACCCTGGTGGACAACGCCACGGACGCCGGCCATGTGGCCAGTTACGACGGTCCCGATCGCCTGGCGCTGGACATGCGCCCCCTGGGCATGCGCCGCGCCTTTTCCAACATCATCAACAACGCCATCGCCTATGGCGGCGCCGCCCGGGTCGAGGTGCGCGACACCGGCGTCTCAGCCCTGATCGCCATCAGCGACGATGGTCCCGGCATCCCGGAGGCGCAGTTCGACACGGTGTTCGAACCCTTCCACCGGCTGGAGGAATCCCGCAACCGCGGAACGGGTGGCACCGGCCTGGGCCTGACCATCGCCCGCCAGGCGGTGGTGCGCGAAGGCGGCACCATCAGCCTGCGCAACCGGCCGGAGGGCGGGCTCACAGTCACTATTACGATTCCGAAACGGAATGAGCCGCTGAAAAAGCGCGGCTGACACACTTTGTCATAATCGAAACGTATCCGGGAAAAACTAGGGCGTTACGTGTTGATGGCCCCCAACGGGGACGGTGTTTCCAGGCGTTCAGCGCCAAGCGCCGTCCGGCCGGGGATCATCGATCAACGCGAGGGTTTCCCATCATGGACAGCATCATCGACGGCGTGTCGCACTTCCGATCTGTTGTCTTCCACGAGCAGCGCTCCCTCTACCAACGCCTGGTCCACCACGGCCAGCAGCCCAAGGCCCTGGTCATTTCCTGCGCCGACAGCCGCGTCGTGCCGGAGATCATCACCCAG
Source organism: Azospirillum sp. B4 (assembly GCF_000333275.1). Taxonomy (GTDB): domain Bacteria; phylum Pseudomonadota; class Alphaproteobacteria; order Azospirillales; family Azospirillaceae; genus Nitrospirillum. The sequence continues at coordinate 1,819 of NZ_BACU01000556.1, read as the reverse complement.
AGCGGCCCTGGTGAGCTGTTCGTCTGCCGCAACGCCGGCAACATCGTGCCGCCCTTCAGCCAGATGAACGGCGGCGTGTCCTCCGCCATCGAATACGCGGTGGTCGGCCTGGGCGTGGTCGACATCGTCGTCTGCGGCCATTCCGACTGCGGCGCCATGAAGGCCCTGCTGAAGCCGGAGGCGCTGAAGGACATGCCCAACGTGGCGGCCTGGCTGCGCCACGCAGAAAGCGCCCGGCATGTCCTGCGCGAGGCCTACAGCCTGCTGCCGGAGGCTGAGGCCGCCCGGGTGCTGGCGATGGAGAACGTGGTGGCGCAGTTGAACCACCTGCGCAGCCACCCTTCCGTCGCCGCGAAGCTGGCCTCCGGGCAGTTGAACCTGCACGGCTGGTTCTTCGACCTGGAAAGCGGGCACATCCTGGCGCTGGACGGCGACACGGGCAAGTTCCTGCCCGTGGGCGACCGGAACCAAACCCTGCAGGTCGCCGTGCGCGGTACGCGCCGGGCCGTGGCCGACCCCTGCTGCGGTCATACCCACGGTAACGCCTCCCACGTCACCGCCGCCGAATAAGGGACGGGATCCATGCAACGTCTCCTACCCGCCACGCTGGCGCGGGATCTGCCCGCCTCCATCGTGGTCTTCCTGGTGGCGATGCCCCTGTGCATGGGCATCGCCATCGCCTCGGGCGCCCCGCCGGAAAAGGGGCTGATCACCGGCATCATCGGCGGCATCGTCGTGGGCCTGCTGGCCGGATCGCCCCTGCAGGTCAGCGGCCCCGCCGCCGGGCTGGCGGTCATTGTCTTCGAGCTGATCCGGGATGCCGGCATCGGCGCGCTCGGCCCTGTGCTGATCATGGCGGGGCTGATCCAAATGGCGGCGGGCGTGCTGAAGCTGGGGCAGTGGTTCCGCGCCATCTCCCCCGCCGTGGTGCACGGCATGCTGGCCGGTATCGGCGTGCTGATCGTGGCGGGCCAGTTGCATGTCATGCTGGACGCCAAGCCGCAGGCGGGGGGCCTGGCCAACATCCTGACGGCGCCGGCCGCCTATTTCGGCCTGTTCCCCTTCACCGGGGACGCGGCGGAGGCGGCGCTGGGTATCGGCCTGCTGACCATCGCCACCATGCTGGTGTGGGAGTGGGCCCGGCCCCAGCGGCTGCGCCTGGTGCCGGGCGCCCTGGTCGGCGTGGTCGTCGCCACCCTGGCCGCCACCCTGCTGAACCTGCCGGTGGCCAAGGTGGCCGTCCCTGAAAGCCTGTGGGGCAGCATCCAGCCGCCGGACTTCGCCGCCGGCTTTGGCCTGTTCGAGCCCAAGCTGATCGTCCTGGCGGTGGCCATCGCCTTCATCGCCAGCGCCGAGACCCTGCTGTCGGCGGCGGCCGTGGATCGCATGCATGACGGGGTGCGCACCAATTACAACAAGGAACTGACCGCCCAGGGCGTGGGCAACCTGCTCTGCGGCCTGGCGGGCGCCCTGCCCATGACCGGCGTCATCGTCCGCAGTTCCGCCAACGTGCAGGCCGGCGGCGCCACTCGCGCCTCCACCATCCTGCACGGCGTGTGGATCCTGGGGGCGGTCGCCCTGCTGCCCTGGCTGCTGCGGGCCATCCCCATGTCGGCCCTGGCCGGCGTGCTGGTGGTCACCGGCTATCGCCTGGTCAGTGTCGCCCATGCCCGCCACCTGTTCGAACGCTACGGCGCCCTGCCCGCCACCATCTGGGCCGTCACCCTGGTCACCGTTGTCGGCACCGACCTTCTGACCGGCGTACTGGTCGGCCTGGGCCTCAGCCTGATCGAACTGCTGCCCCAGGTACGCCGCCTGC
>NZ_BACU01000557.1 GCF_000333275.1 Azospirillum sp. B4 | reverse complement strand
TTGCGCCAGGAGATGGTGCCCGGCCTGGCGCAGCTGGTGGAGATCGGCCTGGTCGCCAACCGGCGGAAGCCCGTAGCTTAAGTAGCTTAATGTGCGCCGGTCTAACCGCCGTTCAAGCCACATCCGGCACCTTCGTCCGCAGGGTCACGAACTCTTCCGCCGCCGTCGGGTGCAGCCCGATGGTGCTGTCGAACACGGCCTTGGTGGCGCCGGCGTTCATGGCCACGGCCACGCCTTGGATCATCTCCGGCGTGTCATCGCCCACCAGGTGGCAGCCCACCACCCGGTCGCTGGCCCGCTCCACCACCAGCTTCATCAGCATGCGCTGGTCGCGGCCGGAAAGGGTGTGCCGCATCGGCTTGAAATTGGTGCGGTAGATGTCGACCGCCGGGTAGGTGGCGCGGGCTTGCGCCTCCGTCATGCCGCAGGTGGCCACCGGGGGTATGGAGAACACGGCCGTCGGAATGTTGTGGTAATTCACGCTGCGCGGCTTGTTGCCGTACAGGGTATCGGCCAGCACGTGGCCCTCGGCGGTGGCCACCGGCGTCAGGTTCACGCGGTCGGTGACGTCACCCAGGGCATAGATGTTGGGCACGGTGGTGCGGTACTGGTCGTCCACCTTGATGGCGCCGCGCTCGTTCAGCTCCACGCCCACGCGCTCCAGCCCCAGGCCGCGCACATTGGGGCGGCGGCCGGTGGCGTAGAGCACGGCGTCCAGTTCCAGCTGGCTGCCGTCGGACAGGGTGGCCAGCAGGCAGCGTCCCGTCTTGTCCAGCCGCTCGATGGTGGTGTTGGGGCGCAGGTCCACGCCGGCCTTGGCGATTTCAGCGCCCAGGAAATCGCGCACGTCCTCGTCAAAGCCCCGCAGCAGCTTGTCGCCGCGGAAGATCTGGATGGCGCGGGACCCTAGGCCGTTGAACACGCCGGCGAATTCGGTGGCGATGTAGCCGCCGCCGACGATGGCGATATGCTCCGGACGCTTTTCCAGGTGGAACACCTCGTTGGAGGTGATGGCGTAGTCGCGTACGCCGGGCTTCTCCGGCAGTTCCGGCCAGCCGCCGGTGGCGATCAGGATGCGTTCCGCCGTCACCCGCTTGCCGCCCACGTCCACCGTGTGCTCATCCACGATGGTGGCGCGCGCCTCGAAGATGGTGGCGCCGGAATTCTCCAGCAGGCGGCGGTAGATGCCGTTCAGGCGCGCGATCTCCGCATCCTTATGGGCGATCAGGCGCTGCCAGTCGTGCGGCTTGGCCTCCACGTCCCAGCCGTAGCCGGCCGCGTCCTGGAAGTCGGCGGAGTACTGCGCGGCGTAGACCAGGAATTTCTTGGGCACGCAGCCGACGTTGACGCAGGTGCCGCCCAGGTACCGTTCCTCCGCCACCGCGACCCGGGCGCCGTGGCCAGCCGCGATTCGGCTGCACCGCACCCCGCCGGAGCCGGCGCCGATGGTGAAAAGGTCGTAGTCATAGGCGGCCATGGCCGGATTCCCTGTGGTGGAGACGGCGATGTGCGCCGATCGGACGTGCCCAGATGTCGTATCTTTTCCCATTCGGCGCAAGGGATGGCGTCACGCTGGAAGTGTAGCGCCGGACGCATGTTACCTTGCCGGGGAACAGGAAGGCGGGCGACCGCCGGCGACGACATGGGGGTTCGGATATGATCCGTATGACGGGTGGCATCGCGGTCATGGTGGCGGCGGGCCTGGCGGCCGGTGCCGCGCGGGCCGAGATCAAGCTGGGCCTGGGCGCCCCCTTGACCGGCCCCAACGCCGTGGTGGGCGAGCAACTGCGCCGGGGCAGCGAACAGGCCATCAAGGACATAAATGCCAAGGGCGGCGTGTTGGGTGAGAAGATCGTCCTGATCCAGGCCGACGACGCCAGCAACCCCAGCCAGGGCGTGGCCGCGGCCAACAAGCTGATCACCCAGGGCGTGGTGGCGGTCATCGGCCACTACAACTCCGCCGTCTCCATCGCCGCCGCCAAGGTCTATTCCGAGGAGGGCGTGGTCCAGATCTCCCCCGGTTCCACCAACCCGCAACTGACGGAAATGGGCAGCAGCACCACCTTCCGCACCTGCGGGCGTGACGACCAGCAGGGCGAGGTGGCGGCCCAGTACATCGCTAAGACCTACCCCAAGGCCCGCATCGGCATCCTGCAGGACCAGACCACCTACGGCCGCGGCCTGGCCGACGCCACCCGCGCGGCGTTGGCCAAGCTGGGCCTGAAGGAAGTGGTGTATGAGGCCGTCACCGTGGGCGACCGCGACATGTCCTCCGTCATCACCCGCATGAAGGACGCCCAGGTCGACTTCGTCTATTTCGGCGGCCTGCACACCGAGGCCGGGCTGCTAGTCCGCCAGATGGCTGAGAAGGGCCTGAAGGCCAAGTTCATGGCGGGCGACGGCATCGTCTCCAACGAGTTCTGGAACATCACCGGCGCCACCGGCAACGGCGTGCTGAACACCTTCGGCGCCGACTATCGCCAGCAGCCGGTGGCGGCGGAGGTGGTGAAAAGCTTCCGCGCCCAGAACTATGAGCCGGAGGCCTACACCCTCTATTCCTACGCCGCCGTCCAGGCCTGGGCCCAGGCTGCGACCGAGGCCAAGAGCACGGATCCGGCCAAGGTGGCGGCCATCTTGCACAAGGCCAGCTTCCAAACGGTGATCGGCCCCCTCTCCTTCAATGCGAAAGGAGATCGCACCACTGCGGATTACACAGTTTACCAATGGCGCGACGGATCCTATACCGAGATCAAGTAGTGTGAATTAGTTCTCTCCCGGTTCAGGAATCACCGTTAAATGCGCGTTCCCGCTTTCGCCCGTGCCGCGATCTTCGCCCTGCCCCTGCTGTCGATCAACCTGCCAGCGCTGGCGGACATCAAGATCGGTGTCGGCGTTCCCCTGAGCGGCCGGCTGGCGGCGGTGGGGACGCAATTGCGCCGGGGGGCCGACCAGGCCGTGGCCGACATCAACGCCAAGGGCGGCGTGCTGGGGCAGAAGCTGGTGGTGGACGCGGTGGACGATGGCGGGGAGCCCACGCAATCCGTGGCCGCCGCCAACCGCCTGGTGACCGATCGCGTGGCCATGGTGATGGGCCACATGACCACCGGCACCACCATGCCGGCCGCCCAGGTCTATGCCGATGAGGGTGTCATCGTCATCACCCCCAGCTCCACCAGCCCGGAGCGGACGGCCCAGGGCTGGGACACGCTGTTCCGCACCTGCGGCCGCGACGACCAGCAGGGCCAGGTCATCGGCGCCTATCTGGCCGACCACTACAAGGGCGGCAAGATCGCCGTCGTCGACGACCAGACCACCTATGGCAAGGGCCTGGCCGACGCCGTGCGCGCCACGCTGAAGGCCCGGGGCGTGCCCGTGGCCCTGAACGGCGTGCTGACCGCCGGCGAAAAGGACTTCAGCGCCATGGTCACCCGCCTGAAGTCGGCGGACGTGGATGCCGTGTTCTACGGCGGCCTGTACCCGGAGGCCGGCCTGCTGGTGCGCCAGTCCCGCACCGCCGGCCTGAAGGCCGCCTTCCTGGCGGGCGACACCCTGGCCAGCGATGAGTTCTGGACCACCGCCGGCACCATGGGCGAAGGCGTGATGATGGCCTACAACGCCGATGTCCGGCAGAGCCCCGCCGCCAAGGAGGCGCTGGACAGCTTCCGCAAGAACGGCGGCGAGCCCAACATCTTCTCCCTCTATTCCTACGCCGCCGTTCAGGTCTGGGCCCAGGCCGCCGCCAAGGCCGGCACGATCGACCCCAAGAAAGTGGCCGCCGTGCTGCACAGCGGCCAGGAATTCACCACCGCCGTCGGCACCGTCTCCTACGACGCCAAGGGCGACCGCAAGCAGAACGACTACGTCATCTACAGCTGGCACAACGGCGCCTACGCGCCGCTGGCGAAGCCGTAAGCCGGTGGGATGAGGCGGCCCTGGCCACACGGGGTCGCCTGCGTCTAATGGCGCGCCCGTGAGCTGGTCTTCATTTCCTCCAGGCCATAATCGATGAAATCCTGCCAACTGTTGGCGGTCAGGGTGTCGGCGAAGGCATAGAGGATGGTCAGTAGCTTGTCGGAAAATTCGCAGGCTTTCTTGAAGTCGTCTATTTCATCCAGGGGGAATTTATGAAAGCCGACGCGCTCATAGGTCGGGCGCCTCCTGTCAATCCAGTCGCGCCAGTGGTCATGATATCCCACCCGCCCCTCCAACCCGTCGCGACCCCGGATGCGCTCGGCGCAGGGTAGGACGTAAAGGCGGACGCGCTCGCGGAACTGTGCCAGGTCGTGCCCGCTGTGACGCCAGATTTCATACAGCTCGAAGGTGCAGGCGGGGGAGTGCAGATACTTGTCGCTGAGGATGACGAACACACGCCGACCGGCGCCCAGTCGCGACATGAAGGCGCGGATGCTGTCGCCCTGGCGTATCTGGTTGATGTCGCGCAGGACGCGGACACCAACCGTCTCGGCCGCCGCGCACAATTGGTCGACGATCTCCCGGCGTGCCCGCCCCTCGACGCTATCGTCTCCCCAGGCATAGGATACGAAGCAGTCGAAATTGGGGTCGGCGACGAAGTCCAGGGGCGGCGGCTGCGCGGCGGCGTCACCCAGCGGCGCATCAACCCTGCGTGGGGGTTCAGTCGCCTCGACGGTGGGGCGCAGGCCCAGGGTGTCGTTGACCCGTTCCACCGCCTGTTTCAGCCGGTCAAGCAGCGCCGCCGCGTCCCCGTCCTTCACGGCGATCCGGACCTCCCCCGCCATGTCCTGGGTCTCGCCCACCTCCACCAGGGCCCGCGCCCGTGTCGTCTGTTCATAGACGCAGACGCCCTGGCGCCAGTAGAGGGCCCGGGCGTTCGCCTGTTCGCCGATCCAGGAGATGACCCCACGGATGACCCCCGGATGCAGCAAGGGATAGCGCCAGGTCACGGTCACGGCGGCGGGCCCGCCCCCCCAATAGATCGCCAAGTCCCCCTCCAGCGCCGGGCGTTCGGGCAGCAACTCTGGGGCGATATAGACGGTGGCGTCGCTGTTCTCGGGAGAATGTTGATTATCCGTGTGATGGACGAAGCAGAGGCCACAGGCCCGCATCATGCCTAAGAACAGGCGCTGGTCCGCCACCGTGAAGCCGGCCGCCCGCCATACCCTGTCCTCCAGGCGTTGGCGCGTGAACCGCCCCCCTTCTTTCCGCAGGATCTCGTAGGAGGATGCGCGGTCGAACACGGCGTAGATGCCGTTCAGGATCCAGGCATGATCCAGGATGATGTGGTTCTGAAACAGGTCGGGCCGGTGGAACAGCAGGCCGGTGTTATGCAGATAGGCCAGTACCTGGTCCGGATCGGCGACACCGCCGGCCTCCGCGCACCAGTCCAGGAATTGCTCCCGCGTGATCCACCGCCATTCCGGGGGAAAGTCGCCATCGGCGCCACGGAAATTTTCGATCCGCCGTTGCACCGCCAAACGGTTGGCGCCGATCAGCAGGTCGCCGTCGCGCTTGCGCATGAACGCCACGGCCCGGCGCAGGGCCAGCGTCAACTCATCATCGCCATGACGCGTCCGGGCGCTGAACCGCAGTTCCCGATGAAAGGGAAACGCCTGCAGGGTCTCCGTCGCCACCGGCGCCCGCGGCACCGCCACCCCTTCCTCATCACACTGGCTCTGCACCAGCAGCAGGGGGCCGCTGGCCCCCGAGGTGTGGCGCACATAATCCACCCAGTACTGCGGGGGATGGGTGCGGAAGCGCAGGCCGTGCGGATCGGTCACCGCCTGCTGGTCGGGAACCCACAGCACCAGGAACAGGGCGTCCGTCCGCAGGAACAGGGCATGGGTGCCGTGATACAGTTCCTGGCCGCCGAAATCCCATAGATACAGCCGCACGGCGGATTTTTCGGGGCCGTCCATAGTCGCCATGGCGACACGGATGCCATGGGTGGAATCCCAATGTTCATTGAACGGCAGGCCCTGAAGATACCGGCACAACTGGGTCTTGCCGCAGCGCCCGTTGCCCAGGACCATCACCTTGACATCGGACAGCGCCTGTGGACCCGCCCTTAAATCGTCAAAATGGGCTTTCAAAGCCGGTAGGGCGTTGACGTAATTTTGGGGAATGACCCCGGCGGGCACCCCCATTATACGGGAGTTCTGGAGAATAACTCTGATGTTACAGGTATCTTCCAAGAAGTGGTGTGGTATCCCGGAAAGGATATTTTCCCAACAATCGAGAGTTTGGAGACTGCTGATCGCCGTCAACGGCGACAGGTCCTCCACCATGGTATGGGAGCAGTCTAGCGTCTTCAGGGCCCGCAGACCGGACAAGGGTGACAGGTCCGTCACACCGGTATGGGAGCAGCGTAACGTCTCCAGGGCCAGCAGACCGGCCAACGGCGTCAGGTCCGTCACCCCGGTGCGAGAGCAGTCTAGCGTCTCCAGGGCCAGCAGACCGGACAACGGCGACAGGTCCGTCACCCCGGTGCGAGAGCAGTCTAGCGTCTCCAGGGCCAACAGACCGGACAACGGCGACAGGTCCGTCACGCCAGTGCCAGAGCAGCGTAGCGTCTCCAGGGCCAGCAGACCGGACAACGGCGACAGGTCCGTCGCTCCAGTGAAGGAGCAGTTCAGCGTCTTCAGGGCCAGCAGACCGGACAACGGCGACAGGTCCGTCACCCCGGTGGGAGAGCAGTCTAGCGTCTCCAGGGCCAGCAGACCGGACAACGGCGACAGGTCCGTCACCCCGGTGCCAGAGCAGCGTAGCGTCTCCAGGGCCAGCAGACCGGACAACGGCGACAGGTCCGTCGCTCCGGTGAAGGAGCAGTTCAGCCTCTTCAGGGCCAGCAGACCGGACAACGGCGACAGGTCCGTCACCCCGGTGGGAGAGCAGTCTAGCGTCTCCAGGGCCAGCAGACCGGACAACGGCGACAGGTCCGTCACGCCAGTGCCAGAGCAGTCTAGCGTCTCCAGGGCCAGCAGACCGGACAAGGGTGACAGGTCCGTCACCCCGGTGTCGGAGCAGTTTAGCGTCTCCAGGGCCAGCAGACCGGACAACGGCGACAGGTCCGTCGCCCCGGTGAAGGAGCAGTTCAGCGTCTTCAGGGTCAGCAGACCGGACAACGGCGACAGGTCCGTCACGCCAGTGCCAGAGTAGCGTAGCTTCGCCGGTGCCAGCAGACCGGCCAAGGATGACAGGCCCGTCGCCCCGGTGAAGGAGCAGTTCAGCGTCTTTAGGGTCAGCAGACCAGACAACGGCGACAGGTCCGTCACCCCGGTGCGAGAGCAGTCTAGCGTCTCCAGGGCCAGCAGACCGGACAACGGCGACAGGTCCGTCACGCCAGTGCCAGAGCAGTCTAGCGTCTCCAGATCCAGCAGACCGGACAACGGCGACAGGTCCGTCACCCCGGTGCTGGCGCAGCTCAATGTCCTAAGGTGGCAACAAGCGGAAAACGGTCCGAGGTCCGTCACGGTGGTGTCGGCAACGGACACGATTTCCAGCGCCGTCAGGGGCGCCAGCGCCGTGATATCGCCAACCTGGAATAGTTCGCGCGAATAGCGGCCCTTGTTTAAGGACACGCCGTCGCTCTCCACGGCACGGCCGAGCAAGAGAACCGTCAGGTGCGTCAGGGCGAAGAGTTCCGTTGGGAACACGGGGAGATGCAGATTGCAGAGGTCCAGGCACCCTGTCCTGGCCACCGCTTCTTCAGCGATCCGCTGCCGGGCGACGGCCAGATCGTGGCTTATCCGATCGGCGGAAAGCTGTTTATCGATATCACGCATGCCGTACCGCCCCTCAACCCAGAGCGGCAAGTATGGCAGCAGACCTTCCTAAAGGTAAACAGATGCCGGATGGGTGGTGCCCAGCAGCGGATCGCGAGGCCGGGGTGGCGTTGGCCAAACTGCGGGGTTCGTTGGCCGGTGGCTGGGTCAGTTCGCCGCCACCGGCAGGCCCAGCGCGTGGCGCACCTTGCCCTCCGCCGTGGTCGGCGGCTCGAAGGGGTTGATGGTGCTTTTCAGGTGGCCGGCGGGGTCCATCAGGAAGATGGCGGCGTTGTGTTCCATGGCGTAATCGGTGGCTGTGCTGTCGGGCGGCAGGGGCGTGCCGTCGGCGTTCACCTTGCGGTACATGACCTTGTAAGCGGCGGCGGCGGCGGCCACCTGTGCCGGGGTGCCGGTCAGGGCGGCGATGTGCGGGTTGAAATTGGCCATGTAGTCCTTCAGCACCGCCACCGTATCGCGCGCCGGGTCCACGGTGATGAACAGGCCCTGCACCCGGTCCGCGTCCGGCCCCAGCCCGTCCAGGATGACGCTCATGGACGCCAGGCCGGTGGGGCAGACGTCGGGGCAGTTGGTGTAGCCGAACATGACCATCAGCGTCTTGCCGGCGTAGGTGCGGTCGGTCACCGCCCGGCCGTCCTGGTCCGTCAGGGCGAAGGGGCCGCCGATGCTGGCCACGGTGGGCAACCCGGGCGTGGAGGGCGCGGATGCCGGACGGCTGGTCAAGGCCCAGGCGCCCACGCCCAGGGCCACCAGCAGCACGGCGGCGCCGGCCCCGTAGAGGATGGAATGGCGGGCGGTGGGGCGAGGCATGGGCGGGCTCCGAGGCAACCAGTGGTGCCATTTGGAACCCCGGCGCCGCCCGGGTCAAGGCGCCTTCCCTTGCCCTGCCGCCGCCCGCGCGCTAACTACACCGGCGACCAGACCGTACGCCGCGAAGAAAGCCGCCCCCATGAAAGACCATCTGCCCCCCTCCGACCTGCTGCGCGCCCTGGCCGAGGAGGATGAGGATATGGAGGCGGCGGACCCGCGCCTGCCCCAGGTCATCACCCTGTGCGCCGACCGCGATCCCACCAACCGCGACTGGGCCGTCTATCTGCTGGCGCAGTCGGACGCCGACACGCCGGCGGTACGGGCCGCCCTGACGGCCGCCCTGGGGGATGAGGACGGCTCCGTCCGCGCCGAGGCCCTGGTCGGCCTGGCGCAGCGCGTGCCGGATGAGGCGCGGCCCCATGTCATCAAGGAACTGAACGGCGACGACGCCTACGCGCCGCTGTTCGAGGCCGCCGCGCTGTGCGGCCATCCCGATCTGATCAAGCCGCTGAAGACCTGGCTGAAGACCGGCGACAAGGAACTGGACGCCCTGGTGAAGGAAGCGCTGGACGCCTGCAAGGGCGCCGGCTGATCACTCGTCCGCCCCTAACTCGGCCGCCCCTCACTCGTCCGTGCTGTCCTCGACGGCGCGCGGCAGCGCCGCGTCGTCGCCCCGGGAGAACAGCGTGGTGATGGCTGGGCGCGCGTCCAGCAGGCCGGCGGCGCGCAGATCGTCCACGCCCGGCA
>NZ_BACU01000558.1 GCF_000333275.1 Azospirillum sp. B4 | reverse complement strand
GATCAGTTTTGTTCCGCCCCTTTTGATAAGGCCGAACCATTAAGGGGTTCGTGCCGTCCAGGGCGATGGCGGGAAGCGGCGGTGGCCCCGAAGAAGCGGCGAGCCCAGGGGGCGCTGACGCCACAGCCCCCCTGGGCAACCACCGCCCCAATCAGGATAACGGGGTGGTCACCGTTGACGACGTGGTGTTGAGGGCGATGCCGCCACCGATGGTGCCGGTCACCGTCTGATTCAGGGCGTAGACCGGCTGACGCAGATTGTCCGACATGGTGGCGTCATAGGTCGAGCCCGGGACCGGCTGGCTGTAATAGAAGACGCCGGAGGTGGAGAACGCCGTTTGGTCGATGGCGGCGAACTGGATGACCAGCGTCGATTCATACTGGCAATTGGCGGGGACGCTGACGTCTTGCTCCACCTCCAGGGTGATGGTCTCCGTCACCACCGTCGTCTTGGTGCCGGAATAGGTGTAGCTCTGGGAGAAGGAGCAAGACACCTGGAGCTGCGCCACGTCCTTTTCGCCGTAGGTGAATTTCACGCTCTCCACCGAGCCGATGGTGTGGGAGTCGGTGACCGAGAGGGTCAGCGACTGCTGGTTGGCGCTGGTCACCGTCACCTTGTCCACCAGGGTGGCGCTGCCCTGGTTGACGCCGTTAATGGCGTTGGTGATGGTCAGTGACGGATCATCGGCCGCCGGCACCACCAGGGTGAAGGGCGATACCGTGGCATAGAGCGGCGTCAGCAACGCCCAACTCCACGACCCTTCCCTGTCATTGAAGCTGTAGGGCCCCAGGTTGTTGACCTCGTGAATGTCCAACCAGCCAGCGAAGCTGACGGACGCGCCTTCACCATTGCCGCCGTCGAACAGCGTGAACGACTGGGCGGTCAGGGAGCCGAAGTATATTGAGGCCGCCCGATCGCAGATAAACCAGTCCTTCAGGGTATGGATCGTGTCCTTGGCCCATTCCCCCAGAAAGAAGGTGTTGCGGTTGCCGGTGTAATCCGCCCCGTCGAACAATTGGAACAGACCGTCGTCGAAGTTCACCCGGCGCCAGATGTAGGCCGACAAACAGTCGTTGGCGCCCAGAGCCTTGAGGTCCACCGTCTGCGTTTGGCCGTTGCCGATCAGGTCGACGCACACGCCGGCATTGGCGAAGTTGTAGGGCTGGGTCGGGTCGGGTGTGGTCGGATTCTGCAATAGGGTCATGACCACGCCGGTCGGCAGGTTGAACGCCAGCCAGGTGGCCTGGTCGTTCAGCGAGGTGCCGCTGAAGGGGTACTGGCGCCCCTCGATGCTGGAGCCTGTGGTGATGGTGTAGCTGGTGCTGGTCCAGTTTGGGTCGGCGTAGAGCACAACGCTGCCGGAGGCCAGCTCCGTGGGATAAGGGGTGCTGGTGGTGGGCGGGGTGAGATAGAGGGCGGTCATGGAGCTTCTCCTGTCAGAGGGATGGGGCAAGACTCAAGGCGCCGGCACGTGCCGACGCGCCGGGAACGGACAGGCGCTTTCCACCCGCCGGGCAAGCAACCACGGGCCACGACGATGATCGTCAGGGCGGGATGATCGTCAGGGCGAGAGGGAAAACGCGGACGTTAGGCAAAGGACGGTCCCCCAGCATCAGCAGGGGGAGGCAAACAGTTGCAGCGCAAAGTGCAATGTTGAATGTTCTAACAATCTATAGGTATATTGTTTTCTACATTACGCGCTTCGGTATGCCCATCATCATAATAAGATCGCTATAGGCGTGGGTCTATCCCATGTTCTAGCTATATCCAGGGTGGGGAAGCCATCCAGACGGCGGAGCGATACAGGCTTCCAGCGCCGATTGGCGTGGCCCTGCCGGTAGTGGCCATCCCCAAAAAGCAAACGCCCCGCCCGTCGCTGCCAACCGACGGCGGGTTTGCCATTCGGAAAATACGCAGTCAGCGCCGATGACCGGGCGCAGCTTTCTGGGCGCCGTGGCGTTTTTCCGTCGAGGGCGCATATTGGAGAATGGGGAGTATAAGGATGTGGTCCAGCAGGCCGCCGCCACTGGTCTCCAAGTCAGCCGGTCGCCAGTGAACCCACCATGCGCCCAAGCGGAGTCGAGGCCACTGGGGCAGATCAGCCCGCAGCGTCGCTCTTCTTCCCCTGCCCGATCTTGGGCTCCGTCCCCGCCAGCAAGCGGCTGATGTTGGCGTGGTGGCGGATCCAGACCAGGATGGCGATGGCCAGCGCCAGGGCCGCCTCTGCCCCGCCGGCGCCGAAGCCGGCGGCCACCGGGCAGACGGTAGGCAGGAACCACGCGACCACGGGCGCCAAGGCCAAGGCCACCAGGGCGGAAAGGGAGGAGATGCGGAACAGCACGGCGACCAGCAGCCAGGTCAGGCAGGCGATGACGCCCACCGGCCAGCTGGTGGCCAGCAGCACGCCCAGCGCCGTCGCGACCCCTTTCCCACCCTTGAAGCCCAGCCACACCGGAAAAGTGTGGCCCAGCATGGCGCCACCGCCGGCCGCCAGGGCGGCCAGGTGCGGCGCGTCCGGCGAGGGTAGGAAACTCAGGGCCAGGCAATGGGCCAGGCCCACCGCGATGGCGCCCTTGCCGCTGTCCAGCACCAGGGTGGCGACGGCCAAGGGTTTGTTGCCGGTGCGCAGCACGTTGGTGGCGCCGATATTGCCGGAGCCGATCTTGCGGATGTCGCCATAGCCGCCCAGATAGGCCAGCACCAGGCCGAAGGGGATGGAGCCCAGCAGATAGCCGCCGGCCAGCGCCAGCAGCAGGGGCATCAGGGGCAGCGCCGCCGTGTCCATGGGCATCACGCCGCCAGGGTGAAGACGGTGCGGCCATCCACCAGGGTGCGCAGCACCCGGCCCTGGACGGGATGCTTGTCGAAACAGCTGTTCTTGGACTTGCTGTGCAGCGCCTCCGCATCCACGCGCCACGGCCGCTCGGCATCGAAGATGACCAGGTCGGCGGCGGCCCCGGTGCGCAGCCGGCCAAGGTTCAGGCCCAGCACGGCGGCGGGCTTCACCGTGACGGCGGCCAGCGCGTCCAGCAGGCTCATGTGCCCCTTGTGCACCAGATCCAGCGTCAGGGGCAGCAGGGTCTCCAGGCCGACGGAACCGAAGGCCGCCTGGGCGAAGGGCACGCGCTTGGCATCCTGGTTCCAGGGCAGATGGTCGCTGGTGATGCAGTCGATGGTGCCATCGGCCAGGCCCTCGACGATGGCCTGCCGGTCCTCCTCCGTGCGCAGGGGCGGCGACAACTTGAAGAAGGTGCGGTAGTCGCCCACGTCCCGTTCCGTCAGGGTGAAGTACGGCGGGGCGGTGTCACAGGTGATCTTCAGGCCCTTGCGCTTGGCGGCGCGGATGACGGCCACGGATTCGGCGGTGGAGATGTCGGCGGCGTGATAGCGGCCGCCCGTGGCCTCCACCAGGCGCAGGTCGCGCTCCAGCATGATGACCTCGGCAACCGCCGGAATGCCGGACAGGCCCAGGCGGGTGGCGATTTCCCCAGAGTTCATGGCGCCGGTGGCCAGGCGCGGCTCCTGCGGGTGCTGCAGGATGGGGCGGCCCCAGATGCTGGCGTAGGCCAGGGCCCGCTGCATCACCAGGGCGTCGGCCACGGCCTTGCCGCCGTCGGTGAAGCCCACGGCGCCGGCCTCGGCCAGCAGGCCCATCTCCGTCAGCTCCCGGCCGTTCAGGTCGCGGGTGATGCCGGCATAGGCGAAAACCTTCACCAGCTTCACCTCCCGCGCGCGGCGGGCGATGAACTCCAGGCCCGCCACGTCGTCGATCACCGGGTCGGTGTCGGGCAGGCAGGCCAGGGCGGTGACGCCGCCGGCCGCCGCCGCCTGGCTCGCGGTCTTCAGCGTCTCATTGTCCTCGTGCCCCGGCTCCCCCACCTGGGCGCGCAGGTCGACCAGGCCGGGGGCGACGCAGGCCCCGTCCGCGTCGATGACCTCGATGCCCTCCGGCACGCCGTCGCGGAACAGGCCGGGACCATGGTCGGCGATCTTGCCGCCGTCGATCAGCAGGGAACCGCGCTGGTCCAGGCGGCTGTCCGGATCCAGCAGGCGGGCGTTCAGGATGGCGGTGCGGGCGTGTGTGGCCATGGGGGGATGGTCCCGGGAAGCGTGAGGCGTGAAGGCGGGATGGTTGGGCGTGTCGGCGCGTCAGGCCGGGTCGTTACGACCATGCTGGGTCAGGAGATCCAGGCAGGCCATGCGCACGGCCACGCCCAGTTCCACCTGCTGCAGGATGACGCTGCGGTGGATGTCGTCGGCCACCAGGCTGTCGATCTCCACGCCGCGGTTCATGGGGCCCGGATGCATGATCAGGGCGTCCGGCTTGGCCGCCGCCAGCTTCTCGTAATCCAGGCCGAAGAAGCGGTAGTACTCCCGCCCCGATGGCACGAACTGGCCCTGCATGCGCTCCAGCTGCAGGCGCAGCATCATGACGATGTCGGCGTCCTTCAGGCCGGTCGCCATGTCGTGGTGCACCTCCACGCTCAGCTCACCAATGGCGCGGGGCAGCAGGGTGGGCGGCGCCACCACGCGCACGCGGGCGCCCATGATGTTCAAGAGCTGGATGTTGGAGCGCGCGACGCGGCTGTGCAGGATGTCGCCGCAGATGGTGACGGTCAGCCCGTCCAGCCGGCCCTTGTTGCGGCGGATGGTCAGCGCGTCCAGCAAGGCCTGGGTGGGATGCTCATGGGCGCCGTCGCCGCCGGAGATGACGGCGCAGTTGACCTTGTCGGCCAGCAGCTTCACCGCCCCCGACTCCGGGTGCCGCACCACCAGCACGTCCAGGTGCATGGCGTTCAGGGTGGTGGCGGTGTCCAGCAGGGTTTCGCCCTTCTTCACACTGGAACCGTCGACCGACATGTTGATGGCGTCGCCACCCAGCCGCTTGGCCGCCAGCTCGAAGCTGGTGCGGGTGCGGGTGGAGTTCTCGAAGAACAGGTTCACCACCGTCTTGCCGCGCAGCACGTCCGACTTCTTGTTGGGGCTGCGGTTCTGGTCGACGTAGGTGTCGGCCAGATCGAGGATGGTGTTGATCTGGGCCGGGCTCAGGCCCTCGATGCCAAGCAGGTGCCGGTGCGGAAAGCGCATGGGATCCCTAGGGACGGTCAGAGGGGGCGGCGACACCCCCGCCACGGGGGGCGCCACCGCATCGGGGCCGGACTATGGCCCCACCGTCGCCGACAGGCAAGAACGGGATGGCTGCCCGGCGGCGCGCGCACGGGCGGCCCGCACCACGCCGCGCGATACCGCGCAAGCGGCGATATTTTCAGTAAGGATCGGCGTAATGAGCTTTCAGACGGAAAGCGGCCAATTGTGACAAATAATTATATTGGATTTGATGGAATTATTGCATTCCGCGTCTGGGGCGGAGGAAATATGCTGCAGGCCTGGCTGCTAAGACGAGTTAGTACTTTACTGGTACTCAATTGGATTTATGCTGTTTAGCAGGTTTGGGGGTGGCAGCCCCCTTCTTCGTCCCTGGCGACGGCCGTCTACATGACAGGACGGACCGCATTACGGCTTTGAGGAAACCATATGCCGCTTGCAGTCCAAGACGCGCCCCCGGAGGCGGACCATCGGGCGGCCCTGCCGCCCCTGCCCCGCCCCATGCCTCTGCGCCCCGTCGTTGTGGAGGCGCCCCGCGCCGACGGCATCGCCCACGCGGCGGCGGATCGCGACACCAGCGCCTGGTCCGATGAAACCGACGCCTTGCACCTGTTGCCCCTCAGCCTGTTGCCGCTGGCGGTCAACGGCCTGAAACGGGCGCGGCTGGTGAAAACGACGCGCCTGGAAACGATGGTGGAGCTGTTCCGGGACGCCCGCGCCGGTACCGGTTTGATCCAGATCGAGGGCTTGGGGCGGGAATTCACCGCCGACAAGGCTTCCCTGGAACGGGACATGACCTTGTTGCTGAAACTGGGCGGCATCGCCTCCTTCGACGTCTACTCCCTGCGGATCGAGTTGCGGGCCCTGGGCATCCCAGTGGATGAGCATCAGCATCTGGTGCTGTCGCCGGAGAAGCAGGAGGAGTTGACCCATTACATGCAGGGCTTCACCCGCCCCCTGCTGCGCCGGGTGTATGGGGAGCAGGCCGGCCGGGTGGAGAACATGGGCGACCTGACGGCCATGCTGTCGAATCCGGACCGGGCGGAAACATTGGCCAACCTGCGGCACATCGCCGGCCGGCTGGGCCTGAAGCTGACGGAGATTCCGGAGTTCCTGGCCCAGTATGGCGACATCTTCCTGTCGATCGCCTATTTCCGCAGCTGTCGCGATGGCGCGCACGCCCTGCTGGAGGAGTTCGGGCGTTGGATGACGGACCTGAAAGCGGCCCCGCTGGTGCAGACCGACAGC
>NZ_BACU01000559.1 GCF_000333275.1 Azospirillum sp. B4 | reverse complement strand
AAAGCCTGGCGCGGCACCACAACGCCCGCATGGACACGCCGTGGAGCGACTTGCCGGAGGCGCTGCGGAATCTCATCCTGTACGGCTCCAACGGCAAGGCGGTGACGTTGCGCTATGACGACGGCCTGCGCTCCTACGAGACCAACAAGCCCTTCGAGGGCGTGGTCCGCAACCTGGAGCGCCGCTGGAAGGAGACGGAAAGCAACTTCATGCGGGAGGAGCTGTCCAAGTACCAGTCGGCCCAGCCGTGCGAGGCCTGCAACGGCGCCCGCCTGAAGCCGGAGGCCCTGGCCGTCAAGATCCACGGCCTGAACGTGGCCGAGGTCAGCCGCATGTCCATCCAGGAGGCGGGCGCCTGGTTCCTCAGCCTGGACGAACACCTGTCGTCCAAGCAGAAGGAGATCGCCCACCGTATCCTGAAGGAAATCAACGAGCGGCTGGGCTTCCTCAACAACGTCGGCCTGGAATACCTGGCCATGGACCGCGCCTCGGGCACCCTATCGGGCGGGGAGAGCCAGCGCATCCGCCTGGCCTCCCAGATCGGCAGCGGCCTGACCGGCGTGCTCTATGTGCTGGACGAACCCTCCATCGGCCTGCACCAACGCGACAACGACCGCCTGCTGGCGACGCTGAAGCGCCTGCGGGATCTCGGCAACACCGTGCTGGTGGTGGAGCATGACGAGGACGCCATCCGCACCGCCGATTACCTGGTGGACATGGGGCCGGGCGCCGGTGTGCACGGCGGCACGGTGGTGGCGGCTGGCACCCCGGCGGAGGTGATGGCCAACCCGGCCAGCGTCACCGGTGACTACCTGACCGGCCGGCGGCGTATCGCCCTGCCGGAACGCCGCCGCGCCGGCCACAAGGGCCAGATCCTGGAGGTGGTCGGCGCGCGCTCCAACAATCTGAAGGACGTGCACGCCCGTATCCCCATGGGCACCTTCACCTGCGTCACCGGCGTGTCGGGCGGCGGCAAGTCCACTCTGATCGTCGAGACGCTGTACAAGGCCCTGGCCAAGCGCCTGAACGGCGCCCGGGAACATCCGGGCGCGCACGACGACATCCTGGGCCTGCAGCACCTGGACAAGATCGTCGACATCGACCAGTCGCCCATCGGCCGCACGCCCCGCTCCAACCCCGCAACCTACACCGGCGCCTTCACGCCCATCCGTGACTGGTTCGCCGGATTGCCGGAGGCCAAGGCCCGGGGCTACGGCCCCGGCCGCTTCAGCTTCAACGTCAAGGGCGGCCGGTGCGAGGCCTGCCAGGGCGACGGCGTCATCAAGATCGAGATGCACTTCCTGCCCGACGTCTATGTCACCTGCGACGTCTGCCACGGCAAACGCTACAACCGCGAGACGCTGGAGGTCCTGTACAAGGACAAGAGCATCGCCGACGTGCTGGACATGACCGTGGAGGAGGCGGCCGGCTTCTTCCAGGCCGTGCCCGCCATCCGCGACCGCATGGAAACCTTGAACGAGGTTGGGCTGGGCTACATCCACGTCGGCCAGCCGGCCACCACCCTCTCGGGTGGTGAGGCCCAGCGGGTGAAGCTGGCCAAGGAACTATCCCGCCGCGCCACCGGCCGCACCCTCTACATCCTGGATGAGCCCACCACCGGCCTGCACTTCGAAGATGTGCGCAAGCTGCTGGAGGTGCTGCACGCCCTGGTCGACCAGGGCAACACCGTGCTGGTGATCGAGCATAACCTGGAGGTCATCAAGACCGCCGACTGGATCATCGACATGGGCCCCGAGGGTGGTGCCGGCGGCGGCCGCATCGTGGCCGAAGGCACGCCGGAACAGGTGGCCACCATCGCCGAAAGCCACACCGGCCATTACCTCAAGCCCTACCTGTCGGAAGTGCCGCCGGTGGTGGAGGCCGTGGCGCCCAAGAAGCGCAAGGCCAAAGGCTGAGGATCATTGGCATGCCGAGGCGGAACGCAGCCCGCCTCGGCACATCGGCGCATGGCCCGCTTACGACCGGGACCGCCCCGGCAAGCCGTGTAGATCAGCGGCTGTGATGACCGGGCGAATCCGGCCGCTTCTTCTCCGCCCCCTCATGCCCCTCGCCTTCGTCCTTGGCGTGCCCCCTGGTCGGTGGCGCCTCATGGGGAATGGGGGGGAAGATGTCGGCGGTGGGCGACTTCGCCTCCTCGATCGCCTCCACCACCTCTTCCAGGATGATGTTGCCCAGGATGCTGCCGGTGCCGGCGTCGTCCTTCGCGTGGGCGGGCGGGTGGGCGGGCTTTCTGCTCATCGTCGATCTCCTGCCGGGGG
>NZ_BACU01000560.1 GCF_000333275.1 Azospirillum sp. B4 | reverse complement strand
TGAAAAGGAAAGGGCGCCTCCCGTTTCCAGGATGCGCCGTTTTTTTCCCTGCCCTGTGCCGACCGATCAGAACGGGATTTCGTCGTCCAGATCGTCGGCCGGCTTGCCGCCGCCGAAGCCGCCGCGCGAGCCGCCGCCGGAGGAGGAGCCACCGCCGCCCGACGAACCGCCGCCGTAGCCCCCGCCCCCACCGTAGCTGGAGCCGCCGCCGCCGAAGTCGCCGCCCGACTCGTAACCGCCGCCACCGCCGCCTTCACGGCCGTCCAGCATGGTCAGTTCACCGCGGTAGGGGCGCAGCACGACCTCGGTCGTGTACTTTTCCTGGCCCGACTGGTCGGTCCACTTGCGGGTTTCCAGCTGGCCTTCCAGATAGACCTTGGAGCCCTTCTTCAGGAAGCGCTCGGCCACGCCGATCAGCGCCTCGTTGAAGATGACCACCTGGTGCCACTGGGTGCGCTCCTGCCGCTCCCCGCTGTTGCGGTCCTTCCAGGTTTCCGACGTCGCGATGCGCAGGTTGCACACCTTGCCGCCGTTCTGCATCGAGCGAATCTCCGGCTCCTTGCCGAGATTGCCGATGAGGATGACCTTGTTGACGCTGCCAGCCATGTCCGATCCGTCCTGAATCCAAAAAGGGGGCGAAAACGCCCCGTCGTTGATGGGGAGAGCCTACACCGCCGTGTCGGCACAATGCCACAGCGATGGTGGTGCGGGCCCCCGGCATACCCAAAATATCGATCCGGCCGCCCCATTCGGACAGCGGGCCGCCGCCCGGCGAAATCGTATGGACGGGCCCGCATCCTGCTGTCGCCTTTTGACACGGGCATCCCCATATTAAGGCGCTGTCGCCGCCTGGCGGGTGGGAAGACGCGTACCGGCGTATTCCCCCTTGCCAGCGCCTGTCCCGATCGACTATTCAGAACATACCATGAACAAATATATCAGCGTCCGCGGCGCGCGGGAACACAATCTGAAGAACGTCGACGTGGATTTGCCGCGCGACCAGCTGGTGGTGATCACCGGGCTGTCGGGTTCCGGCAAATCCTCGCTGGCGTTCGACACCATCTACGCCGAGGGGCAGCGGCGTTACGTGGAAAGCCTGTCGGCCTACGCGCGCCAGTTCCTGGAACTGATGCAGAAGCCGGACATGGACAGCATCGAGGGGCTGTCCCCCGCCATCTCCATCGAGCAGAAGACGACCAGCCGCAATCCCCGCTCCACCGTCGGCACGGTGACGGAGATTTACGACTACATGCGTCTGCTGTTCGCGCGGGTCGGCGTCCCCTACTCCCCCGCCACCGGCCTGCCCATTGAAAGCCAGACGGTCAGCCAGATGGTGGACCGTATCATGGCCATGCCCGAGGGTACGCGCCTCTACCTGCTGGCCCCCGTCGTGCGCGGCCGCAAGGGCGAGTACAAGAAGGAGCTGCAGGAGCTGCGCAAGCGCGGTTTCCAGCGCGTGAAGATCAACGGCGAGATGATGGAGATCGACGAGGCGCCGGCGCTGGACAAGAAGCTGAAGCACGATATCGAGGTGGTGGTCGACCGCATCGTCGTGAAGGAAGGCTTAGGCAATCGCCTGGCGGACTCGATCGAGACCGCGCTGGAGCTGGCCGACGGCCTGCTGTTCGCGGAGAACGCGGACGGTGGGGAACGCACGGTGTTCTCCGCCAAGTTCGCCTGCCCGGTCAGCGGCTTCACCATCGAGGAGATCGAGCCGCGGCTGTTCTCCTTCAACAATCCCTTTGGCGCCTGCCCCGCCTGCGACGGCCTGGG
>NZ_BACU01000561.1 GCF_000333275.1 Azospirillum sp. B4 | reverse complement strand
TCGCTCGACACGAGCCGCCCGTGCCCGCTATGATGACGCCCTGCCGCTCTACCGGCGGGTCGGTGCCGTGCTGGGCGAAGCCAACTGCATCAAGAGCCTGGGGGACATCGCCCTGAAACGCTCCGACCACGCCGCCGCCCGTGCCCGCTATGAGGACGCCCTGCCGCTCTACCGGCGGGTCGGTGCCGTGCTGGGCGAAGCCAACTGCATCAAGAGCCTGGGGGACATCGCCCTGAAACGCTCCGACCACGCCGCCGCCCGTGCCCGCTATGAGGACGCCCTGCCGCTCTACCGGCGGGTCGGTGCCGTGCTGGGCGAAGCCAACTGCATCCAGAGCCTGGGGGACATCGCCCTAAGACGCTCCGACCACGACGCCGCCCGTGCCCGCTATGAGGACGCCCTGCCGCTCTACCGGCGGGTCGGTGCCGTGCTGGGCGAAGCCAACTGCATCCAGAGCCTGGGGGACATCGCCCTGGCACGCTCCGACCACGACGCCGCCCGTGCCCGCTATGAGGACGCCCTGCCGCTCTACCGGCGGGTCGGTGACGTGCTGGGCGAAGCCAACTGCATCAAGAGCCTGGGGAACATCGCCCTGGCACGCTCCGACCACGCCGCCGCCCGTGCCCGCTATGAGGACGCCCTGCCGCTCTACCGGCGGGTCGGTGCCGTGCTGGGCGAAGCCAACTGCATCCAGAGCCTGGGGGACATCGCCCTGGCACGCTCCGACCACGACGCCGCCCGTGCCCGCTATGAGGACGCCCTGCCGCTCTACCGGCGGGTCGGTGCCGTGCTGGGCGAAGCCAACTGCATCCAGAGCCTGGGGGACATCGCCCTGGCACGCTCCGACCACGACGCCGCCCGTGCCCGCTATGAGGACGCCCTGCCGCTCTACCGGCGGGTCGGTGCCGTGCTGGGCGAAGCCAACTGCATCCTGAGCCTGGGGGACGTTCTTGCACGGGAGGAACAGACCGAAAAGGCTCGCCAGCACTATCAGCAGGCGCTGAGCCTGTATGAGCGTATCCCGGAGCCCTATTCCATGGGCTGGGCGTCGCTCCGCCTTTTCCGGGTGGCCGGAAGTGAAAGCGAACGCCGCGCCCATGTGGCGGCGGCGCGAAAGGCGTGGGAAGGACTGGGGGATTGGGGGCGGCGCCTAATCGCCGAGCATCTGGGGCCAGAGGCGGACGACGCGGACGCGCCTTGAAAAGGAAAGGGCGCCTCCCGTTTCCAGGATGCGCCGTTTTTTTCCCTGCCCTGTGCCGACCGATCAGAACGGGATTTCGTCGTCCAGATCGTCGGCCGGCTTGCCGCCGCCGAAGCCGCCGCGCGAGCCGCCGCCGGAGGAGGAGCCACCGCCGCCCGACGAACCGCCGCCGTAGCCCCCGCCCCCACCGTAGCTGGAGCCGCCGCCGCCGAAGTCGCCGCCCGACTCGTAACCGCCGCCACCGCCGCCTTCACGGCCGTCCAGCATGGTCAGTTCACCGCGGTAGGGGCGCAGCACGACCTCGGTCGTGTACTTTTCCTGGCCCGACTGGTCGGTCCACTTGCGGGTTTCCAGCTGGCCTTCCAGATAGACCTTGGAGCCCTTCTTCAGGAAGCGCTCGGCCACGCCGATCAGCGCCTCGTTGAAGATGACCACCTGGTGCCACTGGGTGCGCTCCTGCCGCTCCCCGCTGTTGCGGTCCTTCGATCGCTGGTTCCTGGACCGCATCGCCACCCACATCCTGGCCTTCGAGGGCGAAAGCCAGGTGGTCTGGTTCGAGGGCAACTACCAGGACTACGAAGCTGACCGCAAGCGCCGCCTGGGCTCGGCCGCCGACCAGCCGCACCGTATCAAGTACCGCCCGCT
>NZ_BACU01000562.1 GCF_000333275.1 Azospirillum sp. B4 | reverse complement strand
CCGGCATTCCGTTCAGAACTCATCGAACTACGACCGCGGCGAATTCCGTGGCAGCGCGCGCCAGAGCCGCGTGTCCATGCTGGCGGAAACCGATGTCGGCCCCGCCACCCACCTGGGCGCCTATTTCGAGGCGGATTTCCTGGGCGCCGGCGTCACCTCCAACAGCGGACAGAGCAACAGCTACGTGCCGCGTATGCGCCATGGCTTCCTGACGGCCGACTGGAACGACAGTGGCTGGCACCTGCTGGCCGGCCAGACCTTCAGCTTGATCACGACCGATAAGATGGGCACGGGCATCACCCCGCGCAACGAGCTGTTGCCGGCCGGCCCCGACGCCCAGTACGCGGTCGGCTTCGACTGGACGCGCGCGTGGACGTTCCGCGCGGTCAAGGATTGGGACAAGAAATACTGGCTGGCCGTCGCCTTGGAAGGTCCGCAGGCCTCCATCTCCTCCGGCGGTTCGGTTGTCGCCGCCAGCTACACCAATACCGGCGGTTCGCTGTTGAACTCCACCGCCAACTACTCCACCGACATCGCGCCCGACCTGGTGATGAAATTCGCGGCGGAGCCGGGCTGGGGCCATTACGAAGTGTTCGGCCTGGCGCGTGAGTTCCAGAGCCGCGCCGCCGGTCAGAACTATACGGAAACCGGTTGGGGCGTCGGTGGCGCCGCCGTCCTGCCGCTGGTGCCGAAGTTGCTGGACTTCCAGGCCAGCGCCATGGTCGGCCAAGGTGTCGGCCGCTACGCCTCCGCGGGTCTGCCCGACGCCACCGTCAATCCCTATGGCCGCCTGTCGCCGCTGACCGAGGTCACGACGCTGGCCGGCCTGGTCGGCCATCCGGATCCCGACTGGGACCTGTACGCCTATTACGGCTTGGAGCAGGTGGACAGCAAGGCCTTCACCGTCGGCGGCAAGGCCTACGGTTACGGCAACGCGCTGTCGATCAACACTGGCTGCTTCACCGAGAATTCGTCGCTCGCCTGCACCGGCAACACCCGGGCGGTCCGCGAAATGACCGGCGGCTTCTGGTGGAAGTTCTACCACGGCAATATGGGCACCATGCAGTTCGGCATGCAGGCGGAATACCTGCGGCGCGACGCCTTCCAGGGCGTCGGCGGCAGCCCCAGCACCGACGACACCGTGCTCTACACCGCGTTCCGTTTCTACCCGTTCTAAGTCTCACACCGGGCCCGGCTCCTTCGGGGGTCGGGCCTTTTCCCAGGGGTCCGTGCCATCATGAAAGCTTGATGGGACGGGCCGATTCCCAAAGAGGAGCCAGGACCGTCATGCCGGAAAAAGCCACCGCCAAACAAAAGGACCGTCCCGGGGACCAGCGGGTCATGACCACCTTCCGTCTGGAGCCCGACCTGCTGCGGCAGATCAAGATCCGCGCGGCGCTGGATGGCACCAGCATCAACGCGCTGATGGAGCAGGGCATCCGCCACATCCTGCGCATCAACCGCGAGAACGACGAGTCCGTGCGCCGCTTCATCGTCTTCGTCGCGGAACTGAGCCCGGCGGAGATGCAGCGCCTGGGCGCCGGCCTGGACGACATCGTGATGGAGGCCGCCAGCGGCGACTTCTACCTGTGGGCCCACGGCCTGCGCCGGGCCGACGGCGACCACGCCGTGTTCAACAGCCACAGCCTGGCGGACACCGGCCTGGGCGCCCGCCAGATCCGCCAACACCTGCTGGACCACGCCGACATGCTGGTGAACGCGCCGGAGGCGGGACAGGCGATGGCGGGAACTGGCCGGGCCTGACCCCTACACGGCGGGGCGAACAGCTGTAGCGCGGCGCACCCTTTCCGGGGGTGCGCCGGCTGCGGTATCGTACGCGCGTATGCCCGACGCACCGGCCGACGGAACCCGCCCCATGAACCAGCCCCCCGAGGATTCCCCGGCGTCCTTTCCGGACCAGGTGTCCCGTCCGGACAGCCTGGCCAGCCATACCCTGTGGGCGCGCCTGCGCCGGCAGCTGGCGCGCCTGACCGGGGCGCAGGACGTGGACGACCACCTGCACGCCGCCTTCATGAAGCTGGAGGCCTACCGCGCCCGGGAACCGGTGCGCAATCCTGAGGCCTTCCTGGTGCGCGCCGCCGCCAACAGCGCGCTGGACGAACATCGCCGCGCCAAGCGCCAGGCATCGGCCGCCCCGCTGGATGAGGGATTGGCCGAAACCTTGGCCGACCAGGCCCCCCTGCAGGATGAGGTCTACGCCGCCCGCCAGCGCCTGGACCGGGTGCGGCAGGGCATCGCCCAGCTGCCGCCGCGCACGCGGGAGATTTTCCTGATGCACCGGCTGGACGGGCTGAAATACCATGAGATCGCGGCGCGGCTGGGCATCAGCCAGAGCGCCGTGGAGAAGCACATCGCCAAGGCGGCCCTGGCGTTGGCGGAATGGGCCAAGGGTTGGTGAGACAGGTGTCCCGGGCGGGTTCAAGCACTGCGGCGTTCCATGACGCGGCCGATGTCGAGGCCGCGGCCTGGATGGCGCGCCTGCACGCTCCCGACCGCACGGCGGAGACCGAGGCCGCCTTCCGCGCCTGGTGCGCCGCCGATCCCGCGCATGCCGCCGCCTTCGAGCATATGACCGCCGTGTGGGACGTGGCCGGCGGCCTGCATGCCGAGCGCGCCAGCCTGGCGGCGCGCCCATCCCCTACGTCGGGCGTGCGCACGCCCAGCCGCCGCCTGGTGCTGGCCGGTGTCGCCGGCGCCCTGGTCCTGGCCGTGGGCGGTGTCGGCTTCTGGCGGGGGGCCGGCGCCACCGTCTACAGCACCGCCGTGGGCGAACAGCGCCGTGTGATCCTGGCCGACGGCACCCGGGTCATCCTGGACACCGACAGCGAAATCCGCGTGCGGCTGGATGACAAGGCGCGCCGGGTGGCCCTGGTGCGGGGCCGTGCCAGCTTCACCACCGCCACCACCGATCCGCGCCCCTTCGAGGTGGAGGCCGGCGGCCGTCATGTGCGGGCGCAGCCGGGTGCCACCCAGGTCGACATCCGCCGGGACGCCGACGACGTCACCGTCACCCTGCTGACCGGCGGCGCCCAGGTGACGGGGTTGCCGGGCGACGCCGCCCCCGTCAGCCTGGCCGTGGGCCAGCAGTTGGTGGCCGCTTCCGCTGGCATCCGGATGAACCAGCCCAACGTGGCCGACGCGGTGGCCTGGCAGGGTGGCCGTGCGGTGTTCCGCGACGACACCCTGGCCGCCGCGGTGGCAGAGATGAACCGGTACAGCGCCGTGAAGCTGTCGGTGGCGCCGGATGTGGCGGCCCTGCGGGTCAGCGGCACCTATCGCGTGGGCGACAACGCCGCCTTCGCCCGCTCCGTCGGCACCCTGCTGACCCTGCGGGTGGTGGGGCAGGGGGAGCGGCTGACCCTGGCGAGGTGAGGACCTGCCGGCGACCATGACATTTCCATGAAATTTCCCAAAGCGGGGTGAGGTAAACGCGGGGCCCCGGCGTCGAGGGAAAAGAGGCTGGGAACCAGCCCTGTCACTCGGGGGAAAATCATGGTGTTTCATCGCGGGAAATGGACGGTCGGGCGGTTGCGCGGCCCCTTGATCGTGGGCACGGCGCTGGCCTGCCTGGTGGCGGGGGGCGTTCCGGCCCAGGCCCAGGCGCCGGCGGGTACCGCTCAAGCCCAGGCGCGGGTGCAACTGCCGGCCCAGCCGCTGGCGGCGTCGCTGGAGGCGCTGTCGCGCCAGACCGACACCAACATCCTGTTCACGCCCGACATGGTGGCGGGGCGCACGGCGCCGGCCGTCGATGGCCAGATGAGCGTGTGGGACGCCGTGGTCCGCCTGCTGGCCGGCAGCGGGCTGGAGGTGGTGGCCGACGCCGGCGGCGGCCTGGTGGTGCGGAAGGCCGTGCCGCATGCGGCGGCGGGTGGTACCCAGCTGGCCACCGCCGACCTGACGGAAATCCTGGTCACCGCCCAGCGGCGCGAGGAGAAACTGCAGGATGTGCCGGTGGCGGTGACGGCCCTGCCGGCCAAGACCCTGCGCGACCAGCGCATCACCAACCTGCAGGACGTGTCGCGGGTGACGCCGGGCCTGCTGGTCTCCTCCTTCAATTACAGCAGCCCCACCATCGCCATCCGGGGCGCTAGCAACACCTTCACCCAGATCGGCGTGAACCGGCCGGTGGCCGTGGTGCTGGACGACGTGTTCATCACCCGCAGCTCCGCCGCCGTGTTCGACCTGTTCGACCTGGATTCCGTGCAGGTGCTGCGCGGGCCGCAGGGCACGCTGTTCGGCCGCAACGTCACCGGCGGCGCCATCCTGCTGACCACCCGCAAGCCGTCCTTCACCACCGGTGAGGGCGCGGTCTCCATCGGCTATGGCAATTACAACGTGGTGGAGGCCAACGCCCTGGTCAGCGGCCCGGTGGCCGACAACGTCTCGGCCAAGCTGGTGGTGTCGCGGCAAAGCCATGACGGTTTCGGCCGCGACCGCCTGACGGGACGGGCGGAGGACGATCTGGACAGCACCAACGTGCGCGGCCAGGTGCGGGCCCGCGCCGGCCGGGTGGAGACGGTGTTCACCCTGGACTATTCCGATGATCACAACGGCGGGCGCGCCCTGTCGTCGCTGGGTGGCGGCAACGACAGGAACCCGCGCACCTCCGAACTGGGCTTCCCGCAGAATTTCACCCGTCACATGGCGGGCTTCGCCAACAACACCGAGATCGACGTGGGCACCGGCACCGTCACGGCCATCACCGCCTATCGCCTGTCCCGCTCGGTGGAGCGCTATTCGTCCACCGGCGCCAACTTCGCCTTCCTCACCAGTGGCAGCCAGCAGATGAACGACGATGCCGACAACGTGAAGGATTTCTCCGAAGAGGTGCGCTACACCAGCCCGGAATGGGACGTCGGCACGTTCGTCGCCGGCGTCTATTATCTGAATGAGGATGCCAGCCGCGTGCTGCAGACCCGCAATTACGCGGCGCGCACCGGCCAGGTGGTGACCAACCAGCGGGCCAACCAGGCGGTCGCCACCGACAGCATCTCCGGCTTCATCGATGGCACCCTCAACCTGCCGGCGGACCTGAAGCTGACCCTGGGCGGCCGCTACACCCTGGATGAGAAGCAGGGCAACCTGGTCCGCACCAACTACCTGACGCCGGCGGCGGGCTTCGCCACCGGGAACCTCGACAGCGCCTGGGCCCAGTTCACGCCCCGCGCCGTGCTGTCCTGGCGGCCGGTGCCCGACGCCATGCTGTACGCCAGCGTGGCCAAGGGCTTCACCTCCGGCGGCTACAACACCGAGGCGTCCAGCTTCGCCGCCATCGTCACCCCCTTCAATCCGGAAAAGGTGACCAACTATGAGGTGGGCGCCAAGACCGGCTGGTGGGACCAGAAGCTGACCGCCAACCTGTCGCTGTTCCGCCTGGATTATCGCGACAAGCAGGAATTCGTGCAGAACACCGTCACCGGCATCGGCACCATCCTGAACGCCGCCAAGGCGACCTCCCAGGGGGCGGAGCTGGAGCTGGGCCTGCATCCCCTGCCGGGCCTGGACCTGACCGCCGTCTATGCCTATCTCGACACGGCCTACGACAACTTCGCCATTCCCAGGGTGGTGGACAACACCGGCCATCCCCTGGGCTCCTCCCCCAAGCACAAGGCGGCGGTGACGGCCAGCTATGAACGGCCTCTGGGGGAGCTGGGCTTCCTCAGCGGGAACATCAGCTATTCCTGGGTTGACGACTACTACACCGGCGCCACCAAAAGCCCGCAGCTGTTCGTGCCGCGTTATGACCTGGTGAACGCCAGCGTGGCCTTCGAGACGGCGGACCGCCGCTACCGCCTGGCGCTGTGGGGCAAGAACCTGTTCGACACCGACTATCTGCTGACTCCCTCCACCGCCGGCGTGCTGTCGGAATACCTGGGCGCGCCCCGCACCTTCGGCGCCACCCTGACGGCGTCGTTCTGATGGCCGGCACCCTGGATCGCCGCCGGTTCTGCGCCGGCCTGGGCGGGGGCCTGCTGCTGGCGGCGGGCGCCTCACGCGGGGCGGGGGCGGGGGATGCGCTGCCGCCCTGGACGCCGGGCACACTGGACATCCATCACATCGACACCGGCCGGGGCAACGCCACCTTCATCCTGGGGCCGGACGGCACCACGATGCTGATCGACTGCGGCGCCAACAACGACGATGGCGACCTGATCGCCCCGCGCCGGCCCGACGCCAGCCGCCGCCCGGGGGAATGGGTGGCGCGCTACGCCCTGAGTCAGGCCCGCGCCGCCGGACGGGACAGTCTGGATTACCTGGTGGTCACCCATATCCATCCCGACCATGTCGGCGACGTGGCACCGGACCAGGCCATGGCACCCGATGGCGACTATCGCCTGACGGGGGTGGCGGAGGTCGACCGCCTCATGGCGGCGGCCCTGGTGATCGACCGGGCCTATCCCGACTATGGCGCCGTCCCGCCCCTGGCCGCCCCCTTCGCCACCAACTACCGCGCCTGGCTGGACGCGCGGGCGCGGGCCGGCCGGGGGGTGCAGTCGGTGCGGGTGGGGGCGGCGGACCAGGTGCGGTCGCGCGACAGTGCGGCCGGCTTCGCGGTGCGTATGCTGGCGGGCAACGGCCGGGTGTGGACGGGGGAGGGAGAAGGCAGCCGCGCCCTGTTTCCCGATGTCGCCACCCTGGCGCCCGCCGACCGGCCGAATGAGAACATGGCCTCCCTGGCGCTGCGGCTGGATTATGGCCGCTTCCGCTATTTCACCGGCGGTGACCTGACGGCGGCCACGCGTGACGGCCGTTTCCCCTGGATGGACGTGGAAACGCCGGTGGTGGCGGCTTGCGGCCGGGTGGAGGTGGCGGTGGCCGACCACCACGGCTATTTCGACGCCTGCGGGCCGGACTTCGTGCGCCTGCTGGACGCCCAGGCCTATATCATCCCCTCATGGCACGTGACCCACCCGGGCATGGCGCAGATGGAACGCCTGACCGGCGCCTGGCCAGGGGCCCGCCCCCGCGACGTCTTCGCCACCGAACTGCTGCCGGCGGCGGCCCAGGTCAACCAGCGCTTCCTGCCCGCCCTGCGCGGCCGCCAGGGTCATGTGGTGGTGCGGGTCGCCCCCGGCGGCGACAGCTATCGCATCTTCGTCCTGGACGCGAGCCGGGAGCGGGGCGGTATCGTCCTGGCCTGCGGTTCGTATCAGTGTAGGCGATAGATGCATGCATATTGATCGATATTAAGCTGATAAAGCCCATAATCAGTACTTGATGACTCAAGTTGCATGCAACTCCGCCTTAGGGTACATATATCCCATAAGCAAAAGCGGAGGGACGGAACCATGGGTCAGGATCATCATGGACAGTCGGACGGGCCCGCCTGGGTCGCCGGCCGGTCACTGGTTTCAGCCAGGGGGATATCAGCCACGGGAACGGACGCGCCGGCCAAGGCCTGGCCCGACAACGCCTGGTACGCCGCCGCTTGGGACCATGAGGTGGGCCGCGCCCTGTTCCCCCGCACCATCTGCGGCACCCAATTGGTGTTCTATCGCCAGTTGGACCGGACCCCGGTGGCGCTGGAGGATGCGTGCTGGCACCGCCTGGTGCCCCTGTCCAAAGGCCGGCTGGTAGGCGACGGCGTCCGCTGCGGCTATCACGGCCTGGAATACGCCGCCAACGGCCGCTGCACCCACATGCCTTCCCAGGAGACGCTGAACCCGGCGGCCTGCGTGCGGTCCTATCCCGTGGTGGAACGGCACCGCTTCCTCTGGGTATGGATGGGGGACCCGGCGCTGGCCGATCCGGCCCTGGTGCCCGACCTGCACTGGAACCATGATCCCGACTGGGCGGGGGACGGCCGGCTGATCACGGTGAAGTGCGACTATCGCCTGGTGCTGGACAATCTGATGGACTTGACGCACGAGACCTTCGTGCATGGGTCCAGCATCGGCAACGACGCGGTGGCGGAGGCGCCGTTTCAGGTGACGCATACCGACAAGACCGCCACCGTCACCCGCTGGATGCATGGCATCGACCCGCCGCCCTTCTGGGCCGCGCAACTGGGCAAGCCGGGCAAGGTCGACCGCTGGCAGATCATCCGGTTCGAGGCGCCCTGCACCATCGCCATCGACGTGGGTGTGGCCCCGGCCGGCACCGGCGCGCCGGAGGGTGATCGCGGCCAAGGCGTCAACGGCTATGTCCTGAACACCATCACGCCGGAAACCAACGGCAGCTGCCTTTACTTCTGGGCCTTCTGCCGCAACTACCGCGTGATGGAACAGCGCCTGACCCATGAGCTGCGGGAAGGCGTGCACCGCATCTTCGGTGAGGATGAGGAGGTGCTGGAGGCGCAGCAGCGTGCCATCGAAAGCCACCCCGACCGCCGCTTCTACAACCTGAACATCGACGCCGGTGGCATGTGGGCCCGCCGCCTGATCGACCGCATGATCGCCGCCGAAGGGGCTCGGCCGGTGGCGGAGGCGGCGGAATGAAGCCGGCGGTGGCGGAGGAGGAGGGCCGGGGCATGCAGGTGGTGCGGGCCCAGCAGGGCCTGCGCGAGCTGATCCTGGCGGGGGAGCTGCCACCCGGCAGGCGGGTGTCGGAACCGGCCATGGTGGAGCGGCTGGGCGTGTCGCGCACGCCCGTGCGCCTGGCGCTGGAGCGGCTGGCCCAGGAGGGGCTGGTGACGCCCGGGGCCAGCGGCGGCTTCGTCGTCCGCGCCTTCACCGCCGCCGATCTGGCCGCCGCCATCGAGGTGCGCGGCACGTTGGAGGGTCTGGCCGCCCGCCTGGCGGCCGAGCGCCGGCCCGGCGCCGCCGACCTCGCCCCCTTGCGCGATTGTGTGGCGGCGCTGGACGGGGTGGTGGCGAAGCCGGTGCTGAGCGAGGACGACTTCGACACTTATGTCCGCCTCAACGCCTTTTTCCATGAGGAGCTGACCCGCCTGTCGGGTAGCGGTGTGGTGGCCCGCGCCATCGAGCAGGCGGCGGCCCAGCCCTTCGCCAGCCCCTCCGCCTTCGTGCAACTGCACGCGACGGAGCCGGTGGGCCGCGACACCCTGGTGGTGGCCCAGGAACAGCACCGCCTGCTGCTGGAGGCCATCGGTCGGGGGGAGGGCGCCCGGGCCGAGGCGCTGGCGGCGGAGCATGCCCGGGTGGCCCAGCGCCGCCTGCGCGCGGCGCTCAGCGACGGCGATCGGCTGGCCGGCCTGCCCGGCGGATCGTTGCTGCGCCTGGCCGCCGGGCGGCCCTGAAGACTGTTACGGGAAAGGAACGACCCATGGGTTTCAAGGCGGAATGGGGTCCGGCGCGCCTGCTGGCCACCCGCGACGTGGCCGACGGCGTCCGGCAGTTCGACATTGTGCCGGAGGGGGCGATACCCGCCTACGGGCCCGGGGCGCACATCCAGGTGGAGGTGATGATCGAGGGCCGGCCGGAGGTGCGCCACTACTCCCTGATCGGGGAGCCGGGCGACGGCGTGCTGCGCGTCGCGGTGAAGCGCCTGGCCGACAGCCGGGGTGGCTCGGCCTATCTGTGGGGGCTGGCGCCCGGGGCCCGGCTGACGATCAGCGCCCCCTTGAACCATTTCGCGCTGTCGGCTGGCCGGCCGGACTACCTGCTGATCGCCGGCGGCATCGGCATCACTCCCATTTCATCCATGGCGCGGGCCCTGGCCCGCCGGGGCGCCCCCGTCCGCCTGCTCTACGCCGTCCGCCGGGGGCAGGACCTGGCCTTTGGCGAGGAGCTGCGCGCCCTGTTAGGCGACCGGCTACAGGTGTTCCTGGACGCCGAGGGCCAGGCCATCGACCTCGCGGCCGAATTGGGGCGGGTGGCGCCGGGGGGCGAGGTCTATATCTGCGGCCCGGCCCCCATGATGGCGGCGGCGCGCCAGGCCTGGGCGGCGCTGGGCCGGCCGCCGGCCGATTTCCGGCTGGAAACCTTCGGCGCCGGCGGTGGCCAGCCGGCCCAGCCCTTCGTCGCCCGCGTGCCGCGCCTGGACCTGGAGGTGACGGTGCGCCCCGACCAGACCTTGCTGGCGGCCCTGCGCGAGGCCGGGGCCGATTTGATGTACGACTGCCAGCGCGGCGAATGCGGCCTTTGCGCCCTGGACGTGTTGGACGTGGCTGGCGGCCTGGACCACCGCGACGTCTTCCTCAGTGACCGCCAGAAGGCGGAAGGCCGCCAGATGTGCGTCTGCGTCTCCCGCGCCACCGGCACCGTGACCCTGGACACGGGGCACCGGGCGGGGTGAGGGGGGCCTACAGCGGGGCTGGCCGGCGGGCGTCCAGGATGCGGACGTCCGCGCCGTGCAGGACCACGGCGGACAGGCGGCCGCTGCGGTAGGCGCCGGTGTCGACGGCGATGCGCTGGGGCAGGATGTCCACGTCGGGCACGATGGTGTGGCCGTGGACGATGACCTTCTCATGCGGCCCCTCGTCCAGCATGAAGGGCGCCCGGATCCACAGCAGATCCTCCGCCATCTGTTCCTCCAGCGGCACGCCTGGGCGGATGCCGGCGTGGACGAAGGCATAGTCGCCGTGGACCACACTGTATTCCAGCCCCTCCAGGAAGCGGCGGTGGGAGGGGGGCAACTGGGCGTCCAGCGCCTCGCTCAAGGCCTGGGCCTGCAGCACCGGCGCCCCCTCCAGCACCACCGGCAGGCCATAGCTGCGCAGCGTGGCCAGCCCGCCGAAGTCCAGCCAGCGCAGGGCCGCCATGGGGTCGGACAGGAAGTCCAGCATGGTCTGTTCGTGGTTGCCCCGCAGATAGTGGCGGGCGAAGCCGGGCAGCAGGTCGTCCAGGGTGCGGCCGGTGGCGTCGGCGCCGCCACGCAGCAGATCGATGACCCCCCGGCTGTCCGGCCCCCGGTCGACATAGTCGCCCAGCATGATCAACACGGGCGTCAGCGGGCCGTGGCGGGCCGCCAGCGCCGCGTGGTCCTGGACGATGGTGTCCAGCAGTTGACGCAGCAGGCCCAGCTCGCCATGGACGTCACCCACGGCATAGAGCACATGCCCGGCTGGCGCCCGTGGCTTCCGGCCACCGGGTGGGTCCCCATCGGGGGCGGGCCGTGCTGGGCGGAAGGCGGCGCGCAGTCGGTTCAGCATCGCGGAAGGCCACATCGCGGAAACGGATATCGACGGTACGGGCAGGACGGCCCCTTGTCACCCATCGCGAACGGCATGCCATCGCAGGTCAGGGGTGGGCACAGGGCATGCGCGCCCGTCAATGCGGGGCGGCGACGGCCGGCAGCGGCAGGTCCAGCAAGCCCGCCAGGGTGCGGCGCGGCTTCACCAGGTCGGCCAGGGTGTAGTCGTCCAACACGCCCAGGAAGGCCTGCAAGGCCTCCTTCAGGGCGGACTTCAGCACGCAGGTCGGGTTCAGCCGGCACAGGGCGGGGGAGGTGCCGGAAAAACATTCCAGGATGTCCAACTCCTGTTCCGTGGCGCGGACCACGTCACCGATGCGGATATCCTCCGCCTTGCGGCCCAGGCGCAGGCCGCCGCCCCGGCCCCGTACCGCCTCGATGTAGCCCAGCTGGCTCAACTGGTGCACCACCTTCATCAGGTGGTTTTTGGAGATCTCATAGGTTTGCGCGATGTCGTTGATGGTGGCCAGCCCGTCGGACTTCAGCGCCAGGAACACCAGCGTGCGCAGCGCGTAATCCGTATAACTCGACAACCGCATGATGACCTCGGCGACAGGGTGGCCAAAACGGCATGGCCGATACATTTATACCCGTCAGTTATAAGTGCTGCGCCGGCATCTTCAATCCTGTTCTTCGGATGGGCCCGCGCCGTTCCAAAAAGCCGCGGGCCCGGATCACCGGGCGGGTTCATCCGCCAGGACCGTGGGTCACGCGGCGGCCTTGGCCGCGAGGCTGTCGTGACGGGCATACAGGATGGACTCCTCCTTGTACCAGCGCAGGTGCAGCATCGCGTGCATCCGGCCGAAGTCGATGGCGAATTCCAGGCCCGAGCCGCCGTCGCGGTATTTGTCGAAGAAGCCCAGGATGGCGGTGCTGATCGCTTTCATTTCGGTGGCGAACTGATCCGCGTGGGCCTGGGCGCCCGGATCGATGCGGGCCAGGCCGCGCAGCGCCGGATAGAATTCCGCGTCCTCACGCTGGATGTGTTCCACGAACAGGGCGCGGGCGTCCAGCAGGGTGGCGCGGCCCTCGGGCGTGCCGATGCCCAGGGTGCGCACGCGCTCCAGCACCTGGCGCAGGTCGGCGTGGTCGTGGCGCAGGCGGTCGGTCAAGGTGGACATGGGGCGAGGTCTCCGTTCTTGGAAGGTCTGTCGTGCTCGTGGTGGATATAAGATGCATAGTTTTTACATGTTATAGGGCGCCGTATTTGTTATGGGTGTCATGCGGTCCCGGCTGTGATGGCCGTCGTTTCCGGGGTCCCCCCCTCGCTGCCCCGGGGGTGGCGGGAAAGCGGCCGGGACCGTGCCCCCTTAGCATTTTGAACGGGCGGCATTCCGCCGGGCGCAACGACACCGCTGTATCCATGCCCCACCGGTCGATGGTCCCTTGGACAAATCGTCTGCTGGACGACGCGTTTCTCCGGGCGGACCCTGCGCCTCAAGACAACGCCGGGGGTATCGTAACCGAGGACAGGCTCCACCCCCGGCGGTTACAGAAGGAGACCAGTCCCATGACGTCCAATTCCCTGCTGGACCCCCTGATCCTTTCCCGCATGCAGTTCGTCTGGGTGGTGGCCTGGCACATTCTGTTGCCAGCCTTCACCGTGGGCATCGCCTCATACATCGCGATGCTGGAGGGCCTGCACGCCTGGACCGGGCGCCCCGTCTATCTCGCCATTTCCAAGTTCTGGATCCGCCTGTTCGCCGTCACCTTCGGCATGGGCGTGGTCAGCGGCATCGTCATGCCCTTCCAGTTCGGCACGAACTGGAGCCGCTTCAGCGACGCCGTCTCCAACGTGGTCGGCCCACTGTTCGCCTATGAGGGTCTGACGGCCTTCTTCCTGGAGGCCGCCTTCCTGGGCGTGCTGCTGTTCGGGCGCAAGCTGGTGCCGCCCTGGGCCCATTTCGTGGCGGCCACCATGGTGGCGCTGGGCACCCTGCTCTCCACCTTCTGGATCCTGGCGGTGAACAGCTGGATGCAGACGCCCCAGGGCTACACCATCATCGATGGCCGCTTCTTCCCGGCCAGTTGGGTGGATATCGTCTTCAGCCCCAGCTTTCCCTACCGCCTGGCGCATGTGGTCAGCGGCTTCTATGTCACCACCGCCTTCGTCGTGCTGGCGGTGGGCGCCTACACCCTGCGCAAGGGCCGCTTCGTGGAGGAGGCGCGGGTGATGATGCGCATGGCCCTGGGCTTTCTCACCCTGTTCGTGCCCCTGCAGATCGTGCTGGGCGACATGCACGGCCTGAACACCCTGGAACACCAGCCGGCCAAGCTGGCCGCCATGGAAGGGTTGTGGGAGGGCGGGACGGGCGTTCCCGCCTCGCTCTTCGGCTTTCCCGACCAGAAGGCGGAAACCAACCACCTGGAAATCGCCGTGCCCAAGCTGGGCAGCCTCTACCTCACCCATCACTGGGACGGGGCGGTGAAGGGGCTGAAGGACTTCCCGGCCGACGAACGGCCGCCGGTGCTGGTGGTCTACTGGGCCTTCCGCGTCATGGTGGGGGTGGGGCTGCTCATGCTGGCCATCGTCGCCGTCGGCTGGCTGCTGCGCTGGGGCGGGCGGCTCTACACCACCGGCTGGTATCTGCGCGGCCTGCAATGGGCGGGGCCCCTGGGCTTCATCGCCGTGCTGGCCGGCTGGACGACGACGGAGGTGGGGCGCCAGCCCTGGACCGTCTACGGCCTGATGCGCACGGCGGACTCGGTGACGCCGTCGCTGACCGGCGTGGACGTCCTGGTCAGCCTGCTGATGTACCTGGCGGTCTATCTGTTGATCTATCCCACCGGGATTTTCTTCCTGCGGCGCATCGTGCGCAACGGCCCGCTGGACCATGACGCGGAGAACGACACCCCGGTGGAAAGCGGCCGCCCGGCGCAGCCGGTGGCGGCCCTGCCGCTGACCCATGCCACCACGTCCGCCGGCCAAGGAGATGCGCGATGAACGGCCCCATCCTCGACCTGGTCGGCGTCTGGACGGTGATCCTGGGCGCCGGTGTCTTCTTCTACGTGCTGTTGGACGGCTTCGACCTGGGCGTCGGCATGCTCTACGGCCTGAACCCGGACAGCACGTCGCGCGGCATCATCATGAACAGCATCGCCCCCATCTGGGATGGCAACGAGACCTGGCTGATCCTGGGCGGCCTGGCCCTGCTGGCGGCCTTCCCGCTGGCCTTCGCCATCATCATCCCCGCGCTCTACTTCCCCGTGCTGCTGATGCTGCTGGCCCTGATCTTCCGCGGCGTGGCGTTCGAGTTCCGCTTCAAGGACAAGGAACACCGGGGCTTCTGGGACAACGCCTTCGCCTATGGCTCGGCCGTCGCCACCTTCGCCCAGGGCACGGTGCTGGGCGCCTTCATCCAGGGCTTCCAGGTGGAGGGGCGGCATTTCACCGGCGGGTCCATGGACTGGCTGACGCCCTTTTCCGTCATGACGGGCGTGGCCCTGATGGCCGGCTACACCCTGCTGGGCGCCGGCTGGCTGATCCTGAAGACGGAAGGGGAATTGCAGGCCTGGGCCCGGGTGCAGGGGCGCCGCGCCCTGGTCCTGGTCCTGGCCGGCATCGCCATCGTCAGTCTGTGGACGCCCTACGCCCTGCCGGACATCGCCCAGCGCTGGTTCAGCTGGCCCAACATCGCCTTCCTGGCGCCGGTGCCGCTGGCCGCCCTGGTCCTGGCCGGGGCCACCTGGCGCAGCCTGGGCCGGGACCACGACGCCTGGCCCTTCGTCTACGGCATCGGCCTGTTCGTCACCGCCTACCTGGGCCTGGCCATCAGCCTATGGCCCAACATCGTGCCCCACAAATACTCCCTGTGGGACGCCGCCAGCTCGGAAAGCACGCAGGCCTTCCTGCTGGTCGGCACCCTGTTCCTGCTGCCCATCATCCTGCTGTACAGCGGCTGGTCCTACTGGGTCTTCCGCGGCAAGGTGAAGGCGGACGCCGGATATCATTGAGCCGCTGAGGGGACGGGCGGGCCCGTCCCCTCAGCCCGCCACCCGGGGCCGGCACCAATAGGGGGTGTAGCGGCCAGCGAACAGGGCGAAGGCGGCGATCCACAGGACCGCCGACAGGGCCAGCAGGCCCAGCGACAGGCCGCCCATGATGCTGGCGACGATGCGGGACAAGGCGGCGCCATTGACCATCAGGTAGACCCAGACCGTAACCCGGTCGGCCGTCAGCGCGCGGCCGGTGTGGCCCAGCGACGCCCGGCTCATCACCGCCAGTATCATGGTGCCGATGGACCCGGCGGTCAGGGCGTGGATGGCGGCGGCCGGGGGCACGGCACTGGTCAGTAGGGTGCCGCCCAGCAGGGCCGCCCCTGCTACCACCCAGAGATAACCGACGTGCAGGATGGTCAGCAGCGGTTCGGCCAGGGTGGTCCATCCCCGCCAGCGGGCCAGGCGCGCCAGGTTCAGGGCGCTGGCCGCCAGCAAAAGCCCGCCGGCCGCCATCCCGCCGGCACCTCCCGTGTTCGCCAGGAAGGCCCAGGCCAGCAATCCGGAATGCAGGCTGGCCAGCGCCAGCTTGTCCACCAGGCCGGGGTTGGCCGGGGGCAGGGCGGTGGCACCCCGCTTCACCAGCCAGTTGCGGGTGAAGGCGGGGATAATGCGCCCGCCGATGGCGGAGATCAGGATGACCGACGGCGGCCGGGGCCAGGCGCCAGCCCAGGCCATGCGGCACCGCCATCCCCGCCCCCTCGGCGATCATCAGCCCGTCGGCGACGGTCAGCGCCAGCAGGGGAACGGCCATCACCAGGTTGCGCCAGTTGCGCGCGGCCACAACCTGGCGCGCGGCATAGGGCGGCCAGGGCCAGGGGCAGGCCGGCGTCCACCGCCACCACCAGCAGGGCCGGCGGGGTCGCCACCAGGCTGGCCAGGGCCAGCAGCCGGGCGGTGCCCCACAGGGCGACCAGGACGGCCAGGGGGCGGCCGCGCAGTGCCGGCCGGCCGGTCCAGTTGGGAATGGCGGTCAGGATGAAGCCCGCCACCCCCGCCATGACGAAGCCGAACAGCATCTCATGGATATGCCAGGCCAGGGGATCCAGCCCGGAGGGACCGGACAGCGCGCCGGTCAGCAGCGCCACCCACAGGCCCAGCGCCAGCACGGCCCAGCCGGCGGCCGCCAGGAAGAACGGACGGAAACCCTCGGCCAGCAGCAGGGGGCCGGTGTAGGGGCGGGGCGCGGTGGCCATGGGGAAGACCCTCCAGACGGAAGCGCCGCAACCGGCGCGATCCCGTCCAGGATGGGCTTCCCCTCATCCCTCATCGTTGTGCTGGCGCAAACAACGCGTCGGCCGCCATCTCCCAGGCCTGCGACCGCAGGCCCCGCAGTTTTCCGGGGAGCGTCAGCGGACTGGAAAACGAGGATGGCAAGCGGGCGGATGCCCGCGCCCGCAGGGCAAACTTAAAGCGGCCAGTCGCTGCCGGCGACGAACAGTTCCGCCAGGGCCTCGATACCGGCCTGGTCTTGCCTATCGAAGCGGGCGGGGTTGGGGCTGTCCAGGTCGATGACGCCCAGCACCTGGCCGTCCAGCATCAGCGGCACCACCAGCTCGGAACGGGAGGCGGCGTCGCAGGCGATGTGGCCGGGGAAGGCGTGCACGTCCTCCACCAGCACGGACTGGCGCCGTTCCACGGCGGTGCCGCACACCCCCCGGCCCACGGCGATGCGCACGCAGGCCGGTTTTCCCTGGAACGGGCCCAGCACCAGTTCACGCGTGCCGCCGTGGTTGCCTTTCGCCGCGTTGCGCATGAAGTAGAAGCCGGCCCAGTTCAGATCGGGCAGGGTGGTGAACAGCAGGGCGGACAGGTTGGCGGCGTTGGCGATGGCGTCACGCTCGTCCGTCAGCAGGCCGGTCAGGTCCAGCGCCAGGTCGCGGTACAGCGTGGCCTTGTCGCGCGGCGTGTCGGGGTCGCGCGGCGTGTCGGGGGTGCGGGCTTGGAACATGGTCAGGCGTCCTTGAGGATGGAATGGGATGGTGGGGCTCAGTCCAGCCGCGCCAGCCAGGGGGTCAGTATACGCCGCGCCTGGTCGGCGGCGCGGGTGGCCATCACAGCGGCGCCGGCGCGCAGCTCCGGCACCGACACGCCGGCGGCCGACAGCTCCGCCGCGTGGCCCACGTACCACAGGTCCAGCCGCGCGGGATCGGCCTCCACATGGAACTGCAGGGCCAGGGCGTTTGTGCCATGGGCGTAGGCCTGGTTGGGATAGAGGTGGTTGGACGCCAGCCGGTCGGCACCCTGCGGCAGGTCGAAGGTGTCGCCGTGCCAGTGCAGCACCTGCGCCCCCGGGATGGTCAGCGGCGCCAGGCAGGACGCCCGCCCCGCCTCCGTCAGCTCCAAGGCACCCCAGCCGATCTCCTTGGCATGCCCGGCATAGACGCGGGAACCCAGCGCCCGCGCCATCAGCTGCGCGCCCAGGCAGATGCCCAGGGTGGGCCGCCCGGCCGCCAGCCGCCGTTCCAGCAGCGCGATCTCCCGGGTCAGGAAGGGATACGCCTCTTCCTCATACACCCCGATGGGGCCGCCCAGGACGATCAGCAGCCCGGCGTCGGCCACGGCCGCGTCGCCCAGGTCGTCCACCGGCGCCTCGCGATACTCCACGGCCCAGCCCCCGTCCGCCAGCACCGGCGCCAGCAGGCCCAGATCCTCAAACGCCACGTGGCGCAGCGCCACGGCTTTCCTGGAACGCGACATGGGGACCTCCCGTCTCGGAGCATGGGGAGGCCCGTTATAAGGGTTGGGGGACGGCGGCGGGTAGGGGATTTTGGGGCGGCTGTCGCCCGTGTTACTTCTAGCCCACGAGGATAGGAAGGCCAGGGCCAGGACCGCATGATCATCGGCGACCCCACCGTATTCGCCATTGAATGGGAATTTACCGAGGCCTATTCGACCTCATCCCTCAAGGGGCTGGGTTTTTACAACCTTTATATCGCCGGCCGCCGGTTTGGCCGCCGTCAGCACGATGCCACCGTCCTGGGCTTTATGGCCGGCTGGACGCAGGACAGGCGCGATGCGCGGGGAAGCCATCAGGCTCCCTTTGCTGATGAACCTGATGCGGGAGCGATCGCGTACGGTGTATTGGGCGCGGTTTATTTGGAGGAATGCCAGGACGAAGTATTCTTCGGCGGGTTCTCGGCCTCCGATGTATCCCGCCTGGTAGGCGACCGGCAGATCGAATGGCCGGCGGATGCGGCCTTCGATGACGGCAGCCACGTCTTGCATTTCGACGTGGGCGATCAGGTCCGTTTGATCGGCTGCATGAACGAAGGCAATCGGGAAGAAATCGTGGCCACTGTAGCGGAGGCCTGGATGAACGCCGACGCGTTCTACGGCCTGTTGGACCGCTGGGATCAGGCTTTTGAGCAGGACTGGAAGGCTGCGCTGGCCGCGCAGGACTATGATCCGGCGCCCCGTTACACCGTATTTCAGGTGAAGGATTGAATGCCCATTCCCGGTCTGAGAGCCTCGCTGTCGGCGTCCTTGCTGGTTGCCGCCTGCTTATCCGCCCCAGCGGCCTTGGCGGCCACTTATGTTCCCGAAGCCGGCTACGTGCCCGATGAGAAGACGGCGGTCGCCATCGCCGAGGCGGTGCTTATTCCCGTGTACGGCAAGGCCACGATAGAGTCGGAGAAGCCGCTGACGGCCACGCTGGAGGATGGCCGATGGGTGGTTAATGGATACCTGCCGCGTGGTTGGGTCGGCGGTACCGCCCACGTGGTGATTGACAAGCGGACGGGCCAGATCCTGGAGATGATTCACGGCAAATAGCGCCGCCGTTTAACGCGCTTACCTCCCTTCATGACTCTATGTAATGGTTTACATCAGACTTCATCGGGCCTAATAGTCGGGCCAACCCGCGCTTGGGACGGCGGGTCGGATAAAGGGGGAGGGGGTACGGGCATGCGGATGCGCCTGTTGGTGATGATGGCGCTTCAGATCGCCATCTGGGGCGCCTGGGCGCCCAAGCTGTTCCCCTACATGTCCATGCTGGGCTTCGGGCCGGGGCAGCAGGCGCTGGTCGGCAGCGCCTGGGGCATCGCCTCCGTCATCGGCATCTTCTTTTCCAACCAGTTCGCCGACCGCCGTTTCTCGGCGGAGCGTTTCCTGTCGGTCAGCCATCTGGCCGGCGGCCTGTGCCTGGTGGGGGTGGGGTTCGCCACGGACTTCTGGCCCTTCTTCGCCTGCTTCCTGGGCTACAGCCTGGTTTATGTGCCAACATTGTCGGTGGCCAACACGCTGGCCTTCGCCAACCTGGCCCAGCCGGCGCGGGAGTTCGGGGCGGTGCGCATGGGCGGCACGCTGGGCTGGGTGCTGGCCAGCTGGCCCTTCGTCTTCCTGCTGGACGCCCAGGCGACGGCGGAGCAGGTGCGCTGGATCTTCCTGGTCGCTGCCATCCTTTCCTTCGCCATGGCGGCCTACGCCCTGGCCCTGCCGCACACCCCGCCCCGGGCGGAAGGTGCGGTCGACCGGCTGGCCTGGCGCCGGGCCATCGCCTGCCTGCGCCAACCGGCGGTGGCCGTGCTGTTCCTGGTCACCCTGCTGGACGCCGTGGTCCACAACGGCTATTTCGTCATGTCGGACGCCTTCCTCACCAACCGGGTGGGCATCGCCGGCAACCTCAGCATGGTGGTGCTGAGCCTGGGCCAGGTGGCGGAGATGGCGACCATGGTGGTGCTGGGCCGGGTGCTGGCCCGCCTGGGCTGGCGGCTGACCATGATCATCGGCATCCTGGGCCATGCCGCCCGTTTCCTGGTCTTCGCCTTCCTGGCGGACAGCGTGCCTGCCATCGTGGCGGTGCAGCTGCTGCACGGCGTCTGCTACGCCTTCTTCTTCGCCACGGTTTACATCTTCGTCGACGACGCCTTCCCCAAGGATGTCCGGGTCAGCGCCCAGGGCCTGTTCAACCTGCTGATCCTGGGCGTGGGCAATGTGATCGCCAGTTTCGTCTTCCCGGCGCTGACCAGCCGCTGGACCGTGGTGGTGGAGACGGCGGCCGGCCCGCAGGCGGCGGTGGACTACCGCGCCCTGTTCCTGGTGCCGACGGCGCTGGCCCTGGTGGGGGCCGTCCTGCTGGCGCTGTTCTTCCGGCCGGGAGAGGGCGTGAAGGCCTGACCGTTCCTTACTCCCGCCCGTCCTCCGCCATCGCGGCCAGCGCCGCCTGGTCGTGCAGGGTGATGCGTGCCCGCCCGTTGGGGCGGCCGCTGGACAGCCATCCCCGCTTCTCCCACGCCGCCAGGGTGCGGCTGGCGGTGTGCAGGGTGGTGCCGGACAGCTCGGCCAAATCCTTGCGGGTCAGGGGGAAGGCCAGGGCCGTCCCCGCCGCCGACGCCGTGCCGCGGGCCGCCAGGCGCAGCAGGGCGCGGGCCAGGCGCTGCTCCACCCGCCCGGTGGTCACCTCGCGCAGGCGGTCCTGCACCTCCATCAGCCGGCGGCCGATGACCGTCACCAGGTTCAGGGCGATGGCGGGATGACGGGTGATCAGCTGGCGCAGGGTCGCCTCCGTCCAGCGGATCTCCACGCTGTCGGCCACCGTCTCGGCGTCGGCGGGGTACAGGCGGTCGGTGAACAGGGGCACGGTGCCGAACATCTCCCCCGCCCCGATGAAGCGCAGGGCCACCTGCGCCCCGGCCGCGTTGGTCTGGCTGACGCGCACCCCGCCGCTCAGCAGCGCGTGGCAATGCTGGGCCGGATCACCCTGGTGGAACAGCGGCGTGTGGCGGGGCACGGCGCGGACGAGGGCGGCGGCCATCACCTCCGCCAGCGCCGCGGGCTCCAGGCCCCGGAACAGCTCCAGGCCCGCCAGCGATTGCGGCGGCCAGGCGGTGTTGGAAGCGGGGCGGGCATCGGTCGGCGGCATAGGTGCCAGGATATCCCCGCGGCCTGGGCGAAAGAAGGGTGGGCGCCCCAGGCGCCAATGCGCTGGCGGCAGGGAAGGGATGAGCGATGGGCCGTTGCGCCGCTTCCCTATCCCCCGCACCTTAACCGCAACGCCGCGTAGCGAAAGACGCGCCGCCACACGGGAGATACGCAGGATGAACATCGGTGTCATGGGGGCCGGCGCCGTCGGCTGTTTCTTCGGCGGGCTGCTGGCCCGGGCCGGCCATGCCGTCACCCTGGTGGGCCGCCCGGCCCTGGTGGATGCGGTGCGCGCCCATGGACTGCGGCTGCAGATGAAGGACGGATTCGACGGCCAAGTCGCCATCGGCGCCGCTGCGGGGCCGGAGGCGCTGGCCGATGCCGACCTGGTGCTGTTCTGCGTGAAATCCGCCGATACGGAAGGTGCCGGCCGCGCCATGCTGCCCCATTTGAAGCCGGGCGCCGTGGTGCTGGCGATGCAGAACGGCGTCGACAACGCCGACCGGCTGGCGGCCGTGCTGGGCCGGCCGGTGGT
Source organism: Azospirillum sp. B4 (assembly GCF_000333275.1). Classification (GTDB taxonomy): domain Bacteria; phylum Pseudomonadota; class Alphaproteobacteria; order Azospirillales; family Azospirillaceae; genus Nitrospirillum. The sequence continues at coordinate 4,741 of NZ_BACU01000562.1, read as the reverse complement.
GCCGGTGGTGGTGTATGTCGCGACCGACATGGCGGGCCCCGCCCATGTGCGCCACCACGGCCGGGGCGACCTGATCCTGGGCCCGGGGCCGGACAGCGCGCGGGTGGCCGAGGTGCTGCGGGCGGCCAACATTCCGGCCACGGTATCCGCCGGCGTCACCGCCGCCCTGTGGGACAAGCTGATCATCAACTGCGCCTACAACGCCCTGTCGGCGGTGACCCAGGTCACCTACGGCGGGCTGGTGGCGGTGCCCGGCGTGACCGATGTCATGACCGACGTGGTGGCGGAGGCGGTGGCCGTGGCCCGCGCCCGGGGCATCGCCGTGGCCGACGACATCCTGGACCGGGTGCTGGCCCTGGCCGCGGCCATGCCCAACCAATATTCGTCCACCGCCCAGGACCTGGCCCGGGGCAAGCGCAGCGAGATCGACTACCTGAACGGCCACATCGTGCGCCAGGGGGCGGCGCTGGGCATCCCCACCCCGGTCAACCGCACCCTGCTGGCCCTGGTCAAGGTGGTGGAGGCCAAGCCCGCCCTGGCCGTCTAAAGCCGCACATGCAGGCCCCTGCGGTGCAGGGGCAGCAGCACCACCACCACCAGGCTCAGGATGCCCAGCGCACAGACGAAGGATGCCAGGTAGGGATCGGCGAAAACCGCCCCCGCCAGCCTGTCGCCCCAGCCCTGTGGGGTGATGCGCCCCTGCGCGGTGACGATAAGGGGCACGCCGCCGATGGCGCACAGGATCTGTGACAGGGTGAAGGCCAGGATGGCGTTGCCGCCCAGCACGCGGAAGGGGAAACTCAGCGCCTGGGGCAGGGCGGTGGGCCCCTGATCGAGCAGCACCGACAGGACGACCAGGACAGCCAGGGAAAAGCCACCGCTGAACAGGGCGAAGCTGCTGGTCCAGATGCGTTTGTTGATGACCAGCACGGGGTCCAGCGCCAGGCCCGCCACCATCAGCAGAACGGCGGCGACCAGCAGGTCCAGGCGGCTTTTGGAGGCCTTCAGCGCCGTGCCGGCCAGCACGCCCACCAGCACGTTGACCGTGGCGGGCAGGGTGGACAGCAGGCCGTCGGGGTCATAGACGACGGCGCCGGCCGCATCGGTGCCGTAGGGCCACAGATGGGGCACCGTGAAGACACCCCGGTCTATCCAGGCCGGCAGGCTGCCGCCGGGGTCCAGATGCCCCGCCCCGATGCCCGGCACCGGCACCCACGCCAGCGCGGCCCCATAGCCCACCAGGACCAACACCATCGCGATCAGCAGCGCCCGCTGGTTCACTGTCGGGCAGCCATCCGCCCCCGTCCTGACGGTAACCAGGCACAGCGTGGTGGCCAGGACGTAACATAGGGCGATGCGCTGCAGGATGCCGGGCAGGCGCAGATGCGCCAGGTCGAAATAGGGCAGGGCGTTCAGCACCAAGCCCAGGGCGACCAGCGCCAGGGCGCGCCGCGCGATCTTGACGCCCGCCGCCCGCCTGTCCTGCGCGATCCTGGCGAAGGACAGGGCGATGGCCAGGCCCACGCTGAACAGGAAGGTGGGGAACACCATGTCCGCCAGGGTCCAGCCGTCCCAGGGCGCGTGCTTCAGTGGCGCGTAGGCCTTGTTCCAGTCCCCCGGGCTGACCACCAGGATCATGCCGGCGACAGCCAAGCCGCGCAGCACGTCCAGGGACGGCAGACGGGCCGATGTTCGGGGTTCCGCGATACCGGGGGCGCCGGAGGCTGTGGCGGTGGTGATGGTCATGATGCTCCGGTCCTCCCCGACGATTTTTATGGAGCGTACGATGACATGCTGTGACAGCGTTGTCACACGGGATTTGAAGAGATCGATTTGCCGCTTGACCTCAACTTATATTGATGTCCTAGCGTGCGGGGGCTTTTTGAATGACCCTGTCGGAGACGGCCTCCATGACCACCCCCTCCCCCGCATCGCAGTGCGCGGACGCCAGCCACCGTTATCGCATCGACAAATTCACCGTGCCCGCAGCGGCGCGGGATGCTTTCGTTGACCGTATCCGCTTCATCGATGGCTTTCTGCATGGCCAGCCCGGCTGCCTGCAGCACGGCCTCTATGAATGGCGGCTGGACAATGGTGATTACGGCGTCGTCACCCTGGTGCAGTGGGAGAGCGAGGCGGCGATGGTCGCGGCCAAGGCCCGCGCGGCGGAGGAATACCGGCGCCAGGACTTCAACCCCGGCGCCTTCCTGGCCCAGTGGGGCATCAAGGCCGACATGGGCAGCTACATGCGCCTGGGCTGATCAGCCACCCGATTGCGGCTTGGCGGCGATGCCGTTCACCAGGATGTCGATGACACCGTCCATCCAGTCGTCATCGGTGGGGATGTGCAGCAGCAGCTGGTGGAAGATGGCGCCGAACGTCATGTCCAGGATGGTGTGCGGCGCGATGGTCGGGCGGATGGAACCGTCTTTGATGCCCCGCTCCAGCAGGGGCACCACCTCCGCCCGGCGGGGTGCCACCAGCTTCTCTTTGAACAGGCGTAGCGTCTCCGGGTCGCGCTGGCATTCCGCCAGGATGCCGGCCAGGATGGTGCCGGTGCTGCCGCGCATGCCCCGGGCCACCGATTTCAACAGCCGGCGGTATTCCGCCAGGGCGTTGTCGCTCTTGGGTTCCAGCGACATCTCGCGGTTGATGGTGTCCAGCGTCGCCTCCATGGCGATGGCGCCACGGCTGGGCCACCAGCGGTACAGCGTGCTGCGCGAGGCGCCGGCCCGGCTGGCCACCTTGTCCAGGGTCAGGCGCGCCAGACCCTCCTCCTGCAACAGCTCATAGGTCGCCTTCAGGATGGCGGCGTGGCTAGCGTCGCTGCGGGGCCGGCCGACGGGGGCCATGGGGGTCTCCTTCACCTGCGGGTGGCTCCTCCCTGGGTGGGAGGGGCTCACCATGGAACGGATCGGGGAAAAGCGGAATCGCTTTGGAGCCCCTGAGTCCGCTCGCTGGACACGCCTCAAAGATATGCGCCCTTCCGCCGTCCGGCGGGAGGGGACACCGAGGGGTCCGGTCAAGTGGAAGTGCCATTTGCCGAAAGAATAGCCACAATGAAGCCGGACGGCTTGATCACCGTCCGGCTGAACAGGATGAATCCGGTCGACATCACCCCGCCGTCAGCCGGTCCAGCTCATCAATGCGCTGTTGCAGGCGGGCTGCGGCCAGCAGGTTGGCCAGCCAGATGACGACCAGGACCAGGGCGATGACGGCCACGGCCAGGCCGATGATGATGCGGGCCAGCAGCAGCCCGTCGCCCTGCACCTGGAACCAGCTGCCCAGCACCATCAGGGCCAGGCCCGGCACATAGGGCAGGATGTACCAACGCCAGACGCTGGTCAGGGCGTCGCGCTGGCGGGTCAGGGCATGGCGATAGCCGTCCAGCACGACCCCGGCGGCCCCTTCGATCACGGCCCGCCTGGCCGTCGCCCGTCGCCTCATCTGCCATTGCATGTAGGCGATGCCCAGGATGACCAGGGCGCTGGCCGCCTTCAGCATCCAGCCGGGCAGCAACCAGATGTAGGCGCCGAACAGGGGGATGGTGATGGCCGCCGCCAGGTGTTCCACCAGGGTGCGCCGGCGGACCAGGCGTTCCAGGGCGGCGGCCTTCTTGCGGATGTCGTCCAGGGTCATGGGGGGAATCTCCGGTTCCTGTGTTTGCCAAAGGGTTTGCACGTCATCGGGTGGTGCCGTCATGGCTGGCCTCCCTTGTGGGGGTGTTCGGGTTGGAAATGCCGCGCCAGGACGGCCTTGGCGCGGTGGATCTTGGTGGCGACGGTGCCGGGCGACAGGCCGGTCACCTCGCCGATGGCGGCGGCGTCCTCACCCTCCAGGTACAGCAGCATCACCTGCTGGTCCGGGGCCTTCAGCCGGCGGATGAGATCGTAAAGGCGGTCCAGCGTCTGGCGCCGGTCGGCCGCCTGTTCGGGGGTGTCGGCCGGGGCCGGCGTTTCCACCAGTTCATCCAGGCTGGTCGGCGGGGCGGCCAGGCGGGAGCGGCGCTGGCGCAGGGCATGGCTGGCGCCGGTGTTGTGGGCCACGCGGAACACCCAGGTGCGCAGCGAGGCGCGGCCGTCGAAGCCGCCCAGGCTGCGCCACAGCGCCAGGTGGATGTCCTGCAGCAGGTCGCGGGCCAGGTCGGTGTCGCGCTCATAGGCGCGGGCCAGGCGCTCCAGCGCGGGGCCGAATTGGTCGGCCGCCTGCTGGTACCGCCTGTCCTGGCTTTGCTGCCCGCCGTCCATGTCCCGGTCCCTGTTCATCCCGCTTGCGGTTCGTCCGCTCGGGGCGCCACTGATGACAAGGTAGTCCCGGCCGCAGGGGATTTCTTACGGGTTCCGCCCACAAAAAAAGCCCCCACCCGTACGGAGCGGGCGGGGGCGTGTCAGCTTTGATGGCGGCGAGGGGGGCTCAGGCCGCCATCAATTCCTCGGCGGGGCCGAAGAATTCGTAGTGGATGCGGTCGGCCGGGACGCCGGCCAGCGACAGGCCGGCCACGAAGGCGCGCAGGAAGGGCTTGGGCCCGCACAGATAGACGTCGGCCTTGTCCAGCGGTGTGTTGGCGCGCAGCCAGTCGATGGTGATCAGCCCGGTGACGTCGTGGCTGACGCCCGGCCGGTCGTCGGCCAGGGGCTCGGCATAGAAGGTGGCGACCTTGATGCCCGGGTGCCGGGCGGCGACGGCGCGGACATGGGCGTCCATGGCGTGGGTGGCGCTGCTGGCCGTGCCGGGATGTAGT
>NZ_BACU01000563.1 GCF_000333275.1 Azospirillum sp. B4 | reverse complement strand
ACACGCTGGGCGCCGATGTGAAGACCCTGACCTACACCGGGTCTGGCGCTTTCACCGGCGCGGGCAACGCGCTGGCCAACACGATCACCGGCGGTTCCGGCAATGACCTGCTGGATGGCGGTGCCGGGGCCGACACGCTAATCGGCGGTGCCGGCAATGACACCTACATCGTGGATGACGCCGGCGATGTGGTGACGGAGACGGCGGGCGCCGGGACGGACGAGGTTCGCACGACGCTGTCCAGCTACACGCTGGGCGCTGATGTTGAGACCCTGACCTACACCGGGTCTGGCGCCTTCACCGGCACGGGCAACGCCCTGGCCAACACCATCACCGGCGGTGCCGGCAATGACCTGCTGGATGGCGGTGCCGGGGCCGACACGCTAATCGGCGGTGCCGGCAATGACACCTACATCGTGGATGACGCTGGCGATGTGGTGACGGAGACGGCGGGCGCCGGGACGGACGAGGTTCGCACGACGCTGTCCAGCTACACGCTGGGCGCCGATGTTGAGACCCTGACCTACACCGGGTCTGGCGCCTTCACCGGCACGGGCAACGCCCTGGCCAACACCATCACCGGCGGTGCCGGCAATGACCTGCTGGACGGCGGTTCTGGGGCTGACACGCTGATCGGTGGTAGCGGCAACGACACCTACATCGTGGACGATGCCGGCGACGTGGTGACGGAGACGGCGGGCGCCGGCACGGACGAGGTCCGCACGACGCTGTCCAGCTACACGCTGGGTGGCAATGTGGAGACCCTGACCTACACCGGCACGGGGGCCTTTACGGGCACGGGCAACGATCTGGCCAACGTTCTCACCGGTGGTGCTGGTGATGACGTGCTGGACGGCGGTGCCGGGTCCGACACGCTCATCGGCGGTGCGGGCAATGACATCTACATCGTAGATAACGCCGGCGATGTGGTGACGGAGGCGGCTGGCGCCGGGACGGACGAGGTCCGCACGACGCTGTCCAGCTACACGCTGGGCGCGAACGTGGAGACCCTGACCTACACCGGCACGGGCGCCTTCACCGGCACCGGCAATGACCTGGATAACGTCATCACGGGTGGCTCAGGTGATGACACCTTCGCTGGTGGGTTGGGGAATGACACCTATATCTTCGGTCAGAACAGCGGGTCCGATCTCATCACCGATGGGGCTGGGGCCAATGTCCTGGCGTTCTCGTCCGATGTCGATCCGGCCAGCATAGTCTTCCAGCAGTCGGGCAGCGACCTGATCCTGTCGGTAACGACCGGCACCACGGTGGTGACCTATGCCGGCTATTACAACGACCCCAGTGTCATCGGGTCCATTCACGTGGGCGGCACGGTGCTGACCCCACCCTTCTCCCAAAGCTGAGGCTGGTAAAAAAACGGCGCCCCGTCTCCGAGGCGCCGTCCTTCCCCCTTCCCCCATGCTCAGATCGCGCGCAGGCGGGCGAAGAAGCCGGTGATTTCGGCGTTCAGGCCGTCGGCGTCCTGGCGCAGGGCTTCGGAGGCCGCGTGCAGGGCGTTGGCGGACTGGCTGGTCTGTTCGGCGGCGCCGGCCACGCCCACGATGTTGGTGGACACCTGCTGGGTGCCGGTGGCCGCCTGGTTGATGTTGCGGGCGATTTCCGAGGTGGTGGCGCCCTGCTGTTCCATGGCCGAGGCGATGGCGGTGGCTATCGCCTTCATGTCGCCCACCACGTGGGCGATGTCGGCGATGGCGTCCACGGCGCGGGTGGTCTCCTGCTGGATGCCGGTGATGTAGCCCTGGATTTCGTCCGTGGCCTTGGTCGTCTGGCTGGCCAGGGTCTTCACCTCGCTGGCCACCACGGCGAAGCCCTTGCCCGCCTCCCCCGCCCGCGCCGCCTCGATGGTGGCGTTCAGCGCCAGCAGGTTGGTCTGGCTGGCGATGTCCTGGATCACCTGGATGATGTTGCCGATGCTCTGCGCCGCGTCGGCCAGGCCCCGCATGGTGACGCCCGTCCGCTCGGCCTGGGCCACCGCGCGCTGGGCGATGTCGGTGGAACGGCTGACCTGGATGTTGACCTCGCCCACCGCTGCGGCCAGTTCCTCCGCCGCGCTGGCGATCATCTGCACGTTGCCGCTGGTTTCGGAGGAGGCGTGGTTGGCCATGTCCACCATGCCCCGGCTCTGCGTCGCCATGTCGGCCAGGCCGGAGGAATGGTTGCGCACCTCTTCCGACGCTTCCACCACGTTGCCCAGCACGGCGGCGGTGCGCCGCTGGAAGTCGGCCAGCGATGCCTCCACCGCCTCCTGCCGGCGCAGCTTCTCCTGCTGCTCGGCCAGTTGGGCCTGGGTCAGCTCCGCATTGCGCAGGCCGTTGCGCTTGAACACCTCCAGCGCGCGGGCCAAGCGGCCGATCTCATGGCCCTGGTCCAGCAGCGGGATGTCCACCGACAGGTCGCCGTCGGCCAGGCGCCCCATGCGCTCCGTCATCAGCGTCAGCGGCTTGGCGATGCTGCGCGCCAGCAAATAGGCCACCAGGCCGCCGGCCACCACCACCAAGGCGGTCAACAACAGCATATCAGTCAATATATCATGATATATTGTGTCGATGTCGTCGATGTAGATGCCGGTGCCCAGCGCCCACTGCCACGGCTCAAAGCCCAGGCTGTAGGTCATCTTGGGGAAGTTCTGGGCGGGGCCACCCTGGTTGCCCGGCCGGGGGTAGGTATAGGTGAAGAAGTCGCCGCCCCTCCTGGCCGCCTCGATGCCCAGGCGCACGGTCTCGACCCCGTCGGCGGTCTTGAAGTCCATGCGGTTCTTGCCCTCGAACTCCTTCTTGACGTGGACGATGGTCAGGCCGTCGTACTGGTTGACGTAGACATACTCGCCATTGCCGAAGCGCAGCTTGCGGATGTCGTCCTGGGCGCCCTTCTGCGCCTGGGCGTGCGTCAGCTCACCCGACTGCTCACGGTCGTACCAATTCTGCGCCACCCCCCGGGTGACCATCAGGATCTGCTTCAGCTCCTCCTTGCGGTCGTTCATCAAGGTGCCGCGCAGGGCCGACAGGCCGAAGCCGACGGCCAGGCCCAGGGCCACCACCAGCACCGGCACGAACAGCAGCAGGCGGTGGGAAATCTTCAGTTTGCTCAGCATGGTCGAACCACTCCGGCGATAGAAGGGGCGCCCCCGCAGGGGCTGGCGGGAAAGGAGGCTCAGGCGACAGCAGTGGCCACGCGGGGGCCATCGTCGCGGAACAGCCCCCGTGGCAGGTCCAGGTCGCGGGCGCAGGCGGCGGCGCTGCGGGCATACACCTCATCCACGCCATGGCGGCGCAGCAGATCCAGGTCGGCGTCGGTCACCGTCCCGCAGTCGCGATCCTGATAGGCGTAGCAGTCGATACCGCCCGCCTGGTGATGCAGGCCAGGGGCTGCATACGCCTCCGGCTCCACCGGGAACAGGATGCGCGACTGGCTATCGTCCAGGCTGTCCATCCGCTGCCAGCCAGTGACCGTCTCCGGCGTGAAATAGTCGGACAGGCCCAGCCGCCCGAACAAGGCCGCGGACGACAGCACCGGCTGGCGCGCCGCCTCATGGACGTAGTGGGTGACGGCCACCCCCTGGCGACGGGCGTAGTTCTCCACCCGGACGGTGTTCAGGGTCGCGATGACGAAGTTCTCCAGCAACTGGTCCCGGGCGATCCGGTGCGACCACTTGCGCAGCCAGGAAGCCAGCGCGTGCACCGGATCGCGGTCCAGCATCACCAGATGCAGGCGGCTGGCGGGATAACCGGCCTCGATCAGCATCTGCAGGGGGATGTACAGGCATTCGGCCGTCAGGTAGGGGCCGGCCACGTCCTTGCAGAAGATGTGCGGCGACCGGTCGGACAGGGGGATGGCCCAGGGGCCGGGGCTGTCGGCGGCCAGCACGTGGCGCATGACCGCCTTGGTCGGCTGGTAATAAGAGGGGAGGCCGGCCACGCCGAACAGGTTGGCCATGGCGGTTGACCCCACACGGGCCCGGCCCCAGGCGCACGTCAGGTGGGGGAAGTCCCGCTCCGACCGCCCGCGGAAGCCGGCCGCCAGATGGGCGGCCACCTGGCTGGTCAGTCCCGCCAGATGGAACTCCCGCACTTGGTAACGGCCATCGGAGGACAGGCAGATCGTGTCCAGGGAAGGGTCATCCGCTTCCACTAGTTCCGCGAGCTTTTCTAAATCGATGATTTGCTTGTAGAAAGCGACCATTCAGTCCCCCGTCCAGGATAGGGGCCCCGTGATGTCTGAAGCGCCGGTCAGCACCCAAAGTCACCGCCCTAACCCAAAGCATAGGGATAGGAGTCTTAAGACAGTATTAATAGGCAGAAACACCTATAAATCTACTACTATCGGAACTAAAATTAACCGTAAACGCATTTATGTTGAGATTTATATTTATTTATTTTGAGTGATTACCACCGTAGGCGCAAGGTTGAATTCAAAAGAATTTCCGATGTGGCGGGCCTGCGTTAACCAAATTCTGATCGGCCGTCCGAGATAAAAAGAAACGGCCCCAGCCAGGGGCTGGGGCCGCTGTCCAAGCGAGGCTGGGCGTCAGTGGTGGGCGTGGGCCAGGCCGCCGGCGCCGTCGCTGATGCCGATCTCCACGTTCTGCATCATGCCTTGGTCCTCATGGTCCAGGATGTGGCAGTGCAGGACGAATTCGCCGATGTACCGTTCATACCGGGTGCGGACGATCAGGCGGTAATAGTGCACTGGCGGATTGGGGTCGGCCTTGAAGCCCGGCGGCGCGAAGGCGCTGAGGTTGGTCTTGACCCACAGCGTGTCCTTCCAGGCGCCCTTCAGGCCGGCGAACTGATTGTCGCCGTCGTCGTCCACCGCGCCAGGCAGGCTGACGTCGCGGCCCTTCTCGTTATAGACGGCGACGATCTGGAAGGGGTTCACATGGATGTGGAAAGGGTGGCTGACGCTGTAGGACCGCAGTTCCCACTGCTGCGCGGTGCCCAGCACCAGTTTGCGGTTCACCACCTTGGGGTCATAGGGCGCGGTCCCTTTGGGCACCCAGTTGGTGCCGTCGTACTGCACCATCTCCAGACTGTTGGCCACGGTGAACTTGGTGGTGGTCAGGCCGGTATAGGGCTGCTTGCTGGGGTCGTCGGGCACGCCCGGGCCCAGGTAGAACACCATGTCCTCCTCCGGCACGCCCTTCACCTCATCGTCCGTGATGGTGGGGTGGGGGACGAAGCGGGTCAACTTCATGCCGCCCGGGGCCGTCAGGTCGGCGATGACCTGCGCGCGGACGTCGGCCGGCATGGTGCGCTGGGCCGAGGCCACCAGCGTGTCCACCAGGGTCTTGGTCGGGTTCGCGGTGGGCGTGCCGCCGCGCACCGTCACCACGCCCAGCATGCTGCGCGGCGTGGCGGAACGGCTGACCGTGGCGGCGGCGTCCTTGGCCGCCTCGGTCACGCAGTAATTGCCGGCCTCCGGAAAGACCACCAGCAGGTCATAGCGATAGCCCGGCTGCAGGGTGGTGGAGGTGTTGGTCAAGGTGTTGCCCATGGTCAGGCCATCGGCCGCAACCACCTGGTAGGGCACCGCCGGACCGGTGCACACCGTGTCCAGGAACTGGTTCATGCCGGCCTTGGTGGGGCGGGCCGCCGCCTGGGTGGTGTCGGCCATCTTGTGGAACTCCACGCTGATGGTCTCGCGCACGCCGGCATGGATCAGGCGCCAGCGCTCCACGGTGCCAGCCTGCGCGTCGGTGAAGGTCGGCATCACCACGCCGTTGATGCTGGTCCAGCGGCCCGACTTTGCCCAACTACCGGGGCCGAACTCATCGCTTGTGGGGGGCGGCCTTTTGTCAGGCGGGTTCTGAACCGCGTCATACGTTTCGATAATGCCGGTCTGGTTGGCCTTGCAGGTCCAGGTCGGTTGGTTGTTATTGTCCAGGCAGTAATATTGGATCTGCTGGAACACCAAGGTCCGCTCCTTGAAGGGCTGACCGTTGGGCCCAATCAGCAGGGTATCCAGATCGCCGTTGATCTCGGGCGTGGGCTTGCGGTCGCCGCGGATGATCAGCGCGCCGGCCATGCCGCTGGCCACCTGCAACGCGGTCGATCCATGGTTGTGCGGATGGTACCAGAAGGTGCCGGCGGGGTGGTCCGCCGGGATGTTGTACTCATATTGGAAGCTGACGCCGGGGTTGATCGATATCAGCACGTTGTCGCTGTTGCCCGTCGGACTGACCCACAGGCCATGCGAATGCAGGTTGGTGTGGTTGAAGCAATGCGGCGTGTTCACGTTCGGGGACGCGCAGTTCTCTTCCTTGGGCAGGTCGTTGTGCAGGGTGATGCGCACGGTGTCGCCCGGCGTCACGTCAATTTCCGGCGCGACATAGGGCGTGCCCGGCGAGACGCCGGTGCCGACATAGCTGCGCAGGTACAGGCGCTGAAAGCGCTGCTCACCGGGGTCATACAGGGACCCCTCACTATATTTGATGTGCAGGTCGAAAGCCCGCTCCTTGCCGGCGTGCGCTTGCGGCGTCGTCGCCAAGCTGATGGCCGACTGCGCCTTGGGCAGGCCGGGCACGGTGGCCGACCCTTGCGCCGGCGCCGTCTGCGGCAGGGTCGGCGGATTGGCGAAAACGCTCTGCGCCGCCGCTGGCTGGGCGGCCCCCAGGACCAGCAGGCCCAGGGCGGCGGCCATGCCGGCGCCTGGGCGATGCCCATGTGATGGTTGTCGTTGCATGCTCACCCCTCTTCGCGGCCCTGTGCCGCCTGTGGTTGATTTATTGGGGCGCAATCTAGCAGATACGTCGTGGCGGTCCACCCGTTAAACGAGTGTATTGTGTATATATGCCCTCGACAGATGTAATCGGCCGGTTAACGGCTTTGCCGAAAGGCTGTTCCCCAGGCCGAAACCGGGGCTAAACTGGTGGGCATCCGAGGATCCGGAAGGGGTGCCCCATGACCGAACAGCTGTCCGATTTCATCCGTCGCCTGCCCAAGGCGGAGTTGCACCTGCACATCGAGGGCAGCCTGGAACCGGAACAGATGTTCGACTTCGCCCGCCGCAACGGCGTGGTCCTGCCTTTCAGGACGGTGGAGGAGGTGCGGGCGGCCTACGCCTTCACCAAGCTGCAGGACTTCCTGGACATCTACTACCAGGGCGCCCAGGTGCTGCGCACGGAAGAGGACTTCCGCGACCTGGCGCTGGCCTATTTCCGCCGGCTGGCGGCCGATGGCGGCGTGCACGCCGAGATCTTCTTCGATCCCCAGACCCACACCGACCGGGGCATTCCCTTCGCGGTGGTGGCCGACGGCCTGCTGGCCGGCATGGCGGCGGCGCGGGACCAATTCGGCATCACGTCGCGGCTGATCCTGTGCTTCCTGCGCCACCTGGACGAGGACGCGGCCTTCGCCACCCTGGCGGCGGCGGAGCCCTATCTGGATCGTATCACCGGCGTGGGCCTGGATTCGTCCGAGGTCGGCAACCCGCCCGCCAAGTTCGCCCGCGTGTTCCGGGCGGCGCGCGACCGGGGGCTGAGGCTGGTGGCGCATGCGGGGGAGGAGGGGCCGCCCGACTACGTCTGGCAGGCGCTGGACCTGCTGGGCGTGGACCGGCTGGACCACGGCAACCGCGCGCTGGAGGACGCGGCCCTGACCGGCCGCCTGGTGGCGGAGGGCATGACACTAACGGTCTGCCCCCTGTCCAACCTGAAGCTTTGCGTGGTGCCCAGCCTGGAGGCCCATCCCCTGCGGCGCATGCTGGACCTGGGGGTGCGAGCCACCGTCAATGCCGACGACCCGGCCTATTTCGGCGGCTATCTGCTGGACAACTACCTGCGCGCCGCCACGGCCCTGGACCTGTCCCGGGCGCAGCTGATCCAGCTGGCCCGCAACAGCATCACCGGGTCCTTCCTGGATGCGGGCGCCCAGGCGACCCACCTGACCAGGTTGGACGCCATTTCGATCTAACCGCTGGATCAGCCGCCAAAACCACCCAGGGTGTGGTCATACAGCACCTTGGCGCCGATGACGATCAGGCCCAGGCCACCCACGACCTCCGCCCAGCGGCCCAGCACCGGGCCGGCCGCCCGGCCCAGCATCACGCCGCTGAAGGCCATGGCGAAGGTCACCAGCCCGATCAGGGCGATGGTGGTGGGCACGTCCACGTTCATATAACCCAGGGTGATGCCCACGGCGGTGGCGTCGATGCTGGTGGCGATGGCGGTCATGGCCAGGGCCAGGGGCGAATGCCGCTCGGCCTTGGGCTTGTCCTTCCCATCGTCCCTCAGCGCCAGCCAGGACATGCGGCCGCCCACGACCAGCAGCAGGCCGAAGGCGATCCAGTGGTCATAGGCCTCGATATAGCGGGCGAAGGACAGGCCCAGCGCCCAGCCCAGGATGGGTGCGGCCAGTTCGAACAGGCCGAAATAGGCGCCAACCCGCGCGGCCTCGCGCATGCCGGGGCGGTTCAGGCTGGCGCCCTTGCCCAGCGAGGCGGCGAACGCGTCCATGGACAGGCTGAACGCCAGGGCGAAGGACGTGGTGATGGGCATGGAGGAACCTCGGGAAGATAGCGACAGGCCAGGCAAGCGACAGCAGCGATGCGCACCCGGCCCGGCCAGGTCGGATGCTGCATGCCACTGGTCTCGCCAACGATCCGCTTGCGGAAAACGGATCGGTCGCTCGCGCCATGGGCCTCCGGTGTACCGGTAAGCCCAAGTATGTTGACGCGGCGCCCGCTCAGGAAAGGCGGGCGGCTACTCCCCAATGATGGGCGGTGGATACCGGGGAAACGGTTGTCGTGTCAAGTACACAGCCGCGCTCGCGGTAACTCCATCGGCGGGACGATTTCTGCGCCTGCGACGTTTCGTGCTCGTCGGCCGGCGGCGGCCAGGGGTTGATGTTACCGGTAACTTCGGCAACAGTGGGCCCGAAAACGATTACAAAAATGGGTTGGGAACGCTGTCATGCTGACATGCTCTGTGAACAGGCGGGGTCCCTCCGCCCGCCGCCTGCTGGCCGCTACGGCCGTGGCCTTGGCATTGGCCGGATGCCAGATGGATAAGGGGCCCCCCGCCGCCGTTGCCGCCGCGCCAGCGCGGACAGGCCCCGCGTTGTCGGGTCCGGTGTTGGTGGGACAGGCACCTTATCAGTGGAAGAACGTGCAGATCGTGGGCGGCGGTTTCGTCGACGGCATCATCTTCCATCCCACCGTGCCGGGCCTGCGCTACGCCCGCACCGACATGGGTGGCGCCTACCGTTGGGATGAGGCAACCCGGCGCTGGGTGCCCCTGCTGGATTGGGTGTCCTATGCCGACACCAACCTGATGGGGGTGGAAAGCATCGCGGTGGACCGGCACAACCCCGACCGCGTCTACATGGCGCTGGGCACCTACACCAACCCGCTGGCGCCCACCGGTGCCATCGTGCGCTCCGACGACCGGGGGCGGACCTTCCGCCGGGTCGACGTGCCCATCAGGTTCGGGGGCAATGAGAATGGCCGCGGTAATGGCGAACGCCTGGCCGTGGACCCCAACGACCCCGATACCCTCTACCTCGGCACCCGCCATGACGGGCTGTGGGTCAGCCATGACGGGGCCGCCACCTGGAGCCGCGTGGCGGACTTCCCCGACGTGACGGAGGATCCGTCGACGGAAAGCACCGCCGGCGTGCCGCCCTGGGCCCGCGGCGGCGCCGGCCTGGTGTTCGTGATCTTCGATCCCGCCAGCGGGGCGCCGGGAGGGAAGGGCAGCCGCACGCTCTATGTCGGCGCCTCCCTCAAGGGCCGCGACAACCTGTTCCGCAGCACCGACGGCGGCCGGACATGGGCCCCGGTGCCGGGCCAGCCCACCGCCAACCGGCCCACCCGTGCCGCGCTGGCGGCGGACGGCGCGCTCTATCTTTCCTACGGCAGCAGCCCCGGCCCCACCCGCATGACCGATGGCGCCGTGTGGAAGCTGGACACCCACACGGGCAAGTGGACCGACATCACCCCGGAAAGGCCGGACGCCGCCAAGGGCCGGGCCTTCGGCTACGCCGCCGTGGCGGTGGACGCGCACGACCCCAAGGTGGTGATCGCCAGCTCCTTCGACCGCCACCGCCGGCCGGGCGCCAACCCCGGCGTGGGCGAGGACATCTTCCGCAGCCGGGATGGCGGCCGGACTTGGCGCACCGTGTTCGGCGGCCCCAAGGGTGATGGAAAGAACGGCGGCGTCTATGACTACAGCCTGGCGCCCTATGTGAAGCCCACGCCCATCCACTGGCTGTTCGACATCGAGATCGACCCCGCCAACCCCGACCATGCAATGTTCACCACCGGCTATGGCGGGTGGGAGACGTTCGATCTCACCGCCGTGGACAGGGGTCAGCCCAGCCACTGGCAGGTGATGAGCACGGGGATCGAGGAAACGGTGGCCATGGCCTTCAACAGCCCCACCCAAGGCGCGCCGCTGATCTCCGCCATCGGCGACTACGGTGGCTTCGTGCACTGGGACCTGGACAGGCCGGCGCCGGAGGGGGCGGCCTCCACCCCGCTGTTCGGCAATACCGACAGTGTGGTGTCGGCCCCCCTGAACCCGGGCGTTGTGGTGCGCGTGGGCATCCACGACGAACGCTACCCCGCCCCCAACATCGGCTATTCCCTGGATGGCGGTCATAGCTGGCGGCCGGCGGAGATGCCGGTGCCGGAGGCCAAGCGCGGCAAGGTCGCCGTCTCATCCGATGGCGCCACCTGGGTGTGGACGCCGCAGGGGGCGAAGGAGGGGCTGGTGTCCGGCGCCTACGTCACCACCGATTATGGCGCCACCTGGACATCGGCGCGGGGATTGCCGGACGGGGTGCGGGTGATCGGCGACACCGTCGATTCCGACACCTTTTACGCGCTGTCGCTGTTCGACGGGAAACTGTACGTCAGCACCGACCGGGCGGCCCACTTCCAGGCGCTGCCCTTCATCCTGCCCAATGGCCTGCCCACGCCGGCGGCCGTGCGCAACGGCCGGGGCGACCCGCGCGGCGGCCAGGACGCGCTGTACGCCACGCCGGGCACGAAGGGCGACCTGTGGATCGCCGCCTTCGATGGCCTCTACCATGGCACGGCCGCAGGCGGCGGCTTCACCCGGATGCCGGGCGTGGAGGAACTGCATGCCTTCGGCTTCGGCAAAGCGGCGCCGGGGGCGGGCACGCCGGCGCTCTATCTGGTGGGCACCATCGACCGGCAGCGGGGTATCTTCCGTTCCGACGATGGCGGCCGGCGCTGGCTGCGCATCAATGACGACCAGCACCAGTGGGGCCTGATCCTGCAGGTGACGGGCGATCCCAAGCGGTACGGCCGCGTTTACGTCGGCACGCATGGACGAGGCATCGTCTATGGTGATCCGCAATAAAGGAAATATCATCTAATCCAAAGGGTTGGTGCCTTCCGGGCAGGTCCGGAGGCACCGAATCCCCATATCGTTCGCATCATTGCCATTATAGGATGGGGGCCACGCCGCAGGACCCCATCCCATGCCGAACACCCCTTCCGCCCCGCCGCCTTCCGGTCCCCCGCCCCGCCGGCGGGCATGGTGGCGGCGGGCCGGGCCCGCCCTTGGCCGGCGGATGGGCACGCCCCGGATGTGGATCAGCATCCGGCGCAAGCGCTTCTGGGCCGTCGCCCTGCTGCTGCTGTACACGCTGGGGGGCTTCTTCGCGGCGCCGCCGCTGCTGCGGCGGGAGATCGTGGCCCAGGGTCAGCGGGCCCTGCAGCGGCCGGTCAGCCTGGACCAGGTGCGCGTCAACCCCTTCGCCCTCAGCGTCGACCTCGGCGGTTTCCGCCTGGATGAGGCGGACGGGTCGCCGCTGCTGGGCTTCGACCGGCTGTATGTCCGCATGGCGCCCAGCGGCCTGCTGCACTGGGCCTGGGGCATAGCGGACATCCGGCTGGAGGGCCTGAAGGGCACCGTCATCCGTTATGGCGAGACTGACACCAACATCGGACGCCTGATCCAGGCCGCCGCCCAATCGGAAGACGCGCGCCCGGAGAGAGTGGAGGACCGGGGGCTGCCCCGTCTGCTGATCCACCACCTGGCCGTCGTCGATGCGGCGGCGGACGTGACCGACCAGGTGCCCGGCACGCCATTCAAGACCAGGATCGGTCCGGTGAGCGTGGAGTTCAACGACCTCAGCACCTTGCCGGAACGGCAGGGTCAACAGCACATCCAGGTGGGGCTGGAGGGGGGCGCCGCCCTGGAATGGACCGGCACGTCCGGCCTGAACCCCATCGTGTCGGCCGGACACGTGGCGGCGCGCGGACCCTACATGCCGCTACTGGCCCGCTATTTTGGTGATGTCTTCAAGGTCGCTGTGCCGACAGGCACCGTAACCGCCGACCTGGACTATCGGGTCAGCCGGCGGGCTGATGGCGCCTACGCTCTGGGGATCGATCATGTCAGTCTGGCGGTGCGCGACCTCGCGGTGCATGAGGCGGGGGCGGCGGCGCCCTTCCTGACCGTGCCGGACCTGCGCCTGGCCGGCGGCCGCCTGGCCTGGCCGGAGAGGACGGCCGGCGCCGAGACGCTGACCGTGGACGGGCTGGCCGTGGCCTTGCGCCGGCAGGCCGATGGCCGCATCGGCCCCATGCCCTGGCTGGCGGATCAGCCGGCGGCGACCGCCCCGGCGCAGGCCGCGCCGCCTCCCGGCCAGGGGCCCGCCTGGTCCGCCACGCTGGGCAAGGTGGTGGTGCGCAAGGCCAAGGTGACGGTGGATGACCAGGCGCTGCATGAACCGGCCAGGATGGAGCTGACTCCCGTCGACCTGACCCTGGACAGCCTGTCCAGCCAGGCGGGGGCCGCGTTCCCCTTCACCTTGGCCGCCGCGCTGACCGCCGGTGGTCAGGTGTCGGCGCAGGGCCGGGTGTCCGTGCTTCCGGCGGTGCAGGCGGACGCCACGGTGACGGTGGCCGGCCTGCGCCTGGCCGCCGCCCAGCCCTATGTGCGGGAATGGGCGCGCGTGGACGTGAACGACGGTCGGTTGGACGCGGAAAGCGAGCTGTCGTTCAAGACCACTGATGGCCTCACCATCGCGGGCAAGGGCGAGGTGCGGGCGCTGGCGGTGACGGAGCAGGGGGGCGACACGCCCGTCGTTTCCTGGGAAAACCTGGCCATCGACCGCTATGAGTACAGCCAATCGGCCAACGCGTTGCGCATCTCCCAGGTCACGGTGGCCTCACCCTACCTGCGCCTGCAGGTGGCGGCCAACCAGACCACCAATTTCAATCACCTGATGGTGGCGCGGGACAAGGTGGCGGCCCCTACGCCCATTCCGGCCACGTCACCTCCCGCTGCCACCCCGGCGGTCAGCGTGGGCCGGGTGCTGGTGGCCGGCGGCAAGGCCGACTATGGCGACGCCTCCCTGCCGCTGCCGTTCTCGGCGCATATCACCAACCTGCAGGGGGAGGTGTCGGCCCTGACCTCCGGCGTGTCGTCGCCGGCGCGGCTGGCTCTGCGCGGCCAGGTGGGCGATTTCGGCCAGGTGACCATCGATGGCCGGCTGGTACCCTTCGATCCGGGCCGCAACACCAACGTGACGATGATGTTCCGCAACGTCGAATTCCCCGACCTGTCGCCCTACACGGTGAAATTCGCCGGCCGGCGGATCGCCCGGGGGCGGCTGGACGTGGACCTGCGCTACACGGTCGACGGCGGCAAGCTGAACGGCGCCAACCGCGTCGTCATCCGCGACATCAAGCTGGGCGACCGGGTGGACGTGCCCGGCGCCCTGGACCTGCCGCTGGACCTGGCCATCGCCCTGCTGAAGGATGAGGAGGGGCGGATCAACGTGGAGCTGCCGGTCAGCGGCGACATCCATGACCCGCGCTTCGATGTCGGCAGCGTCATCCGCGCCGCCGCCGCCGACCTGCTGACCAACCTGGTCACCGCCCCGTTCCGCGCGCTGGCCGCTCTGTTCGATGGCGCGGATGCCGACCAGCTGGACCATATCGACTTCGCCCCCGGCCGCGCCGACCTGGAACCGCCGGAGCGGGAGAAGATCCAGCACCTGGCCCAGGCGCTGGCCGCCCGGCCCCAACTGGCCCTGGTGGTGCCGGGTGTCATGGCGCCTGCCGTGGACCGCCCGCAGATGCAGGTCGACGCGTTGGACGCGCGCATGACCCGCGACCTGGCCGGGCACTACACGATCGAGGATCAGCGCCACTACCTGGAAGGCCTGTTCGGTCAGCGCTTGGGCGGGGATCAGCTGGCGCCGCTGCGCCAGTCCTTCACCCAGGCGCCAGCCGGTCCGCAGGCGCCCGGCAAGGCACCGCCGCCCCCCGTGGTGGATGAGGCGGGCTACGTGGCGGCGCTGCGTGACCGGCTGGCGGGGACGGAGACGGTGGACGACGCCACCCTGGCCGGCTTGGCGCGGGCCCGGGCGGCGGCGGTGGCGGCCGCGCTCCGCCACCAGCAGCCCACCCTGGCGGCCGGGCGGATCGCCCTGCGCGACGCCACGACGGCGCGGGCGGACGCGGATGGGCGGATCCCCCTGAAGCTGGAGGCCGCCAGCGCGGGCGATTAGACCTCCGTCCACTCCCGCATCAGATTAGCGTAGATGCGGGCCAGGGCGTCGAACTGGGCGCTCTTGCCCTCCAGCGCGTGCAGATGGCCGCGGACCTGGCCCAGCTCGTACAGCATGGAGCGGTGTTCCGGCCGGCGGATCATGCTTTGCACCCAGCCCACCGCCGCCATGCGGCTGCCCCGGGTCACCGTGGCCACGCGGTGGATGGCGCCTGAGGGGTAGGCCAGCAGGGTGCCCGCCGCTGGCTTGAACGCCTGCTCATGTCCGCCCTGGTCGATCACCAGCTCGCCCCCGTCGTAGGAGGCGGGGTCGCACAGGAACAGGGTGAAGGAGATGTCGGCGCGGACGGGCCCCCGGTCCGGCGTATGGATGACCGGCATGTCGTTGTGCGCGCCGTATTCCATGCCCACGTCATAGCGGTTGAAGGCCAGGGGCGCCATCAGCATGGGGAACAGCGCGCGGCGGAATTCCTCGCACCGCTCGATGCCGCGCACCACCAGGCGGAAGGCGGCGTCGTAGCCCGGCATGCCGGCCTGCAGCTGCAGGTTCCGCTTCACCTGGCGGATCTGCTCCCCCGCCGTGGCGGCGCCATCGGCGAAGGGCGTGCCGCGCAGGCCCACCAGCAGCTGGCCGATCTCCGGCTCCGACAGGACGTTGGGAAAAAGGGTGATCATGGGCCCGGCCATCCCCCGCGTTCGCGTTCTTGTGGCCGGCCACCTTGCCCGTTGGGGGTGGGACTGGCAACGGGGGATGGTGACGCGGGGCCTTCGGGCGGGGCCTTCGGATTGACCACGCCAGGCGGGCGGCGCATGTTGGCCTTGTTAACCGACCCTTGAACCGAGGCCTCCCCATGCGGAAGGTTCAGTCGCACAGCATGAAGGTCACAATACCGGTGACCTGGATGCCCGACGTTTCCAGGGTGGACTGATGGCCGACGTCAATCTCTACCAGATCGATGCGAACGGCATGGACCTGCATCGCCAGGTCGCCTGGCTGATGATCCTTGCTCCATTCGTGGCGGGCGTGGGGTTTTGGGGCCGTTATGGGCGCCGGGCTCTTTGGGGCGTGCTTGCCATCATTCTGCTGGCGCCCGCCGGTGCCGTGCTGGCTTTGGGCGGCTGGCGGTCCTTGGATGCCGGCTTTGTGACCGAGGTCATGCTGCCCCTGACCCTGGTTTTCGGCCTGCCGTCCGCGGCGTCGGGAATCTTGGTCGCCGCCTTGCTCAGATGGTGGCGCTCGCGGGCCCCAGCGTCTTAGCTGCCTCCTCGGCCACCAGTTCCACCACGCAGCCGGGGGCGTTGTCACCAATGCGGGGTGACAGGCCGTGCAGGCGGGCGATGGCGGCCACCAGGCTGAGGCCCAGGCCGGTGCCTTCCAGGTGGCGGGTGCGGTCGGAGCGGTAGAAGCGGGAGAAGACCAGGTCGCGCTCATGCGGGGCGATGCCGGGGCCGCTGTCGGCCACGCGGATGACGGTGGCGCCGTCGCCCTCGCGCGGGGTCAGCGTCAGGCTGACACGGCCGCCGGGGGGCGTGAACTTCAGCGCGTTGTCCACCAGGTTGCCCACGGCCTCCATCAGCAGGTCGCGATCGGCGAACAGGGGCGGCACCGGTGACACCGTGACCGTGAAGGCGATGTCCTTGGCTTCGGCGACGGGCTGATACAGCTCCTCGAGCAACAGGATGACCTCCGCCGGGTCCATGGTGGCGAAACCCAGGCGGCGCTTGCTGTTCTCCAGTTCACGGATGCGCAGCAGGGCGGTGATGATGGCCAGGGCCTGGTCCAGTCCGCCGATGGCCTTGCCCACCGTCTCGCGCGTTTCCTCGGGCGCCATGTCGCCCTTCTGGGTGCGTTCCAGGCGGGCCCGCACCCGGGTCAGGGGGGTGCGCAGATCGTGGGCGATCTCATCGCCCGTGGCCTTGATCTCCCCCATCAGGCGCTCGGTCTCATCCAGGATGCCGTTGAACAGGATGGACAGGCGGTCCAGTTCGTCCTGCGGGCCGGTGCCCGGGATCGGCAGGCGTTCCTGCAGATGCCCGCTCATGATGCGTTCCGCCGCGCGATGGACGGCTTTCAGGCGCTGTTGCGTGCGCCAGGCCAGGAAGACCCCGGCGGCCAGCGCCAGGCCCATGGCCGGGATTGCGCCCATGGTCAGGGCGTGCACCACCACCTCCCGCAGGATGACCATGTACTGGCCATTGCGGCCGATGACCAGGATGTTGCCGTTGGGGATGCGCAGGGCCGCCAGGCGCACGTCGATGGCCCCCATGGCGGGCAGGTCGGTGCGGGTGGCGCGCACGACGTGCACCTTGCCGTCGACCGGCAGGTCGGGCGGCGCCTCCTCCAGGTTGCCGGCGATGCGGTGGCCGTCCGGCGCGAACAGGGCGGCATAGCCCACGCGATGGAAATCGCCCGTCACGTGGGTGTTGATCAGGGCCAGGATGGCGTCCTGGTCCTCATTCGCCAGGGTCCGCGCGTCCTCGGTGATCAGGGCGTCGATGCGGTTGGTTTCGAACACCGTCGCCCGCCAATAGATGAAGGCGAACAGCAGCAGGGACGATCCGGCGAAAAAGCAGGCGAACACCATGGCCAGCCGGAAGCTGGTGGTGCGCGCGATCTCGTGCCAGCGATCATGGGACGGGCCCGCCGGGCCCCGCCCGCCAGCCGCCCACGCCCCGAGGCGCGCAAGCCAGGCCACCGGATTGCGGCGCCCGGCGCTGGAAGACACGGCGCTACTGAGGCTCACGAAGGACGAACCCCACGTTGCGGATGTTGTAGATCATGGGGAAGTCGCCGGGCGCGTCCACCTTGCGCCGCAGCTTGCCGATATGCACGTCCACCAGGTTGGTCTGGGGTGAGAAGCGGTAGTTCCAGACATCTTCCAGCAACATGGCGCGGGTGATGACCTGGGCCGGATGGCGCATCAGGTATTCCAGCAGCTTGAACTCGCGCGGCAGCAGTTCCACCGGCCGGCCGTCGCGGCTGGCCTCGCGGCTGATCAGGTCCAGCTCCAGCGGGCCCACGCGCAGGCGGGTGGTGCGCACCTCCGCCGGGCGGCGCAGCAGCGCCTCCACCCGGGCGGACAGTTCCGACAGCACGAAGGGCTTGGTCAGGTAATCGTCGCCGCCGGCCTTCAGGCCGCGCACGCGCTCATCCACATCGTTCAGGGCGCTGAGGAACAGCACCGGCACCCGCACCTCCTCCGCCCGCAGCTGGCCGATGACGGACAGGCCGTCCAGTTCGGGCAGCATGCGGTCCAGGATCAGCAGGTCGAACCGTCCCTCGCGGGCGCGGTCCAGCCCCAGCCGGCCGTTGTCGGCGTGGCTGATCATGTAGCCGCGGTCGGACAGGTCGCGGATGATCTCTTCGGCGGTTTCCTTGTCATCCTCGATCAGCAGGATGTGGGCTTTGGAGGTCACCGGGGGCCACCCTTGTTCGTCGAACGTCTCGATGTCCATCCGCCTGATCCGTCGTCATCCATTGCGCCAGGGAAGCCCAGGCCCGAGGCCTGGGCTGAACCCTGACCATCCGCCCAGCGGCAGGCCATGGCAACCACCAAACCAGCGGATGGGGCATTACCGCGATGGCGGGGATAAGGATGTCGGCGGCCTTCTGACGGGGACGCTGCCGCCGCAACCATCCGTCCATTTGATCAAAGGGGCCAATTAAAATGCCGACCATGTTTCTAAAAAAAATTATAATTTAGTGTTCCTGGCTACCGTGGTACGCCCTCACCCTATAAGGGTCTGGTGTGGGGCATGATATCAAGAGATATCATGATATCGAGATGTTACCGCGATTCTCTGTGAGCATCGATTCCTTCACCTGATTTTTTATCACTTGCTGTTCTGTCAAATTTTGCGCGGAATTGGTTTTGTGAAGGGATATATGGGCGGGCATGTGGGTAAATTTGGTTTTAATAAATAAACTAAGCTTTAGTTGTGACGCGACTCGGCGTCGATAACATGAAGCCCATCAGTCATTCATTTGACGGTTGGAGTAAAATATGAAGAATCTACTGAAGAGTCCAAAAGTTCAGCAAGCCGGACTGGCCTTGTTGGTCTGGGGCGGGGTGGCGGTCGGCGCCCACGCCGCCACGGTGCCGGCGACGCAGTTGGACACCGTGAAGCGCGTCTGCCGCGACACCATGGGCCTGGCTGCCCCCAACACCGACTATGTCGCCTGTGTGGATAGCCTGACGGGTTCATTGGCGGAGGCCGCCACCAACCGGTCGGAAGCCGCCGCCAACCTGGCTGGCCAGTCGGCCTGCGGCCAGAAGGGTCTGCAGCCGGATACGCCGGACTACGCCATGTGCGTCCTGAACTATCGCGACAAGGTGCTGGGCAAGGCCACCCACGTCGCCGCCTATCACTCGACCCAGAACCCGATCGACATCACCGGGGGGAACTGAACCCATGAGCCGCACCGTCATCAGCCCCCGCCTGGCCGCCCTGCTGGCCGCCGCCACCCTGGTCGCCGGCATCGGCGGCAGCCTGGCCGCCTGCGCCGGCCCGTCCTTCGCGACCCAGCGCCTGGCGCAGGAGAACCGGGCCTGCGCCGAGGTGGGGTTCACCCCCGGCACGGGGGAGCACGCCCGCTGCGTCGATAACCTCGATGCCGCCATGACCCAGACCATGCTGCCCATCAACTAAGGCTTCCCCGCTTACGGCGGATCCCCCCGTCCCGCTTGTCCCGCGGATCCGTCGGAGGGTCCAGGCGGCTCCCGCAAGGCCGCCTGGACCCATGAGGGCCCGCCCGGCGCCGGTTCGCTTCCCCCAACAGGAGCCGGCGCTGGGCGGGTTTCAATGGAAAGTAATATAGCAATATATGATGATATTCATGGGAGATAATGAGGTCGGTGGCGCTGCATGTGCTGTGCGAATTTCTAAATTCGAATTTAGATACATGAAATATCATTTAGTCGACTGCCACATTTCTTCAATCGACAACTGCTTTAAAGGGCCAGCGCGCCTGCCGGGGGCGCGAATAAGAAGCCAATTCACTTGATGGGAGTGGACAGTAATGTCTATTGGAACGCGGCACGGGGCCCAGAACCCGCCGCATCAGATCCGAAAGGGCGGCACCGTCCTGCGCGCCGCCCTCATGACCTCGGCCTGCGTCGCCCTTATGGGGCTGACGGCCACGGCCAAGGCGGAAGGCACCGCCACGACGAAGCATAAGAAAGCCACCGCTACCGCCGCCACGCCGACGCAGATCGTGGCGACCCAGGCGCAGATCGATGCCCTGAACAAGCAGATCCAGGCGCTGCAGTCGCAGCTGCAGGCGCTGGCGACGCCGCAGGACACCAACGCCAA
>NZ_BACU01000564.1 GCF_000333275.1 Azospirillum sp. B4 | reverse complement strand
TGCAGGCGGACGCCATTGGCCATGACCTGACCATGCGGAAAGCGGACCCAGAAACGTTCGGACCAGACTGGCCAGAAGGGAGGAATGCATGGGTGTACGCTCCTTTATTTGGATATGATCATTTCCTAATTTGATACGGAAATGCCTCTCCCCGAAGGGCGGAGGGGGACGGGTTCAGTCCAGCAACTTCAGGGCGCCTTCGGCCAGTGCCGCCATCTCATCCGCCCCGCGCCCCGTCTTGCCGATGACGCGCATGCCCTGGAGCACGCACAGCAGCAGGCGGGCGGTGACGGCCGGGTCCAGCCTGGCGGGGATGGAGCCGTCAGCCTGGCCCTGCGCCACCAGGGCAACCAAGCGCTCCTCGTGCACCTCCAGCGCGCCGGTCACACGGGCCGCGACCTCGGCATCGACGGTGGCGAGGTCCACGGCGCTGGCCACCACCAGGCACCCGCGCCGGCCATCCGCCCCATGACTGCTGCCGGCGTAGAAATCCAACACCGCCCTGATCCGGTCCCGCCCGGTGGGGGCCACGTCCAGCGCGGCCCGCAGCCGGTCGGTCCGTAGCGCCACGTAGCGGTCGAAGGCGGCCAGGAACAGGCCGCGCTTGTCGGTGAAGGCCTTGTACAGGCTGCCGGCGGTCAGGCCCAGGGCGGCGGTCAGGTCGCTGATGGCCGCGCCGTGATAGCCGCGTTCGCTGAACACGGCGATGGCGCGATCCAACGCCAGGCCGGTGTCGAACTCCCGCGGGCGGCCGGGCCCTCGGCGTGGGGGGGACATGCTCATGGCTCCATTATAGGAAATGATCATTTCCGAATCAAGCCAGCCGACTTCCCATCGCCCCCGACGCCATCCTTCGTTATGGTGGGGCACCGACAACCGGAACGAGAGGGATTGTGAGCTACGTATCGCGGAACCTGGTGCCAGGTGAAACCGTTTCCGTTACCGGCCAGGTGCATTGGATCATCTATGCCAAACCGGCCGCCGGCCTGCTCGCGGCCATCATCATGGCCGCCGCCTCCATGGCCACCGATGTTCCGGTACTGCGCGTCGGTGCCGTCCTGCTGGCCTTGGGCAGCCTATGGAGCATGGCCCAGGCCTGGCTCTATGCCATCACCACCGAACTGGCGGTGACGACGAAGCGCGCCATCGCCAAGTGGGGCTTCATCCGTCGGAACACCGTGGAACTGAACCTGTCTAAAGTCGAAAGCTTCCACGTCAATCAAAGCATCTTGGGACGCCTGCTGAACTACGGCAGCATCTCCATCCATGGCATCGGCGCGACCGACACAC
>NZ_BACU01000565.1 GCF_000333275.1 Azospirillum sp. B4 | reverse complement strand
TCCTGAAGGCGCTCTCCTGGGTGGGCATCACCTGGGATCTGCACCGCCCGCCGCCCGCCGTGGTGCGGGGCGAGCAGCGCCTGGCAAGGCCATCATCGAAAAGGCCGCCGGCCAGCTGGCCGCCACCTTCCATGTGGAGCAGATCGCCGCCCGCCTGCAGGCCACCCTGGCCGACACGCCCTCGCTGGCCGAGGTGAAGGTGGAGCTGCAGCACAAGCTGCAGAACGCGCGGGTCCAGGCGGAAGCCATGCTAGCCTCGCTGCACCTGTCGGAGTTGCACATGCCCTCGCTGCCCGACCTGCACATGCCAAGCCTGCCCAAGCCGTCCATGCCCTCCATGCCAAGCCTGCCGACTCGGGATGAGCTGAAAGAACGGGCCGCCGCCATGTTCGTGCGCACGCCGTCCATGGACGACATCGTCGACCGCGCCCGCCAGCTGCTGATCGAGGCCGTCTGCGCCCGCCTGGCGATCTCCGCCGCCTGAAGGCCATACCGGTTCAGGAAAGGCCGCCGCCGGTCGCCGGGGCGGCCTTTCTGTTGCCCGGATGAGAGCGTTGTCTCGCAGTATGTTCATGTTGTGTTCTGTTTTTTACCAGCGTAGGCTGCCCCTCGGATAACGGAGGGGATCATGGTCGACGTCCTGGGTGATCGCCCGCTGAAGGGCCGTGGCACGGTGTCCAACAGGGTGGGCCGATTCGAAACCCACACCCGCATGCGCACTGATGACGGCTGGGCCAGGACGGGCCAAGACGGCTGGGACGAGGAAGCGGACCTGGAGACGGCACCAGCGACGCAAATCCGGTCGGACACATCGCGCAGCGTCATCAGCTACAACGACAGCCCGGACGTGAACTTCGACCGCTCCATCAATCCCTACCGGGGGTGCGAGCACGGCTGCGTCTATTGTTTCGCCCGGCCCAGCCACGCCTTCCTGGGCCATTCCCCCGGCTTGGACTTCGAGACCATCCTCTACGCCAAGCGCGACGCCCCCGCCCTGCTGGCCAAGGAGCTACGGGCAAAAGGCTACAGCCCCCAGCCGATCGCGCTGGGCGCCAACACCGATGCCTACCAGCCCGTGGAGCGGACGGAGCGCATCACCCGCGACGTGCTGGAGGTGCTGCGGGACTTCCGCCACCCGGTGGGCATCATCACCAAGTCGCCCCTGGTGCTGCGTGACCTGGACATCCTGGCCCCCATGGCGGCGGATGGGCTGGCACGCGTCGCCATCTCCATCACCACGCTGGACCGCGACCTGGCCCGGCGGCTGGAGCCGCGCGCCGGGACGCCGCAGCGCCGCCTGGATGCCGTGCGCCAGTTGTCGGCCGCGGGCGTTCCCGTCAGCGTGCTGGCCTCCCCCATGATCCCGGCGCTAAACGACGCGGAGCTGGAGGCCATTCTGGCGGCCGCCAAGGAGGCGGGGGCCACCCAGGGCCACTACATCCTGTTGCGCCTACCCATGGAATTGGCCGACCTGATGGAAGAATGGCTGCGCCTGCATGTGCCCGACCGGGCCGACCATGTGCTGAGCCTGATACGGCAATGCCGCGACGGCAAACGCAACCACGCCGAATTCGGTACCCGCATGCGCGGTACCGGCGCCTACGCCCAGCTGCTCGCCGCCCGCTACAAGCTGGCGGCCCGGCGCCTGGGCCTGGATCAGCGGCGTTGGACCATGCGCTGCGACCTGTTCCAGCCTCCCCCCCGCGCGGGCGACCAGCTGACATTGTTCTGATACCGGCGGCACGAGGTTTTGACTCGCGCCGCCGTAGCCCGCGACTGTGGGCGCTGAAGGTTTCCGGGGAGCATCAGCGGACCGGAAATCGAGGACGGGCCACGCCGGCGGATGCCGGCGCCCGGATACGACAAAGGCCGGTCCACCAGGGACCGGCCTTCGCCATTTCCATCACGGCGCTGCAGCGCCGGATCGATCACGAGAACGGGTTGATGCCCGCCTGGATCAGGTAGAGGCGGGCGATGTCGGCGGTGCCATCGGTGCCCTTGATGCTCTTGGCGGCTTCCACCGCCTTGGGCTTCTGGCCGGCGGCCAGGTAAGCCTGGACCAAGCGCAGCTTGGCCTCTTCCGGATACTTCAGCTGATCCTTCTTGATGCCAGCCTGGATGACCTCGATGGCCTTCGCGGAATTGCCCAGGGCCAGATACTGAACACCGACCCGGATCAGCTGCTTGCCGTCGGGCTGGGCGGCCGCCTCCTTCTCGTCATCCGGCAGCTTGCGCTGATCGTCCTCGACCTGCTTGCCGGCCATGTCGGCCAGGCGCTTCTCACGGTCGCCCTGGGCCTTGCCCAGGATGCCGGCCTTGAAGCCCTTGTCCATGGCGGCCTTGGCTTCGGCACCCAGGCCATCGCTCATGGCCAGCTGCGAGAATTCCAGGTACGGACCGGCTTCCTTGGCGACGCCGGTGGCGATCTGCAGGCGCAGCACGTCGATCTGCAGACGGTTGGAGTTGAAGCCCGGCAGCTTCTGAACCGCGCGGATCACGCCATCCCAGCTGTCGGCATCGGGGTAGTAGACCAGCAAGCGTTCCATGGCCTCGGTGAAGGCGGGCTTGTGGTCCATGTTGTATTCGGCGTTCGCCACCGTCTGCAGCATGGTCTTGGACGGCTTGCCGCCCTGAGCCTGGATCATGGCGCGCGCGGCCTTGGCGGCGTTCGCGTAGTCCTTCTGATCCATGTAGATCTGGACGGACAGCTCCTTCAGCTTCTGATCCGTGCCGCCATCCTTGTAGTACTTGTCGGCGGCGGCCGAGAACTTCGTGTAGTTCTTCGCGGTGAAGTAGGATTCGGCGATCATCTGATCGCGCTTCACCACTTCGGCGTCCGGCAGCTGGCAGCTGGCGAGCGTCGCTTCCAGCGCCTTGGCCAGGTTGCCTGAATCCCGCAGACCGCTGTAGGCGGAGCCGCGCAGGGTCTCGATCGTGCAGGTTTCAAAGGCGGACTTGCCGCTCTTCTTCTCCGCCTCGTCGATCTTCTCCAGGGCGTCCTTGTACTTGCCCGCCTTCAGCGCCTCTTGGGCCGCCTTCAGCGCATTGCCGACTTCCGGGCTGAACTTCTTGGCTTCGGCGGCGTTGGCCGGCGCGGGCGCGCTGACAACAACGGCGCCGCCCATGGTGAGCGCCGAGGCGAGGAGTGCGGCACGAAGGAAGTGCTTGGCGATCATTCCGAGGACTCTACCTGCTTTGTTGAAGGGCTGGACCGACGAGCGGACCCTCATTCGGGTTATCAGAACCGGCAATTGGGGAATTTTCGGGACATGCGCCCCCGTGAAGGCCCCCCGCCCCCAAAATGTCACGAGGGGTCCACGCAAAACGGTTGCGGCGGCCCCGCATCCCAAGACCAGCTTGGTAACGAGACCGCCGCGAACACGGACTTAGTCCATGAACTGTTCCGCACCCACCAGGCCCAGCTTGGTCACGCCCAGGCGCTGGGCCTCGGCCATGACCATCGCCACGGTGTCATACTTGGCCAGCTTGTTCGGCCAAAGATGAACCTCGGGCTGGGGAACCTTGGCCGCCGCATCCCGCAGATGCAGCTCCAGGGTCTGGCGGTCCGGGATCGTAACGCCGTTCCACTGAACGGTGTTATCGAAGTCCACCATAATGTTGATCACTTCCGGCGGCGGGCCGTTCGGCGGCGGGGGGTTGCCCACCGGCATGTCCAGCTTCACCGCGTGGGTTTGGATCGGAATGGTGATGATCAGCATGATGATCAGCACCAACATCACGTCGATAAGCGGCGTGGTGTTGATGTCCATCATGGCTTCGTCTTCACCACCTCGCCAACGTTCATACCCATGGCTCTAACTCCTTACCGGCGGGACGTCATTGCGCGGCGGCGGACGCCCGCGGGCGGCTCGGTGATGAAGCCGATCTTCACGATACCGGCACGCTGGGCCGCGACGACCACCCGCCCCACATATTCGTAGCGAGCGTTACGGTCGCCACGGATGTGGACTTCCGGCTGGGGCTGTTCCACGGCGCGCGTCTTGAGCTTTTCAAGCAGCGCGCTGTAGTCCGGCATCTTGGCCTCGTTCCAGAAAATGTCGCCATCCCGATTGACCGCGATAATGATGTTTTCCGGCTTCGTCTTCGTAGGCTGATTCTTTTCCCTCGGCAGATCCACCGGCACCGTGTGGGTGACGACGGGAACCGTGATCAGGAAGATGATCAGCAACACCAGCATGATGTCGACGAGGGGGGTCGTATTGATCGCCGATACGACCTCACCATCATCATCACCATCGCCGGCAGGCCCGACGTTCATCCCCATGGCTTAGGCGCTCCGAGCGGACTTGCCGGCGCCGAGACGACCGCCGCTGACCAGCAGGGCGTGCAGGTCGGCGGAGAAGTTACGGACGCGATCCATGGCGGTCTTGTTGCGGCTCAGCAGCCAGTTGTAACCCAGCACGGCGGGCACGGCGACCATCAGACCGATGGCGGTCATGATCAGCGCTTCACCGACGGGACCGGCGACCTTGTCGATCGAGGCCTGACCGGCGATGCCGATGGCGGTCAGGGCGTGATAGATGCCCCACACCGTACCGAACAGACCGACGAACGGACCGGTCGAGCCCACGGTGGCCAGGAAGGCCAGGCCGGACTTCATACGGTTGCTGATGCTGTCAACCGAGCGCTGCAGCTGCATGGTCACCCAGGTGTGCAGGTCGATCTGGTCGACCAGGGTGCCCTCATGGTGCTCGGTGGCGCGCAGGCCGTCTTCGACCAGCATGCGGAACACGCTGTTCTTGTTCAGCTTGGAGGCGCCATCGGCCAGCGACGGGGCGGTCCAGAAGGACTTGTCGGCCTGGTTGGCGGAGCGCAGCAGCAGGGTCTGCTCGATCAGCTTGGTGATGATGATGTACCAGGTACCGGTCATCATGATGGCCATGATGATCAGAACACCACGGGCGACGAAGTCACCACCCTTCCACAGGGCGCTCAGGCCATGGGGTTCTCGACGGTCTCAGTGGCGGCAGCCGGAGCGGCGACTTCGCTGCCGGCAGCCGGAGCCGGAGCGGCCGTGTCAGTGGCCGGAGCGGCGGCGGCCGGGGCCGTGCTGTCGGTGGACGGGGTCGTGGTCTGGGCGACCGCGACCGAGGCGAAGGTACCGACGACCAGGGCGACCATGGCGAAACGCACCATGGAACCGGCGGTCGACTTGAAACGCTCCCTAATGCTCATGACAATTCCAACACATTTGGGTTGATGGGATGAGGAACCCTCGCGCAGCAGCGTCTAAGAGGCCCCGGTTTTCTTGAACTCTTTAACGCGCGTCTTTCAGCTGGAACCGGTAGGCCATCTTGGTAGACGACCACGTGGCCACGGACTTCCCGTCCTGGGTCTCAGCGGTGCACTTCCACACACCACGCTGGGCCTGGCGGACCACGGCATCATCCAGACGTTCATGACCGCTGCCCTCGACCACCTTGGCGTCGGTGACCTTGCCGCTGGCGTCGCAGTAGACCTGGAACACGACACGGCCTTCCTCGCTCAGACGCTGCGAAGCCGACGGGTATTCCGGCTGATAGCGGTTGAAGCTGGCGGGGTCGAGCTTCACCGGGCTGGCGGCCGGAGCGGGCGGGGCCTGCGGGGCGACCGGCGCGCTCGGCGGGATCACGACCGGCGGCTTGGTCGCCGTGGTCTGGGCGATCGGCGGCGGCGGCGGATTCTCGATGTTGATCTCCACCGGCGGCACGAAGGGCGGCGGCTGGATATCGACATGCGGCGGCGGCGGCGGCGGCGGGGGAGGCGGCGTGTCCGGCTTTATCTCTTCGATGATCTTGGTCTCCACAGGACCCTTGACCACCTCCACGACCTTGTTCGCAAGGCCGGTGAAGAGCGCGTAGACGATGCCGGCCTGGATCAGGACCGTGGCGGCCAGCCCGATCAACCGGCTGTTTGACGATTGTTTTGTGGTGTAAGGCATTTTCCTGCGGTCACATCACGAAGGAAGACACCGCATCGGAAAACGCCTGGGCGCATCCGAGCGGAAGGGATTTACAGGAGACGACGCGGGGGCAATCCACGACATCCGGAACCTGAGGTCCGCCTGGACATCGTTCAGCAACCCTGGGGTCGCGCAACATCGACCTTCCCACATCTGCCTCCAATTTCATGTGCGAAGCAGTATCCGGCGCCCGTAACGCGTATCCGGTTATTTCGTAACCTGACCCGCGCTAGCCCCAAGCACCGCGGCCTGATTTTCACAGACCTGAACACCGCTCGCGATCGTTGTCGACCTTCACAGTCGAGCCTTGTTGGGTTTTCGTATGCCCGATTTCTAAGACGCACGCAAGCGGCAGGTATGCAGGAAATGACTCTCTCGGTCACTGCCTGTCTTAAACCAGCCAGCCTTCGTAATTTCATGCAACTTTCGCGGGGCACGATCGCCATTTTGCTGCATTGCAGCAGCGGCTTTGGGCTTTCCTCCGTTAACCAGTGGGACTGTTTTTTTTCAGTCTTCTAAGGCCGTTTGTGAAAGCAGGCAGGAAGCACCGGTGGTTTCGCGGACGCGTCAGGCCACCCTATCTTGAAAAATTCTGAAAAAAATCTACACGGCATAGCTGTGGCGTCCGGATTCCGGGTCGAAGTAGGCATCGAACAGAACCGCGACGCTGCGGACCAGGTGTCGAGCCTCCTCCCTGACCTCGACCCTGGTTTTGTCACAGGCGATCATATCATCAGTGGCGAGCGTGGCCAAGGCGCGCTCCGTCGCAGGCGTCAGGATATCCTTCAGCGGGCGCCCATGCCGGCGGCACGTCTCCTCCAGGTCCACGGCGAAACGGCACATCAGTTGCTCGATGATGTCGGCGCGCAACCTATCATCGTCAGACAGCGCCAGGCCCTTGGCCACCGCCCAGCCATCGCCACCGTTCTCCCATGCCTTCAAATAGGCGGGAACGGCCACCAGGTTCTGGATGTAGCCGCCCCGGGTGCGCCCGATGGCGGAAGCGCCGAAGCCCAGCAGCGCCGTGGCCGTATCAACGGTGTACCCCTGGAAGTTCCGTTTCAGCCGGCCGGCGGCATAGGCCAGCGCCATGACGTCGTCCGCCCGGGCGTAGTGGTCAAGGCCGATGGCGACGTAGCCCGCCGCCTCCAGCACCGCCGCCATGGCGGCCGCCTGCTCCGTCCGCTGGGTGGCGCCGGGCAGGGCCGCCGTCTCGATGCGGCCCTGGTGTGCCTTCAACGACGGCATATGGGCATAGCCGAAGATGCTGAGCCGGTCGGGCGCCAGTTCCAGGGCCTGGACCACGGACTGGACGCAGCTGTCCACCGTCTGGTGGGGCAGGCCGTAGATCAGGTCCAGGTTGATGCCGCCGACGCCGGCCTGGCGCAGGCGGGCCACCGCCTCCGCCGTGGCGGCGTAGGGCTGGACGCGGTTGATGGCGCGCTGCACCCGGTCGTCGAAGCTCTGCACCCCCAGGCTGGCGCGGGTGACACCGCCCTGGCCCAGGGCCGCCGCCATGGCGGCCGTGAGGGTGCGGGGATCGATCTCCACCGCGATCTCGGCCGTGGCCGCCGGACGGCCGAAGCGCCGGGCCAGCCGCTCCATCAGCGACAGGAAGGCGTCGGGTGGCAACAGCGTGGGCGTTCCGCCACCGAAATGGATATGGGTCACGGGCGGCAGGCCGCCCCCCTTTGACATGGCCGGATCCGGCACCAGGGCGCCGGCCACGGCGTCGATCTCCGCCTCCAACGCCGCCTGGTAGCGGCGGATGGGCGCCTCATGCTCCACGACCGAGGTGTGGCAGCCGCAATACCAGCACATGCTGCGGCAGAAGGGGATGTGGAGGTAGAGCGACAGGGTGTCGGCCGCCGTCAGTTGTCCCAACCACTGGCGATAGTCCGCCGCCGTCACGGCGGCGCTGAACTGTGGGGAAGGCGGGTAGCTGGTGTACCGGGGGACGCGCTGGTTGCGATACTTGGCGACGAGATCGGGGCGCATGGGGACAGCCTGTCGGACAGCGGACGTGATCAGGAAACCGGATGGGATACCGTGATGGCCGCATGCTGCGCCCAATGCGTCGGTGGCAAAATGATCTGCCTCAAGCGACACTCCCCTTCCCCATGCCGATCCTTGCGGGGCGACAGCCAGGGCGCCATCATGGCGCCTTTCCGATGCTGTAGCTGTGATCGATGCCGCGCCCCCCCAAGCCCGTCCCCCAGAAGCCCGTCCCTGGCATTCCGCCGTCGAAAATCCTCATCCAGCTGGGCCCGCCCACCCTGCGGCCCGAATTGGACGCCGGCCACGGCACCGATAGCCTGGTCTGCGGCGTGGACGAGGCCGGGCGCGGCCCCTTGGCGGGGCCGGTGGTCGCCGCCGCCGTCATCCTGCCCGTCTGCGCCCCCGGCAGCGCGGAAGCCCCGCCCTGGTGCGCCGGCATCAATGACAGCAAGAAGCTGACGGCCGCCGCGCGCGAGGCCCTGTTCGACGCCATCCGCGCCAACGCCCGGGTGGGCGTGGGCATCAGCAGCGTGGAGGAGATCGACACCGTCAACATCCTCCAGGCGACCTTCCTGGCCATGCGCCGGGCGGTGGAGCAGTTGGCGGCCGATGGCGGTCCCACCCCGGTCACGGCGCTGGTGGACGGCAACCAAAGGCCGGTGGGCCTGTCCTGTCCCCGCATCGTCACCCTGGTCAGCGGCGACGCGCTGAGCCTGTCCATCGCCGCCGCGTCGATCATCGCCAAGGTCACCCGCGACCGCCTGATGACGGATTTGGCCCTGTCCCACCCCGGTTACGGGTGGGAACGCAACGCCGGCTACGGCACGGCCGAACATCGTGACGCAATCAAGATATTGGGGGTCACGCCCGTTCATCGCCGTACATTTGCTCCAATTTCAGAACAACTCGCCCTAAACCTTTGACTCTACTGACTCTTGCCTAAAAAATTACATTGACGGCGACTCGGGGCCGACTCATTGTCGGCAAAAATCACAACCGATTCGGCGAAATACTCCCCATGTTGAAGACCCCGGAAACCCGTACTGACTCCAAGACCAAGTCCAAGGCGCGCGAAGCGGCGCCCGCCAACCGGATACTTGTGGGCGACTGCGTTTCCCTGATGCAGAACCTGCCGGCCGGCTCGGTCGACATGGTGTTCGCCGACCCACCCTATAACCTGCAGCTGTCGGGCGACCTGATGCGCCCCAACCACACCCGCGTCGACGGCGTGGATGAGGAGTGGGACCGCTTCGCCGATTTCGCCACCTACGACCGCTTCACCCGCGACTGGCTGGCCGCCGCCCGCCACGCCCTGAAGGACGATGGCACCCTGTGGGTCATCGGCAGCTACCACAACATCTTCCGCGTGGGCGCCATCTTGCAGGACCTGGGCTACTGGATCCTGAACGACATCATCTGGCGCAAGACCAACCCCATGCCCAACTTCCGGGGCAAGCGCTTCACCAACGCCCACGAGACCATGATCTGGGCGGCCAAGTCGCAGGACGCCAAGTACTTCTTCGCCTATGAGGCGATGAAGAACCTGAATGAAGAGCTGCAGATGCGTAGCGACTGGCTGTTCCCCCTGTGCACGGGCTCGGAGCGGCTGCGCGACGCCGACGGCAACAAGGCCCACCCGACCCAGAAGCCGGAGGCCCTGCTGTACCGCGTGCTGTCCAGTTCCACCCGCGTGGGCGACACCGTGCTGGACCCCTTCTTCGGCACCGGCACCACAGGGGCCGTGGCCAAGCGCCTGCGCCGCAACTGGATCGGCATCGAGCGGGAGAAGACCTACGCCGAGGTGGCGCTGTCGCGCATCGCGGCGGTGGAACCCGCGGCCGAGGCCGAACTGCTGGAGCCGCCGTCCAAGCGCGCCCAGCCCCGCGTGCCCTTCGGCTGGCTGGTGGAGCGCGGCCTGCTGCAGCCCGGCACCACCCTCTATGACACCCGCCGCCGCCACAGCGCCCGCATCAAGGCCGACGGCACCCTGGTGGGCGCCAACCATCTGGGGGAGCATAACGGCTCCATCCACAAGGTGGGTGCGGCCATGCAGGGGCTGCCGGCCTGCAACGGCTGGACCTTCTGGCACTATGTCGACGGCGGCCAGCTGGCCCCCATCGACATGCTGCGCCAGCGCGTCATCGCCGAGATGCACTGAGGGCCCCTTCCCGTCCCCCCGGGCGGGGTGGTAGAGGAGCGGCCATGAACAAGCTCTTCGCCCAAGTGACGGGTACGGCCGCCAAGGCCGCGCCCGTGAAGGTCCTGCCCCAAGCCCCGGCCACCCCCCCCGCGCTGGCCCGCATCTTCGTGCGCGACCTGGTGGTGATGGCGACCATCGGCATCTACGAGCACGAGAAGCGCGAAGCCCAGCGCCTGCGCGTGAACCTGGACATGATGGTCCTGGACCGCCAGGGCCAGCGCCGCGACGACATCGCCGACGTGGTGTCCTACGAGGATGGGGTGAAGATCGTCCGCGACCTAGCGGCCCAGGGCCACCTGAACCTGGTGGAGACCTTCGCCGAGACGGTGGCGCACCGCCTGTTGGCCGACCCCCGGGTGCACAGCGTCACCGTGCGCGTCGAAAAGCTGGACGTCTTCCCCGACGCGGCCTCCGCCGGGATCGAGATCACCCGGCAGCGGGGGTGATCTCACTCCCCCGCCAGGGTCTTAACCTGGAAGCCATTGCTGCGCAGCGCCTCCACCACCCGTCCGGCGTGGTTGGCGGAGCGGCATTCCACCGTGATGTCGATGTCGGTGGCCTTGACGTTGGCGGTGCTGAACAGGCGTTGGTGCACGGCCTCGATGATGTTGCCGCCGGCCTCGCCGATCAGGGTGGTGATGCGGCCGAGCGCGCCCGGCCGGTCGGGGATGACCACGCGCAGGGTGACGATGCGGCCCTCGCGCACCAATTGGCGCAGGATGACGCTGGCCAGCACGCGGCTGTCGATGTTGCCACCGGACAGCACCAGGCCGACCTTGCGGCCGGCGAAGCGCTCCGGGTGCTTCAGCGCGGCGGCCAGGCCGGCGGCGCCGGCCCCTTCGGACACCGTCTTCTCGATGTTCAGGAACAGGGCCACGGCCCGCTCAACCTCCCAGTCCTCCACCAGGATGATGTCGTCGACCTTGCGGCGGACGATCTCCAGCGTGGTGGCGCCCACATTCTTGACGGCAATGCCCTCGGCGATGGTGTCGCCGCCCACACTGACCGGCAGGTTGTGCAGGGCCTGGTACATGGGCGGGTAGGCCGTGACCTCCACGCCGATGACCTCGATGTCCGGCTTGCGCGCCTTGGCGGCGATGGCCATGCCGGAGATGAGGCCCCCCCCGCCCACCGGCACCAGCAGCACGTCCAGGTCGGGCGCGGCGTTCAGCATCTCCAGCGCCACGGTGCCCTGGCCGGCGATGACCAGCGGGTCGTCATAGGGGTGGACGAAGACGTAGCCGTGTTCCTGCTGCAGACGCTCGGCCTCCGCCGCCGCCTCGGCCAGCACCGCGCCCTTCAGCACCACCTTGGCGCCGAAGTTCTCCGTGTGCTCCACCTTGATGAAGGGGGTGCCCTCGGGCATGACGATGGTGGCGGGAATGCCCAGGCGGCCGGCGTGGTAGGCGACACCCTGGGCATGGTTGCCGGCCGACATGGCGATGACGCCGCGCCGCCGCTCCTCCTCCGTCAGGGACAGCAGGCGGTTCAGGGCGCCGCGTTCCTTGAAACTGGCGGTGAACTGCAGGTTCTCGAACTTCACCCAGATTTCGCAGCCCGCGATGCGCGACAGGGTGCGCGAGGGGATGCAGGGCGTGTCGATGACCTGGCCACCCAGCGCCAGGGCCGCCGCCCGCACATCCTCCAGGGTGACCTTGTCCTCACCCACGCCAGCCTTGCTGTCCATCACGTCTGTCCTTGAGAAGAGGCGACTTGAAACGGGCGCCAACCATAGCCCTCAAGCGACGGCCCGCGACAGGGGATTTGTCGCGATGGCTATGCTATCGCCTCAGACGCCGGCGGCCCCGGTCGTGGCCTACAGCGGCCTGAAGCACAGCCTCAAGCCGTTGGTGCCCATCCTTGCCTACTCCGCCGCCAGGGGCGTGGACTGGCCCGGCGTGCCGGTGCGCCAGTCGCGCAGCAGCGCCGCTTCCTTGGCCTTGACCTCGGCGTAGGCCTTCTCCTTGACGTGACCGTAGCCGCGGATCTTCTGCGGCAGCTCCGCGATCTCCACCGCCAGGGCGTGGTTGTCTTCGGAAAGGCCGGCCAGCAGCTCCGCCACCGTGGCGCGGAAGTCCACGATCAGCTGGCGTTCCATGCGCCGTTCCGCCGTACGACCGAAGATGTCCAGGGCCGTGCCGCGCAATCCCTTCATACGGGCCAGCAGGCGGAAGGCCGTCAGCATCCAAGGGCCGAAGGCGCGCTTGCGCACCTCGCCCGTGGCCGGGTCGGTGTGCGACGCCGTGGGCGGGGCCAGGTGGAAGACCAGCTTGTAGTCGCCCTGGAACTGCTGGCGCACCTGGTCCAGGAAACCGGTCTGGGTGTAGAGGCGCGCCACCTCGTACTCGTCCTTGTAGGCCATCAGCTTGAACAGCGTGCGGGCCACGGCCTCGGTCAGCTGGTCGGCGCCGGGCACCTTGGCCGCCTCCACCCCGCGCACCTGGGCCACGAACTGACGGTAGCTGTCGGCATAGGCCGCGTCCTGGTAATCGGCCAGGAAGGCCGCGCGGCGGTCAATCACCTCGTCCAGCGTCTCCGACAGGCGGCGGTGCGGGGCGTCGGCGGCCGGGCCCTTGGGCGTGGCGATCTTCTCCACGGCCGCCTGGTCCAGGGCGGCGCGACGGCCCCAGCGGAAGGCGTCGGTGTTCATCTTCACCGCCGCCCCGTTCATCTCGATGGCCTTCTCCAGGGCCTCGGCGCTGACCGGCACCAGCCCCTTCTGATAGGCGTAGCCCAGCATGAACAGGTTGGTGGCGATGCTGTCGCCCAGCAGGCCGGTGGCGATGCGGGTGGCGTCCACCGCGTCGACGGCATCGGCGCCACAGGCCTTGGACACCGTCGCCACCATGGACCCGCCGTTCATCTGGAAGTCCGGGTTGGTGACGAAGGCGGCGGTGACCGCCTCGTGCGTGTTCAGGATGGCCCGGGTGCGACCCTTTGCCATCTTGGTCAGGGCGTCGGCATTGGCCGCCACCACGATGTCGCAACCCAGCACCACATCGGCGCCGCCGGCGGCGATGCGGGTGGCGTGGATATCCTCCGGCCGTTCGGCGATGCGCAGGTGGCTGGTGACCGCCCCGCCCTTCTGCGCCAGGCCGGCCATGTCCAGTACGGTGCAGCCCCGACTTTCCAGATGGGCGGCCATGGCGACCAGGGCGCCGATGGTGACCACGCCGGTGCCGCCCACGCCCGTCACCAGGATGTTCCAGGGACGGTCCAGGGTGCGCCGCACCGGCTCCGGCAGGGCCTCGATCGCGTCGGCCTTGCCCCCCACCGGCCCCTTGGCCCGTTGGGGCTTGCGCAAAGAGCCGCCCTCCACCGTCACGAAGCTGGGGCAGAAGCCCTTGAGGCAGGAGAAATCCTTGTTGCAGCTGGACTGGTCGATCTGGCGCTTGCGGCCGAACTCCGTCTCCACCGGCACCACGGACAGGCAGGAGGACTTGGCCGAGCAATCGCCGCAGCCCTCGCACACCAGCTCGTTCACCACCACGCGGCGGGCCGGGTCGGGGAAGGTGCCGCGCTTGCGACGGCGGCGCTTCTCGGCCGCACAGGTCTGTTCATAGATCAGGACACTGACGCCCTTGATCTCCCTCATCTCGCGCTGCACCCGGTCCAGGTCGTCACGGTGTTCGATGGTGGTGAAGGGCGGCAGGCCCTGGCCCAGGCCATACTTCTCCGGATCGTCGCTGACGACGACGATGCGCTCCACGCCTTCAGCCTCCAGCTGGCGGGCGATCTGGTGCACGGACAGGCTGCCGTCCACCTTCTGGCCGCCGGTCATGGCCACAGCGTCGTTGTAGAGGATCTTGTAGGTGATGTTGACCTTGGCGGCGACGGAGGCGCGCACCGCCAGGATGCCGGAGTGGAAGTAGGTGCCGTCGCCCAGGTTGGCGAAGACATGCTCCTCCCCCGCGAAGGGGGCCTGGCCGATCCAGTGCACGCCCTCGCCGCCCATCTGGCTGAAGACGTCGGTGTTGCGGCCCATCCACGTCACCATGTAGTGGCAGCCGATACCGGCCAGGCCGCGACTGCCCTCGGGCAGGTGGGTGGAGGTGTTGTGCGGACAGCCGGAGCAGTAGAAGGGTGCCCGCACCACCGTGCTGGCGGAGGCGGCGGGGCGCAGCTGCGCCTCAAGCGCCCGCACCCGTTCCGCCACGCGGTCGACCATCAGGCCCAGCTTGGCCATGCGGCCGGCCAGCGCCAAGGCGATGGTGGTGGGCGACAGCTCCGCCTTTTCCGACAGCAGCGGCCGGCCTTCCTCATCCGTCTTACCCAGGATGCGGGGACGGCGATCCCAATTGTACAGCTGCTCCTTCAGCTGCGCCTCGATCAGCGACCGTTTCTCCTCCACCACCAGCAGCTCTTCAGCGCTCTCGGCGAAGTCGCGGATGCCGTGGGGTTCCAGCGGCCAGGTCATGGCGACCTTGAAGATGGCCAACCCCAGGTCCGCCGCCATCTCCGGCGTGATGCCCAGCTCATCCAGGGCCTGGCGCACGTCCAGATAGGACTTGCCCACCGTCACGACGCCCAGGCGGGGCTTGGCGGCACCCAGGACAACCTTGTCCAGGCGGTTGGTCCGGGCGAAGGCGCGCGCCGCGTCCAGCTTCCACTGGATCATTCGGTCTTCCTGGATCAGCGGCGTGTCGTGCAGGCGGATGTTCAGCCGGCCGGGCGGCATCTCGAAATCGGTGGGCAGCACCACGTCGCTGACGGCGGCGGGCACACGCACGATGGCGGAGGTGTCGATGGTGTCGGCCAGGGCCGTGAACCCGACCCAGCAGCCGGAATAGCGCGACATCTCCCAGCCGATCAGGCCGTAGTCCAGGAACTCCTGCACGCCCGCCGGGCTCATCACCGGCATGAAGGCGTGGATGAAGGCGTGGTCGGACTGGTGCGGCAGGGTGGAGGACTTGGAGGCGTGGTCGTCGCCGGCGATGGCCAGCACGCCGCCGTGGCGGCTGGTCCCGGCGAAATTGGCATGCTTCAGCGCGTCCAGCGAGCGGTCGACGCCGGGGCCCTTGCCGTACCAGATGCCGAACACGCCAT
Source organism: Azospirillum sp. B4 (assembly GCF_000333275.1). Taxonomy (GTDB): domain Bacteria; phylum Pseudomonadota; class Alphaproteobacteria; order Azospirillales; family Azospirillaceae; genus Nitrospirillum. The sequence continues at coordinate 21,113 of NZ_BACU01000565.1, read as the reverse complement.
CGACCTTGGCGCCCTTGAACAGGTTGACCTGCTGGCTGCCCCAGACGGCGGTGGCGCCCAGTTCCTCGTTCACGCCTGGCTGGAAATGGATGTTGTGGCGGGCCAGGTGCTTGCGCGCCTGCCACAGCGCCTGGTCATAGGCGCCCAGGGGGGAGCCGCGATAGCCCGAGATGAAGCCGGCGGTGTTCAGGCCCGCGGCACGGTCGCGGTCGCGCATCAGCATGGGCAGGCGCACCAGCGCCTGGGTCCCGGTCATATAGACCCGGCCGTCCTGCAGCACATACTTGTCATCAGGGGTACGGCGGCCAGCGACATAACGCATCCTCCACGCGGGTGGAACTGCCCCTGTCAAAAGCCCTTCCCGCACATCTTACAGAAAGTGACGAGCCGTCCCGAACAGGGGTTCGACGGGCCCGGCGCCGATGTTTTCCCGGCTTGCCAGATCATCTAACCCGAGGAAGCGTAGCCGCGAAAATAGGTCACGTATACTGACATATTTCTGTCGGGAAGCACCGCAGCAATCGCACCGACTCGTTCGCGTCGGCACGCGAACGCGATCATTCCTTACGTCTGGCCCTGGGCGTTGAAACGATTTGCCGGGGACGGGGCGGCAATGCCTATTTTTCAGGGTCACGACTCGGGCGCGGCGCTGGCGTGCGGCGCGGCCTGCGATTAGGCTGCCGCCGACTTCCCTTGACGAGCCCAGCCCCCATGTCCTCCAAACCCGTCGACCCCGCCACCCTGCCCTACCGCGCCTGCGTCGGCATCTGCCTGTTCAACGCCCAAGGCCTGGTTTTCGTCGGCCAGCGGCAGGACACGCCCGGCGCCTGGCAGATGCCCCAAGGCGGCATCGACAAGGGCGAGACGGCGGCGGAGGCGGGCCTGCGCGAGCTGATGGAGGAGATCGGCACCGACAAGGCCACCATCCTGGAGGAGACGGCCGACTGGCTGCGCTACGACCTGCCGCCGGAACTGCTGGGCCGGGTGTGGAAAGGCAAGTACCGCGGCCAGAAGCAGAAATGGCTGGCCTGCCGCTTCACGGGCCAGGACAGCGACATCGACCTGGCGACCGAGCATCCCGAGTTCGACGCCTGGCAGTGGGTGCCGCTGGAGCGGACGGTGGACCTGATCGTCCCTTTCAAGCGGGAGATCTACACCCAAGTGGTCGCCGCCTTCCGGCATTTGGTGGGCTGAAGCGACCATGGACGACCGTGTCGTCTTCAGCGATGGCCGCAGCAGCGTAATTCTGCATCCGCCGCTAGCGGAATCCGACGGTCATGGCTTCGATCTGACGGTAGACCTTGTCGGCGGGCCATTCGCCGGTACCATCCTGGCCACGACTTATCTTTCTCTCCAAGCTTGGGACCGGTTCCGCAACGACTTGGCGCGGTTGCATAAAAGCCTGAGAGGCGAGGCAAGCACCGACACCTGGTTTTCGAACTTCAATATCGCGTTGAGGGGGGATGGGCGGGGTCATATTCGGGTAACCGCGGATGCTCGGGACGAGTGGTCTGACACCACTACGCTCTCCCTCAGCTTCACCATCGACCAGACCCACCTGCCCCCCATCATGGCCACCCTTGAGCGATGGGCATAAGTTCGCCTCTACCTCAAACAAAACGCCGCCCAGGGCAACCCGGGCGGCGTTTTGTTTTCAGCGCGGCAGGAGCCTCAGGCGGCCAGGGGCACGCCGGCCTTCTTCATCATGCGCTTGTAGGCGTAGCGCGAGGCGACATCATGCAGCCAGCCCTGGGGCTTCAGGCCGCTGGCCTTGAACACCATGGCGACCATGCGGTCCAGGTGGTGCGGACGGTAATAGCTGTAGGCCCGGCGCACATAGTTCTCGAACGCCGTCTCCCGGTGATAGGGCGCGTCGCCATTGTTGGCGGCATGGTAGGCAAAGGACAGCTCATCATCCTCCGTCTCATTGATGCGCGAGAGCGAGACGCGCAGGCGGCCGAACTTGCCCAGGCGCTCCTTTTCCAGGTACTCGCCCAGGTAATCGTAGAACAGCTTGTAGTGCCTGAACTCGTCGGCGGCGATGTGGCGGCAGATCTGCTTCAGCACCGGTTCGTCCGTCGCCTCGGCCAGGGCGGTGTAATAGCTGCTGGTACCGGTCTCGACGATGCAGCGCGCCACCAGCTCACCCGCGCGGGAGCCACGCACCGATTGGCTGACGTCGATGTCGATCTTGTAGCCTTCGCGGAAACGCGTCACCGCCGCCTGGAAGCTCCAGCTGGGATCGACGCGCTCGGCCCAGGTGCCCAGCGCCTCGCCATGCTGCACTTCCTCCACCGCCCACTGGCGGGCGGTCTGGCAGAAGTCGGGATTGTCGGCGAAGACGTTGCACAGGTAGTCGGCGTAGCTGTCGCCGTTGTACTCGACCAGGGCGGCGGCCTTGATCAGCTTCAGGATGTCGGCGTCAACCTTGGCCGGCTCCAGCTTGTCCCAGGGCAAGCCCGCGATCGTCCAGTGACCCGACCGAGAGTCCGTGGCCCGAGATTCAGTAGCGTCGACGTCTGCCATGCGCGTTCCGTTCTTGATGCCCCAGGGCCGGCGCGTCCGTTTCCGGGCCGCCGGCATCCCATGACCATTACACGGGGCCCGATGCCGCCACCGTGCCCCCACTGCAACGGCCAGGCCCCATTTAAGTTTCGAAAAGCCCGCCCGGTCATGAAAAGGCCGGCGTGCTTCCCGCGATGCCCCACCCGCCGGTATGCCACAAATCCGTAACATCCGCCAAGTCGGGCGACGGCCAAGCTAGCACGATGCCGCCGATCGGCAAAATCCCCGCCCGGCAGGGGTGGAACTATTGTGCCAAATCAACGGTCTGGGTTCAGGTCTGGGCCGCACCGTCCAAGGACGAAGGGGGCCAGGCACGGTGTCCTGGCCCCCTTCGGGTGCTTGCGATTCGCTCTTAACTGCCCGCCTGGCCGCTCAGTGGGCGGCCGCGCCAGCGCCCAGGGCTTCCAGCTTGGCCTGCGCCACGGCCAGCTTGGCCTCGGCGGCGCGCTTCGCCGTCTCGCTCGTGGCGTCGGCCACGTCCTCGGCCAGATCCTTGACCTGCTGCTCGATGGCCGCGCGGTCCAGGGCCGACACCTCGACCGCCTCTTCCGCCAGCACGGTGCAGCGGGTCTCCGTCACCTCGGCGAAGCCGCCGGCGACGAAGATCCGGTTGCTGATGGTGGTGATGCCATCGAGGTAGATGTCGATGACGCCTGGCTTCAGCGTGGTGATCAGCGGGGCGTGGCCCGGCAGGGCGCCCAGGTAGCCTTCGGTGCCCGGCACGACCACCATGTCCACCGGCTGGGAAACCAGCAGCTTTTCCGGCGACACCAGCTCGAATTCAACCTTATCGGCCATGATGGGACTTCCGTTCAGCGACGTGTTCTCAAGAAAACGGACGGAAGGGGTCCGCCCCCTTCCGTCCTGGACCTACTCAGGCGATCAAGCGGCCTCGGCGGCCATCTTGCGGGCCTTCTCGACGGCTTCCTCGATGGTGCCGACCATGTAGAAGGCCGCTTCCGGCAGGTGGTCGTACTGGCCGGCCACGATGCCCTTGAACGCGCGGATGGTGTCTTCCAGGCTGACCAGCACGCCCGGCGTGCCAGTGAACACCTCGGCCACGTGGAAGGGCTGGGACAGGAAGCGCTGGATCTTGCGGGCGCGGGCGACCGTCAGCTTGTCCTCTTCCGACAGTTCGTCCATGCCCAGGATGGCGATGATGTCCTGCAGCGACTTGTAGGTCTGCAGCACCTTCTGCACCGAGCGGGCCGTCTGGTAGTGCTCTTCACCCACGACGCGCGGGTCCAGCGCGCGGGAGGTGCTGTCCAGCGGGTCCACGGCCGGGAAGATGGCCTGTTCGGCGATGGCGCGGCTCAGCACCGTCGTGGCGTCCAGGTGGGCGAACGAGGTGGCGGGGGCCGGGTCGGTCAGGTCGTCGGCGGGCACGTACACGGCCTGCACCGAGGTGATCGAGCCCTTCTTGGTGGAGGTGATGCGTTCCTGCAGGGCGCCCATGTCGGTGGCCAGCGTCGGCTGATAACCCACCGCGGAGGGGATGCGGCCCAGCAGCGCCGACACCTCGGCACCCGCCTGCGTGAAGCGGAAGATGTTGTCGATGAACAGCAGCACGTCCTGGCCTTCCTCGTCGCGGAAGTATTCCGCGATGGTCAGGCCGGACAGGGCGACGCGGGCGCGGGCCCCCGGCGGCTCGTTCATCTGACCGTACACCAGCGCCACCTTGGAGCCGGGGCCGTCGAGCTTGATGACGCCCGACTCGATCATCTCGTGGTACAGGTCGTTACCTTCACGGGTGCGCTCACCCACGCCGGCGAACACCGACACACCACCGTGCGCCTTGGCGACGTTGTTGATCAGCTCCATGATGGTGACGGTCTTGCCCACGCCGGCGCCGCCGAACAGGCCGATCTTGCCACCCTTCAGGTACGGGGCCAGCAGATCGATGACCTTGATGCCCGTGACCAGGATCTGCGCGTCCGTCGCCTGCTCGGCGAACTCCGGCGCGGAACGATGGATGGGGTAGGTCTTCTCCGACGCGACGTCGCCACGCTCGTCGATGGGCTCGCCGATCACGTTCAGGATGCGGCCCAGGGTGTTGGGGCCCACCGGCATCTGGATGGGGGCGCCGGTGTCGGTCACGGAGGTGCCGCGCACCAGACCGTCCGTGCTGTCCATGGCGATGCAGCGCACGGTGTTCTCACCCAGATGCTGGGCGACTTCGAACACAAGGGTCTTGCCCTCGTTCTGCGTGTGCAGGGCGTTCAGGATGGCGGGCAGTTCGGCGTCGAACTGCACGTCCACCACGGCGCCCAGCACCTGCGTGATACGGCCGACGGCGTTGGTCGCCTGGTTAGTCGTAGCCATGGGGTAAGCTCCCTCGGACCCTTGCGAATGTTGTCGTGGCGCCGTCAGACCGCTTCAGCACCGGAGATGATCTCGATCAGCTCCTTGGTGATGAAGGCCTGGCGCGTGCGGTTGTAGTTAAGCGTCAGCTTCTTGATCGTGTCGCCGGCATTGCGCGTGGCGTTGTCCATGGCGGTCATCTGCGCGCCGAAGAACGAGGCCGAGCTTTCCAGCAGCGAGGTGTAGACCTGGATGGAAAGGTTGCGCGGCAGCAGGTCGTTGAGGATGTCCTCCTCCGACGGCTCGAACTCGTAGATGGCCTTGGGCTCGGTGGAGGCCGGAGCCTCTTCCGTCGCGGCCGCCACGGCGAACGGGACGATCTGCTGGACGGTGACGATCTGCGTCATCGCCGACTTGAACTTGTTGAAGATGATGGAGGCGACGTCGAACTCGCCGGCGTCGAACAGCTCCAGCACCTTGTCGGCCACCTGGGCGGCATCCGCGAAGCCCAGGCGCTTGCCGCCCAGGTTCTCGTAGCTGTGCACCAGCAAGGAGCCGAACTCACGGCGCAGCAGGTCGCGGCCCTTGCGGCCCACGGTCAGCAGCTTCACCGTCTTGCCCTCGCCCTGCAGGCGGGCGATCTGGCGCTTGGTCTCGCGGACGATGGTGGCGTTGAAGCCACCGCACAGACCACGGTCGCCCGTCAGCACGACCAGCAGGTGCACCTGGTCGGAACCGGTGCCCGCCATCAGCTTCGGGCCCTGCGCGCCCGCCGGCACGTTGGCGGCGAGGGAGGAGAGCATGCGGCCCATGCGCTCGGCATAGGGACGCCCGGCTTCGGCCTGTTCCTGCGCGCGGCGCAGCTTGCTGGCCGCGACCATCTTCAGGGCCGAGGTGATCTTCTGCGTCGACTTGACGCTGTCGATCCGGATCTTGAGGTCCTTAAGGCTGGGCATGCCGTGCCTTCACTTCCTGAGAGAACTGGACTGACAGGCGGCCCCCGGGGAGCCGCCCGCCGTTACGGAGATCAGGCGAAAACCTTGGAGAAGCTCTCCAGGAAGGCCTTCAGCTTTTCCTCGGTGTCCTTGCTGATCTGCTTGTCGGTGCGGATCGCGGTCAGGATGTCCTGGCCCTTGCTGCGGATCTCGTCCAGGAAGCGCGCCTCGAAGCGGTTCACGTCCTCGACCTTCACCTTGTCCAGGAAGCCGCGGACGCCGGCGAAGATGGAGACCACCTGCTCTTCCACCGGCAGCGGGCTGTACTGCGGCTGCTTCAGCAGTTCGGTCAGGCGGGCGCCACGGTTCAGCAGGCGCTGGGTGGCGGCGTCCAGGTCGGAGGCGAACTGGGCGAAGGCGGCCATCTCGCGGTACTGGGCCAGTTCCAGCTTGATGGTGCCGGCGACCTGCTTCATCGCCTTGATCTGGGCGGCGGAGCCGACGCGGCTGACCGACAGGCCGACGTTGATGGCCGGGCGGATGCCACGGTAGAACAGACCCGTTTCCAGGAAGATCTGGCCGTCGGTGATGGAGATGACGTTCGTCGGAATGTAGGCCGACACGTCACCCGCCTGGGTTTCGATGATGGGCAGCGCCGTCAGCGAACCGGCGCCATAGCCGTCGGCCATCTTGCAGGCGCGCTCCAGCAGGCGGCTGTGCAGGTAGAACACGTCGCCGGGGTAGGCTTCACGGCCCGGCGGGCGGCGCAGCAGCAGGGACATCTGACGGTAGGCGACGGCCTGCTTGGACAGGTCGTCGTACACGATCAGGGCGTGCATGCCGTTGTCGCGGAAGAACTCGCCCATGGCGCAGCCGGTGTAGGGCGCCAGGTACTGCAGGGGCGCCGGCTCGGACGCGGTGGCGGCCACGACGATGGAGTATTCCATCGCGCCGGCTTCCTCCAGCGTCTTCACGATCTGGGCGACCGTGGAGCGCTTCTGGCCGACGGCCACGTAGATGCAGTAGAGCTTCTTGGACTCGTCGCCGCCGGCGTTGATGCCCTTCTGGTTGATGAAGGCGTCGATGGCGACGGCGGTCTTGCCGGTCTGACGGTCGCCGATGATCAGCTCACGCTGGCCACGGCCGACGGGCACCAGGGCGTCCACGGCCTTCAGGCCGGTCTGCATGGGCTCGTGCACCGACTTGCGCGGGATGATGCCGGGGGCCTTGACCTCGACGCGCTTGCGCACGACGTCGACCAGGGGGCCCTTGCCGTCGATGGGGTTGCCCAGGCCGTCCACGACGCGGCCCAGCAGACCGCGGCCCACCGGAACCTCGACGATGGCGCCGGTGCGCTTCACCGTGTCGCCTTCCTTGATGGCGCGGTCGTCGCCGAAGATCACGGCGCCGACGTTGTCGGCTTCCAGGTTCAGGGCCAGGCCCTTGATCCCGCCCGGGAACTCCACCATCTCACCGGCCTGGACCTTGTCCAGGCCATGGATGCGGGCAACACCGTCGCCGACCGAGAGCACCTGGCCCACTTCAGCAACGTCGGCCTCGGTGCCGAAATTCGCGATCTGCTGTTTCAGGATCGCGGAAATCTCTGCGGCGCGGATTTCCATCAGCCCACCCCTTTCATGGCGATTTTCAGCTTGGTCAGTTTGGTGCGCACGGAACTGTCGATCATGCGCGATCCGACCTTAACGATCATGCCGCCCAGCAACGTCGGGTCGACGCTGGCGGCGACGGAAACTTTGGAGCCCAGAGCCTTCTTCAGCGCGTCGGTCACTTCCGACAGCTGGTCGTCCGTCAGCGGACGGGCCGAGACGACGGTGGCCGTCTCCTCGCCGCGGCGCTGGGCCAGCTCGGCGAGGAAGGCGGCGATCATGCCGTCCAGGGCGAAAAGCCGGCGGTTCTGGGCCACCAGACCAATAAACTTGCGCACAAGCTCGGACGTGCCCGCCTGGGCCAGCACCGCCTCCATGGCGCGCGCCTGCTCGGCACGCGACAGGACGGGGCTGCGCACAACGCGACGCAGGTCTGCGCTTTCGGCGAGAACCTGCTTGAGCGACGTCAAGTCCTGCGCGGTTTGGTCCAGCGCCTTCTGCTCGTCGGCAAGGTCGAACAGCGCCGCCGCGTAGCGGGCCGCCAGTCCGGATACGACTGTCCCTTGGGATGCCACCTGGAAACCTCGGTTAATCCGCAGACCTGAAGGATTTCAGGGCCTTAGCATTGTGGGTCCGAACCGGGTGAAAACCACCCCGGCGTCGGGCGTCGTGCACTTAACACAGGATGCCGCAGGGCGCAACTGCCGCACTCCATCGAAAGCATACTATCCCACGGGTGAGCGAAGGCCTTTAAGGCGCCATTAACAGTTGGGGCCGCATAGTGCACCCAACGCGCCAAAGCCACCCGGCGCACAGACGAAAAAGTCCGGCGCCGTCCGGACATCTCCGATCCAGGGTGGCAGAGTGCTGGTGAGTCATGACTGTCGTCCCCTTCTCCTCTGCCCGCTTCACCCCTTTCGATCTCACCGAATGGAACAGTGTCGCCCAGCCCAAGCTGGAGCGCGGCCTGTGGGAAGCGGTGAGCCGCCATACCGCGCCGGATCATGACCAGCTGATCGTGCGCTTCCCCAACCTGGACCGCCCGGTCTTCCGCTTCGAGCGCGACCGCCGCGGCACCTACCGCCTGTACTTCAACGACCGTCGCGGCTGGTACTGCATCGGTACCGGCGAAAGCGCCGAGGAATGCCTGTCGGTGTGGCGTGGCCGCGTGCCGCGCGCCACCGCCGAGGCCGGCGCCCAGACGGGCCGTTGATACTAAAGAACGAGGGGGCGGCCCTGCACGGGGCGCCCGTTCGTAAGCACCCGTTGCCTGATTTGGACGTGGCCTTCGGTTGGTAATGCCTGACTGTCGTTTTGAGTCGCGTGACGTAGCGTAGCGTTGTCTTTGACCAGTGGTTCTTGAGTAGCGTTGCCTGGATTTGACACCCAGGGGCAGACCAGCGCCCCTTCAGGGCAGACGGGACACGGGGCGGAGCGGCGGCGCCAGCACACGGAACGGCGCCGCCGTTTCCATATCCACCGGCAGGCGGGCGATGGTGTCGCCATCCCCCTGCACCGGATCGCCCAGCGGCCCTTCGATGCGCACCCGCACGGCGGGCACCACGCGGTATCCCAATCCCCGCCGGCCTTCATTCCCCCCTAAGGCGCCCCACCGGGCCAGCCGTCCGGCGACCAGCGCCGCGCCATAGCCCAGCGCCGCCAGGCGGCCACCGTCCGTGAACAGGCAGACGTGGAATCCGCCCTCGTCCAGCCGGGCGTCCGGGGCGCAAACGAAGCGCCCGCCGTAGAAATGCCCCTTGGCCACGATGCAGGACGCGGCCTCGTGCTCCTGCCGGCGGCCGGCCGCGTCCTGCGTCACCACATGGTAGCGCGGGCTGGGCCAGCGGGCGATCTGGGCCAGACTTTCCAGGACATAGGCGCCCTTGCCCAAGCGGCGCTTTACCGCCGGGTCCACCCCTTCCACCACATGGGCGTCCAGCCCCACGCCGGCCATCATGGTGAACAGGCGGCCGTTGGCGCGGCCGGCATGGATGGTGCGCGGCACCGCCCCGGCCAGGGTACGCGCCAGGTCGGCCACGCCGGACGGCAGGTCCAACTCCGCCGCCAGCACGTTGGCCGTGCCCAGGGGGATCAGGCCCAGGGCCGGCGGCGCGAGCGTCGGCGCGGCCAGCAGGCCGTTCACCACCTCGTTGATGGTGCCGTCGCCGCCCGAGGCCACCACCGCGTCGGGGATGCGACCCTGCGTCAGGGCGCCGGTGGCCGCCAGGGTCGCCAGCCGCTCCGCGTCGCGCGGACCGGTGGTTTCCACCACCACCACATCCGCCCCGCCCTGGCGCAAGACATCGACCACGCGGCCCATCAGGCCCCGCCGCCGGCGCCCCGCCACGGGATTGTGAATGATCAATAGACGGCGCGCGGCAGCGGCCAGTGGTTCCGTGACAGCCAAGTGAAGGGCGGAAGACATATTTATGAATGCCTCGTGAATATATGGTGAATTCCTTGAACTCACCCTTATCACCATTTGTCTTGCCCTACATGCTGCGGTATAGGCCTGTCAACATTACTATTGATTGTCTCTTGTGGGTCATCTCGGGGGCGTAGGATGGAGACGGACATGGAGACGGAACACGAGGCCCCGCGGCGCTACCGCAGCATCTGGCTGTCGGACCTGCATCTGGGAACCCGGGGGTGCCAGGCCGACATGCTGCTGGATTTCCTGAAGCACACCGAGTCGGAGTACCTGTACCTTGTGGGCGACGTTGTCGACGGCTGGCGCCTGAAGAAGGGCTGGTACTGGCCGCAGAGCCACAACGACGTCGTGCAGAAGGTGCTGCGCCGGGTGCGCAAGGGCGCCAAGGTCTTCCTGATCCCCGGCAACCATGACGAGGTCTTCCGCGACTTCATCGGGCTGCAGTTCGGCGGCGTCACCATCCTGGAAGACACCATCCACACCACCGCCGACGGCCGCCGCTTCCTGGTGCTGCACGGCGACCTGTTCGACGCGGTGGTGAAGTACGCCAAGTGGCTGGCCTATGTCGGGGACAGCGCCTACACGGTGCTGCTGACCCTAAACACCTGGCTGAACGCCGCCCGCCGCCGCTTCGGCTTCCAGTACTGGTCCTTGTCCGCCTACTTGAAGAACCGCACCAAGAAAGCGGTGGAATTCATCGGCAACTACGAGCAGGCGCTGGCCGACGAGGCCAAGCGCCGCCAGGTCGACGGCATCATTTGCGGCCACATCCACCACGCCGAGATGCGTGACATGGGCGGCATCCTCTACTGCAACGACGGGGATTGGGTGGAATCGTGCACCGCTTTGGTCGAACACGCCGACGGCACGCTGGAGATCATTCACTGGGCGGACGAGGTGCGCAAGCGCGCGGCGGCACGGGCGCCCGGGCAACCGGGTGGGACGACGCAGAAGGCTGCAGCGTGAAGATCCTCATCGTCACGGACGCCTGGCACCCCCAGGTCAACGGCGTGGTCCGCACCCTGACCACGACGCGGGACGAGCTGCGCCAGTTGGGCCATGAGGTCGAGGTCATCGCCCCCGACCGCTTCCGCACCGTGCCCATGCCCACATATCCGGAAATCCGCCTGGCGCTGAGGCCCGGCGCCAGGCTGCGCCGAATGATCGACGAGATCCAGCCCGACGCCATCCACATCGCGACGGAAGGCCCCTTGGGCTTGGCCGCCCGGCGCTATTGCCTGCGCCGGCGCATCCCCTTCACCACCGCCTACCACACGCGCTTCCCAGAATACGTCCGCGACCGCTTCCCGGTTCCGCTGCGCCTCAGCTACGCCCTGGTGCGCCGATTCCACGCGCCTGCCTCGGCCGTCATGGTGGCCACCCCGTCCATCGAGAACGACCTGAAGGACCGCGGCTTCCGCAACATCAAGCGCTGGTCGCGCGGCGTGGACACCGACCTGTTCCGCCCGCGCGAGAAGGATTTCCTGCCTTTCCCGCGCCCGATCTTCATGTATGTCGGCCGGGTGGCGGTGGAGAAGAACATCGAGGCCTTCCTGTCGCTGGACCTGCCCGGCACCAAGGTGGTGGTGGGCGGCGGCCCGCAGCTGGACGACTTGAAGGCCAAATACCCGGCCACCCAGTTCGTAGGCCCCCAGCACGGCGAGGATCTGGCCAGGCACTACGCCGCCGGCGACGTCTTCGTCTTCCCCTCCCGCACCGACACCTTCGGCCTGGTGCTGCTGGAGGCGCTGGCCTCCGGCGTGCCGGTGGCCGCCTATCCGGTGCCGGGCCCGCTGGACGTGCTGGCGGGGTCGGACGTGGCCGTGCTGGACGAGGACCTGCGGAAGGCCGCGTTGGCGGCGCTGGAGATACCGGGCGACAAGTGCCGGCGCCATGCCCTGACCTTCTCCTGGTCCGCGTCCGCCGCGCAGTTCCTGAACAACCTGCGCCCCTTCCGCGGCCATCCGGTGCTGGATCCACCGGCGGAAGAAGCCAAGCAGGCCAGCTGAGCCCCGCTTGCGGTTACGCGCGGGCGGCTCTAGGGTGGCGGCGACTGCGGCGGGTGTCCCCGCCGCCCCGCTGTTCCCGAACACGATCGGCATGCTGGAAGCGCTTTATCGCGGGCTGACCGCCCTGGCCGGCCCGGCCGTCCGCCGCCTGCTGGACCACCGGCTGGCCGCCGGCAAGGAAGACCCGAACCGACTGCCTGAACGCCTGGGTCACCCCGGCCTGCCCCGCCCCGAGGGCCGGCTGATCTGGCTGCATGCCGCCAGCGTGGGCGAGTCGCTAGCCGTGCTGCCGCTGATCGACCGGCTGCTGACGCTGGCGCCCCGGCCCACCGTGCTGGTCACCACCGGCACCGTCACCTCCGCCACCCTGATGGCCAAGCGGCTGCCACCGGGTGCCCTCCACCAGTTCGTGCCGGTGGACCTGCCGGCGGCCGTTGCCCGCTTCATCGACCACTGGCGGCCCGATGCCGCCCTGTGGATCGAATCGGAGTTCTGGCCCAACCTGCTGCGCGTCCTGCGCAAGAGGGGCGTGCCCACGGCCCTGGTCAACGCCCGCCTGTCGGCCGGCAGCCACCGCAACTGGCGCCGCGCGCCGCGCACCGCCCACCGCCTGCTGTCCACCTTCCGCCTGGCGCTGGCCCAGACGGCGACGGAGGCCGACCGCCTGCGCGACCTGGGCCTGGCCGACGTGCGTTGCGTCGGCAACCTGAAATACTCCACCAGCCCGCTGCCGGCGGAGCCGGAGGCCCTGGCGGCGCTGCGGACCGCCATCGGCGGCCGCTCCACCTGGGTCTTCGCCAGCACGCATCCGGGCGAAGACGACCTGGCCGCCCAGGTTCACCGGCGCCTGGCCCCTCGCATCCCCGGCCTGCTGACCCTGGTGGCGCCCCGCCACCCCACGCGGGGGCCGGAGATCGCCGCCGCCGTCGAGGCCCAGGGCCTGACCGTCAGCCGCCGCGCCACCGGCGCCCTGCCAGGCCCCGGCGACGCCCTGCACGTGGCCGACACGCTGGGGGAACTGGGCCTGTTCTTCCGCCTGGCGCCCGTGGCCGCCGTCGGCGGATCCTTCGTGCCGGTCGGCGGGCACAACCCCATCGAGCCGGCGCAATTGGGCGCCGCCATCGTCTACGGCCCGCACATGCACAATTTCGCGGAGATCGCCGCGACGCTGGAGGCCGCCGGCGGCGCCCGCCGGGTGGCGGACGTGGACGGCCTGGCGGACGCCGTGCACACCCTGCTGACCGATCCCGAAGCCCGTGAGGCCCAGGCCGCCGCCGCCAAGGCGGTGGCCGACGACAACCGCCACGCCGTGGACCGGGTGATGGCCGCCCTGGCACCCCTGCTGGCGGAAGCCGGCATGACGCTGCCTGAACACGCTCCCGGGGACCCACCGTGAAGGCCCCCGCCTTCTGGTACCGGCCGCCGGGGCTGGCGGCGGCGCTGCTGGGCCCCCTGGGCGCGCTCTACGCCGCCGGCGCCCGCCGGCGCCTGGCCGGAACAGCGCCGCAAGGGGTGGGCATCCCCGTCGTCTGCATCGGCAACCTGGTGGCGGGCGGCGCCGGCAAGACACCGCTGGCCCAGGCCGTGATGCGCCGCCTGCTGGTGCGCGGCATCCGGGCGCACTATCTGTCGCGCGGCTATGGCGGACGACTGCGGGGTCCCGTTCAGGTCAACCCGGCCGCGCATGTCGCCGCCGACGTGGGGGACGAGCCGCTGCTGCTGTCCCGATCAGCCCCCGCCTGGATATCGGCCGACCGCCTGGCCGGCGCCCGCACCGCCCGCGACGGCGGCGCCCAGGCGGTAGTCATGGACGATGGCTTCCAAAACCCGGCCCTAGCCAAGGACCTGTCCCTGCTGGTGGTCGATGGTGGCGCCGGCTTCGGCAACGGCCGGGTCATTCCCGCCGGGCCCTTGCGGGAGGAGCTGGCCGACGGCCTGGCCCGTGCGCATGGCGTGGTGATCGTGGGCGCCGACCGCACCGGGGCTGGGGCGCGGGCGGCCGGATTGGCCCCCGCCGTGCCCGTGCTGGCCGCCCGGCTGGTGCCGGACGCGGACGTGGCGGCGACGCTGGCCGGCCGCACGGTCCTGGCCTTCGCCGGCATCGGCCGGCCGCAGAAGTTCTTCGACACCTGCCGCGACATGGGCCTGTCGCTGGCCCGGGGGGTTCCCTTTCCCGACCACCATCCCTATACGGAAAGCGAGATCGGCCGATTGCTGGACCAGGCGGCCGACCTGGGCGCCACCCCGCTGACGACGGAGAAGGACTGGGTGCGCCTGCCGCCCGCGGTCCAGGCCCGGGTCACCGCCCTGCCGGTGGTGCTGACTTTCCAGGACGACGGCGCGCTGGACGCGCTGCTGGACCGCGTGACAAGAGACATCCCCAGGGACACCTCCAGAGACACCGATGGCTAACCACAGCCCCCTGCGCCGTTCCCTGACCCGCACCCTGGGCTATCCCCTGGAAGCCTTCTGCGTCCGCGCCCTGTTCCGCCTGCTGGGCCTGTTGCCGGCCGACACGGCGTCGGACCTGGGCGGCTGGGTCGGCCGCACGCTGGGGCCGCGCCTGGGGGGCAACGCCACGGTGTTGCGCAACCTGGAACGGGCCATGCCCCAGCTGGACGCCGCCGCGCGGAACCGCGTGGCGCGGGAATGCTGGGACAATTTGGGCCGCACCATGGCCGAATACCCGCACCTGAAGACCATCTCGCGCGAGTGGGAGCAGCGGGTGGATCTGGTCGGCGCGGAACACGTCCGGGGTCTGGTGACCGACGGCAAGCCCGGCGTCATCCTGACCGGCCATTTCGCCAACTGGGAACTGGTGGCGATGACGGTGTTCAAGTGCGGCACCACCATGACCGCCATCTACCGCGCGCCCAACAACCCGTCGGTGGACAAGCTGCTGGCCCAGGCGCGGGGCGAGCTGGGCACCACCCTGGTGCCCAAGGGCCGCGCCTCGGCCAAGGGCATCCTGGCCGCCATGCGGGCCGGCGGCATCCTGGGCATCCTGGCCGACCAGAAGCTGAACGAGGGCATCGCCGTGCCCTTCCTGGGCCATGACGCCATGACCGGCACCATCGCCGGCGACGTGGTGGTCCGCCACGGCGCCGTGGTGGTGCCCATGCGGGTGACGCGGGCACCCAAGGGCGCGCGCTTCCGCATCCAGGTCTTCCCGCCCATGGACCTGCCCGCCCCCACCGGCGACCGCCCGGCCGACATCCGCGCCGTCACCGTGGCGGTGAACCAACTGCTGGAACGGTGGGTGCTGGAGAATCCCGGCCAGTGGCTGTGGACCCATCGCCGCTGGCCGAAAGGTTTCTAGAACAGGCTGCCCTGGCCACCCGGTCGCCCGGCCGGTCGTGGCTTTGGCGCCGATTCGCGCTGCGTCGGAGCCGGCTTTTCCGGTATCGGCGCGCCGTCCCCATCCAGCGTGGCGCCCACGGCGCCGTCGATGAACTCCACCCGCACCCGGCCGCCGGCCGGCGCGTCGGCCGCCCTGGTCAGGGGATGACCGTCGGCGGTGGTCACAAGGGCGAAACCCCGGGCCAGCACGCCCCGGTAGGAGAGCGTCTCCAGCAGCTTGGCCTGGCCCTCCAGCCGGCGGGCGCCGTCGGCCACGGCGCGGCCGAAGCTGGCATCCAGCCGGCGGCCCAGGTCGGCCAGGCGCACCCCACCCTCTTCCGCCCGGCGCACCAGGGGCTGGGACGTCAGACGCTGCGCCAGCGTCTGGGCGCGGGTCGTGCGGTCGGTCATCAGGCGGGTGACGCCGCCGGACAAACCACGCTGGGCGATATCGAGGCGGGCATAGGCCAAGCCCAGCACCTGGGCCGGGTGGCGCAGGCCGGCGCCCAGCTTCGCCACCTCCGCCCGGTGGCGGCGGATCAGGCCGGACATGGACAGCGTCAGGCGCTCCCCCCGGTCATCCAGGCGCTGGGTGCACCCTTCCAGCAGGGCGCGGGGGTCGCCCAGGCCCCGGGCCAGCCCCTCCACCCGCGACCGGCGCTCGCCCAGCAGGCGGTTGGCCGTGCCTTCCAGCCGGCGGCCGCATTCCATCACCTGGGCCAGCAGTTCCGCCCGCACCGGCACCGCCATCTCGGCGGCGGCGGTGGGGGTGGGCGCCCGGCGGTCGGAGGCGAAGTCGATCAGCGTCGTGTCGGTCTCGTGCCCCACGGCGGAGATCAGCGGGATCTGGCTGGCCGCCGCCGCCCGCACCACGATCTCCTCATTGAAGGGCATCAGGTCTTCCAGGCTGCCGCCGCCGCGCGCCACGATCAGCAGGTCGGGCCGGGGCACGGAGCCGCCGGGGGCGATGGCGTTGAAGCCCTGGATGGCGCGGGCCACCTGGGCCGCCGCCTGTTCGCCCTGCACCGCCACCGGCCACAGCAGGACATGGCGGGGGAAGCGGTCGGCCAACCGGTGCAGGATGTCGCGGATGACGGCGCCGGTGGGGGAGGTCACAACGCCGATGACGCGGGGCAGGAAGGGCAGTGGCCGCTTGCGCTGCGCATCGAACAGGCCCTCGGCCGCCAGCCGACGCTTGCGCTCCTCCAGCATCTTGAGCAGCGCGCCCTCGCCCGCCAGCTCCATGGTCTCAATGATCAGCTGGTATTGCGAACGGCCGGGGTATGTCGTCAGGCGGCCGGTGCACACCACCTCCATCCCGTCCTCCGGCTTCACGGCCAGGCGCATCACCGTGCCCTTCCAGCACACGGCCTCGATCACCGCCTGGTCGTCCTTCAGGCGCAGGTACAGGTGGCCGGAGGAGACGCGCTTGGGCTGGCTGACCTCGCCGCGCACGCGGACATAGCCGAATGTCTCCTCCACCGTGCGCTTCAAGGCGCGCGACAGGTCGGAAACGCTGAGTTCCGGCAGGTTGCCGCCGGCGACGGGCGTGGCGCCGCCGTAGCCGAGATCGGAACCGTGGGGCGCCCCCGGGGAGGGGGATGAGTCGGGGAAGTCTTGAGTCATGGCGCGGGCATGATACAAGCACCCGCTCAACAGATGGAATCGTGATCGGGAGTAGTGGCGATGAAGATCCTGGTGGTCGGATCCGGCGGGCGGGAGCATGCGCTGTGCTGGGCCATCTCCGCCTCCCCCCTGTGCGGCACGCTGTGGTGCGCGCCCGGCAACGCCGGCATCCGCGACGTGGCCCACTGCGTGGACATCAAGGCCGACGACGTCGACGGCTTGGTGACCTTCGCCACGGCCAACGCGGTGGACCTGGTGGTGGTGGGGCCTGAACAGCCCCTGGTGCTGGGCCTGGTGGATCGCCTGACGGCCGCCGGCATTAAGGCCTTCGGCCCCAGCCAGGCGGCCGCCGCCCTGGAAGGCTCCAAGGGCTTCATGAAGGACATCTGCGCCAAGTACGGCGTGCCCACGGCCGCCTACAAGCGCTTCACCGACGCCGACGCCGCCAAGGCCTACGCCACCGCGCAGGGCGCCCCCATCGTGGTCAAGGCCGACGGCCTGGCCGCCGGCAAGGGCGTGGTCATCGCCACGACCCTGGAGGAGGCCATCGCCGCCATCGACGACGCCATGCTGCACGGCCGCTTCGGCAGCGCCGGCGCCGAGGTGGTGGTCGAGGAGTTCATGGACGGGGAGGAGGCCAGCTTCTTCGCCCTGTGCGACGGCACCCACGCCCTGCCCCTGGTGGGCGCGCAGGACCACAAGCGGGTATTCGACCACGACCAAGGCCCCAACACCGGCGGCATGGGCGCCTATTCCCCCGCCCCCGTCCTGACGCCCGAGTTGCAGGACCGGGTGATGCGCGAGATCGTGGAGCCCACGGTCCGGGGCATGGCGGCGGAGGGGCAGCCCTTCACCGGCGTGCTGATCGCCGGGCTGATGATCGTTGCGGGGCCCGAAGGACCCAAGCCACGCTTGATCGAATTCAACGCCCGCTTCGGCGATCCGGAATGCCAGGTACTGATGCGCCGCCTGAAGTCCGACATCGTGCCGCTGCTGCTGGCCACCTGCGACGGGCAGTTGGACCATGTCGACGTGCGCTGGCATGACGACCCCGCCCTGTGCGTGGTTATGGCGGCCCAGGGCTATCCGGGTGATTATGTGAAGAACACCGCCATCGGGGGGCTGGAGGATGCGGGCAAGGTCGACGGGGTCACCGTCTTCCACGCCGGCACGAAGGCAGATGGCGATAGCGTGCTGGCCAACGGCGGCCGGGTGCTGGGCGTGACGGCGACGGCCAAGACCGTGGCGCAGGCGCAGGCCCGGGCCTATCAGGCGGTGGACCGCATCCGCTGGCCGGAAGGGTTCTGCCGCCGGGACATCGGCTGGCGCGCGATAGAGCGGGAACAGAAGCAGGGATAAGGCCGGCGCCCCAGCACGGGGCACCAGCCGTTTTGAGGGACACGAGATCATGAATCGCCAGGACCGCCGCCGCCGCATCGCGGAAATCTCCAAGGACGCCAATGCCGGCGCGCCCTTCGTCAACGACATGCGCGTGGCCGCCGACCTGCACCGCCAGGGCCGGCTGAAGGAGGCGGAGAACGCCTACCGCGCCATCATCCGCATCTACGCGTCCGTCCCGGAAATCCGCGTGGCCTGGTCCAACCTGGGCGCCGTGCTGCAAGGGTTGGGCAAGCTGGAGGAGGCGGTGACGGCACTGAAGAAGGCGCGGTCGCTGAACCCCAACCACCCGCCGCCCTACCAGAATCTGGGCATGGCCCTGCTGGCCCAGGGCAAGGTGGATGAGGCGATCGAGAGCTTCCAGCGCGCCGTGGAACTGAACCCGCAGTTCACCGAAGCCTGGCACGCCCTGGGCGTGGCCGCCGGCCAGAAGAACGACCTGGCCGGGGCGGAGGACGCCTGGCGCCGCACACTGGAGCTGGACCCGAACCGGGCGGAGACCCGCTTCAACCTGGGCCTGATCCTGCGCAACACCGGCCGCCTGGACGCGGCCGCGGCCGAATTCCACGCCTGCGCCACCCTGGACCCGTCCCAGGGCGACGCCCGCCTGGCCCTGGCCGACACCCTGATCGCCATGGGTCGCGCCGAAGAGGCCGCCCAGATCATCTGGGTGCTGATCCAGACCACCCCGGCCCACCCGGTGCCGCAGCAGTTCTACGCCCGCGCCCTGACGGTGATGGCGCAGAGCGGCAACGGCGACGCCGCCGCCGACCGCGCCGACCAGTGGGCGGCGACTTATCCGGACAGCGAGGCCGCGCGCTCGGTGAAGATCGCTTTCAACGCCTACCGCGCTGAGAAGGCCGCCGCTGAGACCAAGGCGGAAGAGGCGCCAACGGCCGAAGCGGCGCCTGAGGAAAAGCCTGAGGCCTAAGAACCGGTGCGGTCCCGCCGCCGCTCACCCGACGCCGCCACCCGCAAGGTCGGGTGTTGGGTCGGCGGCCGGCGGCGGGAGCCCACCCAGGCCAGCCAGCACTGCCGGACCATCCAGGCGAAGAAGGCCAGGCTGGCTAGCGTCGGCACCAGGGCGATCCCCTTTTCCGCCCAGTCGGCCCGCCGCAAGAGGTCTATCATCTCCGCCACCAATCGACGGGGCGCAACCAGCAGCACACCGGCCCCATACAGGGCCGGCCCCAGGACATAGATCAGGGGCGCCAGCACCAGGCTGCGCGCTTGCCCCGGCACCAGACGGACGGGGTGGCGCAGGGTCGCCGACTCGCAGGACAGCGGCACCAGCACCGACTGGGCCATCATCGACAGGATGAAGGGCGGCATCAGGACGTTGACGGCCAACGCCATCGGCCAGCCCTCGGGGATGGTCACCAGCCCTGTCAGCCGCGCCACCGCCAGGGACACCAGGCCCAGGGCCTCAAGCCCCAGCAGGGCCAGCATGCCCCGCACCATCCACAGCAGCCGCCGTTCCTGCCCAGGCCGCACCCGCAGCATCCGGGTGCCCGCATCCTTATGGAAGGGTGTGTCGCGCACCACCTCGCCCGTCACATCGCCGCGCAAGGACCAGTACAAGGCGCCATAATCGTCCCGGTAGAGCGGCATACGGTTCCTTTCCTGGGTTGAGCGCTAACGACGTTCCCTGAAGAAGCCCCGCAGCAGGGCGCCCGCCCGCCGTTCCTGCAATCCGCCGTAGGTCTCCGGCGCGTGGTGGCAGGTGGGCTGGCCGAAGAAGCGGGGTCCGTGTTCCACCGCCCCGCCCTTGGGATCATAAGCCCCGAAATAGACCCGCCGCAGCCGGGCGAAACTGATGGCGGCGGCGCACAACGCGCACGGCTCAAGCGTCACGTAAAGGTCCAGGCCCGGCAGGCGCGGCTGTCCCAAGGCCGCGCACGCGGCGCGGATGGCCAACACCTCGGCGTGCGCCGTGGGGTCGGCCAGTTCCTCCGTCCGGTTGGAGGCGGCGGCCAGCACCGCCCCCGTGGCCGGATCGACGATGACGGCGCCCACCGGCACCTCCCCCCGCGCGGCCGCGGACGCGGCTTCGGCGAAGGCCCGCTCCATGGGCGAGGACTCGATGAACGGTTCTGGTCGGGGCGAGGGCATGCCCCAGCGTGGAACAGGGCCGCGCGCGGCGTCAAGCGGGCCTGGGGCCGATCGGTCATCCGCCGAGGAATTCCAGCAGCAGCGCGACCAGCTCATCCGGCGCTTCCTCCGGCACATAGTGGCCGCAGTCCAGGACATGCCCGCGCACGTCGGACGCGTGCCCCCGCAAGGTATCGGCCAGCACGGTGCCCACGCCGGCCTTGGCCCCCACCGCCAGGATGGGCAGGGCAAGGCCCCGCTCCGCCCGCGCGCGGGCCGCCGCCAGCGCCTGGTCACGGAAGGCGGCGCGGTAGTAGGCGAAGGTCGAGCGCAGCGCGCCGGGGGCGGACAGGATGCGCACGTATTCATCCAGATCGGCCGGTCCGATGGCCCAGCGGTTCACCGACTTGGCATGGAACAGGTGGCTGAGATAGGCGCGCTCCCGCCCCTGGATCAGCACCTCCGGCAGGTCGTCCAGCCGGTTGAAGGCGAAGTGCCAGGTGCGGGCGTTGGCCTCATCCGACGGAATGCCCGGTGGCGGTGGGGGCGTGATGCCAGGCAGGGCCGCGTCCACCAGGATCAGCCGGCGGACGTCGGCCGGCCAGTCGGCGGCATAGGCGTGCCCGATCCAGGTGCCCACATCGTGGCCGGCGACATCGATCGGACCGGCGGACAGCAGGCCCAGGGCGTCCGCCAGCGCATGCATGTCGGCCGCCACCGTGCCCAGGTCGTAACCGGTGAGCGGCCGGTCCGAATCACCGGTCCCGCGGGGATCGATGGCGATGACCCGCCGGCCAGCCTCAGCCAGCAG